>CAZTKF010000137.1:0-4916 GCA_964614205.1 uncultured Loktanella sp. | reverse complement strand
GCCGCATTTGCCCGCAGGACCGCCTGTGCGAAGGCAACTGCGTGATCGAGCAATCCGGTCATGGCACTGTGACCATCGGGTCGGTCGAGAAGTACATCACTGACACCGCATTCGAGGAAGGGTGGGTCAAGCCGATCCGCCCCCATGCAGAACGCAGCGAAAGCGTCGGCATTATCGGCGCTGGGCCCGGTGGCCTTGCGGCGGCTGACATGCTGCGTCGTCAGGGTGTGCAGGTCACAGTCTATGACCGCTACGACCGTGGCGGCGGTTTGCTGACCTACGGTATCCCCGGTTTCAAGCTTGAGAAAGACATCGTGGTGCAACGCATGGCGCAGCTGGAAGACGGCGGCGTGCAATTTGTCCTGAATTGCAATGTGGGTGAAGATTTGTCCTTCGATGCGATCCGCGGCAAGCATGATGCGGTGCTGATTGCGACCGGCGTCTATAAAACACGGAATTTGCCCGATTCCGGTGCTGAAGGGATCGTTGATGCGATTGATTACCTCACAGCCAGCAACAGAAAGAGCTTTGGCGATGATGTTCCGGAGTTTGATAGCGGCGAACTGAACGCAATGGGTAAGCGCGTTGTCGTTATAGGTGGCGGGGATACGGCGATGGACTGTGTCCGTACTGCCGTGCGTCAGGGCGCCGAGAGCGTCAAATGTCTTTATCGCCGCGACCGTGCAAATATGCCCGGATCGCAGCGCGAGGTGCAGAACGCCGAGGAGGAGGGCGTTGAATTCGTCTGGCTTTCTGCACCTGACGGTTTCGAAGGTGATCCTGTCACAGGCGTGAAGGTGCAGAAAATGCGCCTTGGCGCGCCGGATGCGACCGGACGGCAGGCCCCGGAATTGATTGAAGGCTCTGACTACGTCGAGGGCGCGGATATCGTGATCAAGGCGTTGGGCTTTGAGCCCGAAGACCTGCCCAAGCTGTGGGGCGTCGACGGGCTGGAAGTGACCCGCTGGGGCACAGTGAAAGCGGACTTCACCACCGGAGCGACCAGCCTTGATGGTGTCTTTGCTGCCGGTGACATTGTGCGCGGTGCTTCGCTTGTTGTCTGGGCCATTCGCGATGGACGTGACGCGGCTGCTGCAATGCTGGAGTATCTGGGTCAGTCGGCCACCGTCGCGGCAGAGTGATATGCCTCGCGTACATATCCCGTACAGACTGTGTACGTACACGCGGCATGGCATACGTCAATACCGCTGACCTTAGGGGTTAAGAAATGATGAAACCTTGGATAATCCTGTCTGTTCTGGCGGTAGCGACCCCTGCCGCTGCACAGCAAAGCTTTGGCGCTCCCGAAGGCTGCGAAGCTCTCCTGACCGTCCAGAACAAAGGTTGCGTCATGACAAATGTCTGGCAGTGCGCGGCCGACGCCCCCGGTGAACAGTGGATCGCGCTGATCACGCAGGGCGGTGTATTCAGTGTGCAAAAGGTTGATGCCGAATTTCAGTGGCTCGAAGCCTACAAACTGACGGGTAACGAGCGCCTGATCACCCCTGCCGAAGACCCCGCGTCGCTGACCGAGCTGTTTGATGCACAGATCGACACTTGGGATTTCACGCTCGAAACCGATGACGGCACCGAGCGGAACGTCGGGTACGACCTGTTGACTGGTGAAACGACAGAAATAGATGGTGAAATTCTTCTGAACACGGAATTTCAGGGACGCACCATTGATGGCAACGGCAACGAGATCGAGGCCAGCAGCGGTCGGCAGTTTGTCAGTGAAAAGCACCGGCTTTTCTTCTTTGGCCAAATGTGGCCGCAGGACGACCCTTCCCAGATCAGCGACATGTCACCTGTCGAGTTCATCTACCCCGGCGAGCCCGGCTTTTTTGCGGACCGTCCAAAGTACGGATGCAATGTCATCGAGTCCGGGTATCAGCCATGAGGGTTGCACTTGCCCTGATATCTCTGGCCGGTCCGGCAGTGGCGCAGGAAAGACCCGCCACCTTCAGCCTGCCTGCGGGCTGTGAAGCATTTCTGACCGTGCAAAGCGAAAGCTGTCAGGTGGATCATCACTTTACCTGCGAAGGCGATCCTACCGGTCACCAGCGCCGAGTGAGCCTTGACGAAGAAGGTGTCACTTATGTCGGCGAGATTGATGCCGAAACCCAGTGGATCAGCAGTTTTCACGTTCTGAGCGGCCATCATGAGCGCCTTGAGAGCAACCCTGCAGAGCCTGCATCGATTTCAGATCTCATCGCCTTTGGCGTAGATGATTATGATTTCCGCACCCTGTCAGACGAGATCGGTACAACCCGCTATGTCGGGCAGGACACGTTGACCGGACGCGAAATCACGATTGACGGCGTGATACTGTCTGAAACGACCTATGACATCACGGCCTATGATGCAGAGGGAAATGAAGTGTGGTCCTCGCAGGGCCGTGAGTTCATCAGCCGCGAGTGGCGCATGTTCTTGCCGGGTACCGGTGTAGTGACCACGCCGGACGGCCAATACGACAAAAGCAACCGTCCCGTAGAATTTATTTTCCCCGGAGAGCCGGGCTTCCTGAGCAGCAGTCCCAAACACGGATGCGGTGTCGCAATCTCTTGAGAATTGAATTTGAAGTCCACCCTGCGCGGTGGCCCCGCCTAGAAAGGAAACGCAAATGACGACATATGACGAGACTTGGGTCGCGGCCGAAGAAGCCAAGCGTCAGTGGATGGCCGAGAACGGCCTCTACAAGCATGATGACGAACACGCCTCTTGCGGTGTGGGGCTAGTGGTGTCGATTGATGGCACCCCGTCACGCGATGTTGTCGAAAAAGGCATTGATGCGCTCAAGGCGGTCTGGCACCGCGGCGCTGTTGATGCCGACGGCAAGACAGGTGATGGGGCGGGCATCCACGTGCAGATCCCCGTGCCGTTCTTCTATGACCAGATCCAGCGTACCGGACACGAGCCGGATCAGGACCACCTGATCGCGGTCGGTCAGATCTTCCTGCCGCGCACCGATTTCGCCGCGCAGGAACGCTGCCGCACGATTGTGGAAAGCGAAGTGCTGCGCATGGGGCACTATATCTATGGCTGGCGCCATGTGCCCGTGAACACCGAGGTGCTGGGCGAAAAGGCCAATGCGACCCGCCCCGAGATTGAGCAGATCCTGATCCGCAATGAAAAGGGGCTTGATGAGGAACAGTTCGAACGCGAACTTTACATCATCCGCCGCCGGATCGAGAAAGCCGCGACCGCAGCAGGGATCGCGGGCATGTATGTCTGTTCGCTGTCGTGCCGTTCGCTGATCTACAAGGGCATGATGTTGGCCGAGCAGGTCGCGGAATTCTACCCCGACCTGATGGATGCGCGGTTCGAGTCAGCCTTTGCGATCTATCACCAACGCTATTCCACCAACACCTTCCCGCAGTGGTCGCTGGCCCAGCCTTTCCGCATGCTGGCACATAACGGTGAGATCAACACGCTGAAGGGCAACGTGAACTGGATGCGCAGCCATGAAATCCGCATGGCGTCGAACGCATTTGGCGACAAGGCCGAGGATATCAAGCCGATCATCCCCGCGGGGGCGTCGGATTCCGCTGCGCTGGACTCGGTATTCGAAGTACTGGTCCGTGCGGGCCGCAATGCACCGATGGCCAAAACGATGATGGTGCCGGAGGCATGGTCGCAGCAGGCAGTCGAGATGCCCCAAGCCTGGCAGGACATGTATGGCTATTGCAACGCCGTGATGGAGCCTTGGGACGGGCCTGCCGCACTGGCGATGACCGATGGACGTTGGGTCTGTGGCGGTCTGGACCGGAACGGTCTGCGTCCTTTGCGCTATGTCGTGACGGGTGATGGTCTGCTTGTTGCGGGATCCGAAGTCGGGATGGTGGCCGTGGACGAGGCCACCGTTGTCGAGAAAGGCGCATTGGGTCCGGGGCAGATGATCGCCGTTGATATGCAGGAGGGCCGTCTGTTCCATGATGAGGAACTCAAAGACAAGCTGGCTGCGGCGCAACCCTTTGGTGAGTGGGTCGAGAAAGTTGTCGATCTGAACGACATCATGAGCGATGTGCCCGAGAAGGCCCTTTTCGAGGGTGCCGAATTGCGCAAGCGGCAGGTTGCGGCAGGCTACAGTATCGAGGAACTTGAACAAGTGCTGGCCCCGATGGCCGAGGATGGCAAGGAAATGATTGCGTCTATGGGGGATGATACGCCATCTGCGGTTCTGTCCAAAACATACCGCCCGCTGTCGCACTTCTTCCGCCAGAACTTTTCACAAGTGACGAACCCACCAATCGACAGTTTGCGCGAAAGCCGCGTCATGTCGCTCAAGACACGCTTTGGCAATCTGAAAAACGTGCTGGATGAGGATAGCTCGCAGACAGAAATTCTTGTGCTGGACAGCCCGTTCGTTGGCAATGCCGAGTTCGACGAGATGGTGCGCCAGTTCGGCGACAGCGTTGCAGTCATTGACTGCCTGTTCGAACCGGGCCCCGGCGCACTGAATACGGGATTGCAGCGCATCCGTGCCGAGGCGGAAGATGCGGTGCGGTCCGGCGCGGGCCATATCGTGCTGACAGATCAGAACCAGTCAGAAGATCTTGTCGCGATGCCAATGATTCTGGCCACATCTGCGGTGCATTCGGGGCTGACGGCCAAAGGGTTGCGCACATTCTGTTCGATCAACGTGCGGTCGGCTGAATGCATTGACCCGCATTATTTCGCTGTATTGATCGGTTGCGGTGCGACCACGGTGAACGCCTATCTGGCGCAGGATTCCATTGCAGACCGGCTGCAACGCGGTCTGATCGAGGGCACTTTGTCCGAGGCAATGAACCGCTATCGCGCGGCGATTGACGCGGGCCTGCTCAAGATCATGTCGAAGATGGGTATCTCTGTTTTGTCGTCCTATCGTGGCGGTCTGAATTTCGAGGCCGTGGGCCTGTCCCGTGCGATGGTGG
>CAZTKF010000136.1:0-4975 GCA_964614205.1 uncultured Loktanella sp. | reverse complement strand
ACTCAGCGGCCTCCGCCACTGGGAGAACCGAAATAAAGGTGCGGCCTTTCAGGCCCTTGTGGAATTTCACTGCGCCATCGACAGTTGCAAAGATCGTGTGATCCTTACCCATGCCAACGCCCATGCCCGGCCACATCTTTGTGCCACGCTGACGCATGATGATATTCCCGGCGACCACTTCTTCGCCACCGAATTTCTTGACGCCAAGACGACGACCCGCTGAGTCGCGTCCGTTACGGGATGAACCGCCTGCTTTTTTATGTGCCATTTGGTCTCTCCTTAGCCTTTTGCCAGCTCGGCCGCTTGCGCGATCCAGCCTTCACGTTCGATCCGGCCTTTGAACGACAGTTTCTCGTCCATAGCAGCCACATCGGCTTCCGTCCATGCCGCGATCTGGGCAAATGTTGTCACGCCAGCTTCGAGCAGCTTCTTTTCCAGTGCCGGGCCAACGCCGGACAGTTTTTTCAGGTCATCCGCACCAGCTTCCGCTTTGGGCTCTGCTTTTGCCTTGGGTGCAGCCTTGGGCTTTTCGGCCTTCGGTGTGGATGCACGCTCGGCCGCCGCAGCCGCTTTCTTGGAGGTCGGCGCGCCCTTTGCACCGGTCACATGCGTGATACCTGCGCCGGATACAGCGGCCATCACACCAGACTTGTCGGCCCCTTTTTCAAGGATATCGGCGATGCGGACAAGTGTCAGTTGCTGACGGTGGCCTTTGGTGCGCTGGCTGCCGTGCTTACGGCGGCGCTTGACGAAGTTGATCGTCTTTTCGCCTTTGATCTGGTCAATCACCTCAGCCTGAACGCCTGCGCCCTCGACTGTGGGTGTGCCCACTGTGGAGCCGACCATCAGAATCTCGTTGAATTGGACTTTGTCGCCTGCTTTCGCTGCAAGCTTTTCGACACGAAGTACGTCGCCAGAGGCCACTTTGTACTGCTTGCCGCCGGTTTTCAGAACCGCAAACATATGTATTTCCTTTGTCTTTCGCGTCTCTGAGGCCCCGGTTTCATCCGGTGTTTGGTACCTGTGGACAGCGCGCCCGTGGGCGAGTTTTCGCATATCACCCCGCAAGACCCTTGCAGAGATGGCGCTGTATCTGACCAATGCCCCTGTAAGTCAACACCTAAAACAAGGTTTAACGTCCATGCGCTGGTCACTGATTGCCCTTATTCTTACCGCGGCCTGCGCACAAGAGGCCAATCAGCTCGGCAATCCCCTTGTCGGACCGGGCAGTGGCTTTGCGCCGCTTGTCGGCAGCGCAGATTACCAAAAGCGACGGGGCGCGGTGGAACTGATCGTGAAGTCCAATTACGAGGCGATCAAGGCCGATATCCGCGCAGGCGGCGGTCCGGTGCTGACAAAGGCTATGGACGCAGCAGGCATTCCCGACCGCGACCGCCCTGCCCGCGTGATCCAACTGCAATCGGACCTTGGGCTGTATCAGACAACGCCCGGTGCCCTTGTCACCGCGTTGATGCTTTATGGTGGCTAGAACCCTGCCAGCAGACTGTCACGCTTGGCGACCAGATCCCAGAATGCTTTGGACTTGGCTATATCTTCCGCGAGATCCGCGGGAATTCCGCGCGCGATCATATGATCGTAAAGCAACTGCGGATAACCGGGCGTCACCGGAGGCACGCTGACCATCGCATTGATGTCTGTCGGGATCGCTGCCGCCTCCGGCGGGCACCCGCGTGTCGGATTGCCGCCAAAGCGACGGCCGTCTGCCTCCATCTTGGCCACTGCCGCGAAATAGATCGCACATTCTGCCTCTAAGAGCTGCGCTTGCCGCGGGTCGTCAGCGGGCAGATCGGGCAAGGGCGCGACCGACGCAGTTTGCCCGCAGGCAGCCAGCAGGCCAAGTGCGAAAACGGCGTATTTGAAGGCAGGCAAGATCACTCGTCCTTTATGGTTGCTTGTCGTATCAGCATACGCTGCCCTTTGGCGAATCCAAGGGCTGCGATCAAAGTTCCTGACTGATCATGAACCGCGATGACGCAAGCCCGAGTCCGCGCGAAATATCATCGAACATCCCGTCGAAGGCGAAGAACAGCGCATCGGTCATATCCTGTCCGGCCTCGGTCCTAGAAAAGGAAATATAGGTTTCCAGCTCTGCATCGGTCAGAGGCTGGTAGGCCATCATCAGGAAGGAATAGACCCATTCGGCTGTGTCGCTGCGCACGCTGGCTTCCTGTGCCCAAACCTCTTGCAGCGCTGTCTCGGCTGTGACACCGGCAGGCATCGCGCCACCGTCGATCAGGCCGATATAGAAAGCATAGCTTGAATTCAGCGCCCCCACCACATTCGCCTCGATCAGGTCATTCACTTCGACAAATTCCTGCACCAGCTGAAAACGTGGCGTGTCATCCATCATCGCAATGGCCGCCTCTTCCTTGCTGGCTTCTTCGACCGCCTCGTCCAGCAAGGCACGGCGGGCGCTGACCTCCAGCCCGACAATCTTTTCGCCCGGCTGGGATGTGAAGAACGCCAGCATCGCATCGATATCATCGCCTGCAACGGCTTCGCCAAAGGCGCCACGTACCTCTTCATACATCATTTCGGTGTCGTAGATTGTGGACACGGCCATGCGCCATTCCTGCGATGCGCCACCGGGCAGCATTTCCGCCGCCAGTGTCTGTCCGTAAGCCAGCCCTTCTTCGCGCATGATCGCGATCATCTCGGGCATGCCGAGCGCATCAAGCAGGGCATCGACCTTTGCCGCGTCCGCCGCTTGCGCCCAAAGCGGCGCGGTGGGCAGCGAGACTGCGATAACAAACGGTGTCACAAAGCGGAACATAACGGGCCTCTTGATGGATGCGTCCCGTCAGTGATAGGCGCCCGACCCCGCCTTTGCCAAGGGTGCCCACGCAATTGTCAGTGCGGGTTGAATTGGCTTGCACTGAACAGCGGCGCACAGTAACACGCCGCACGACCCCCGCGGAGAGGTGCCGGAGTGGTCGAACGGGGCGGTCTCGAAAACCGTTGTGGGTGCAAGCCTACCCAGGGTTCGAATCCCTGTCTCTCCGCCATAACATCCCATTGCCCTTTTTTCATTGATTCTATAGGCGTAGAGCATCCTTTGGAGGGTACTTTGGGAGTATACGATGACCGATTACCCGGCTACTACACTGGCGCTGAACAAGGGCAAATACAAATACTATGTGCTTCTGACGATCCCGCAGGAACTCCGAGGTCACTTCAACGGACGCAAGCAACTGAAGAAGTCCACTGGCACGAGCGACTTAAGGGACGCTAGGCGTCGTCAACATTCCCTGACAACAGAACTCTAAGGCCAACGAGGGGACGTGGTGTCCCTCAGAGGCGCGACTGGTGCCCGTTGAGGTCGGTCGGAGTTATATTATCAAGCTGATGAAAGCGGACTTGAAGAGCCTCGAAACCTGAACGACGCCACCCCCACCCTGCAAACCAGAGACGCCGCATTTGATGTGTGGCGTCCTGTCACATTCGGGCATCAATAATGCTACCGGTTTGTAGCGATAGCAGACCTTGGTTCAACCCGCAGCGAATGGCAGATCACATCGATTGGTCGGAAAAATGGACCTTGATATCAAACGCCTTTGGGTCTTCTTGGACCAGATCGCTCATCCTTTCATAAAGCTTGAAGCTCACCTTTCGGATCAAGTCGATCAGGTCGATTTGGTCCATCCTCTTGTAAAACTGCAGGCCCTCGTCATGTTGGACTAATAGGGCGAAAAAGGGCTGACCTTTGTGTCTCATCACTTCTCCGGCCTGCGCTGCGAAATTCATCATCTCAGTGTCAGAATGCGCCACCAATTTATTTCGCAGGTCAATGACACGGTCATGCAATGCTTGCTCTTTCGGCGTCAAAGTCACACCACACATCTTTAAACTGAGCTTCGGAGTTTTCCCTTTCGACTGTGAGAAAGGCCGCGCATAAGCAACGATTGCTGTATGCTCGTAACACCTAAAGCGCCGCAACGCGACGTGGTTGTACTTCTCATTTTCGTCAGCCTCTTGAATGAAGTCGGCTGCGCTAAGCGCCAGTTGGAAGTCACCCAAAGCACTCAGCATCCGTATGCGCTGCATTCTGATCTTTTCTTCCATGTTATATCCGGGCCTCAATCATCTTCTTCCAAATGATCTTCCGCCCAAGCCGCTGAGTTCTCTGCGATGGTCTTGAGGTAATTGACCACATCCGCAAAAGCGGACAGCACTACGGCGGTTATCCAAAGATAGAAACCGTACGTTAAGCCTTGAGTAAAAGCTGGGGCGGTAGTTCCGTTGGTGACGGCATCATCCAAGGCCCAAAAAGCCAAGAGCCACATTCCCGTTCCAGCAACGCCCGACAATACTGCAAAAAACTTCAAAGCCATTTCATATATTTCCTGAATTTTCGATCACAGCCACTGAAACCACAATGCAATAAAACTTCAACTAAGAATTGAAATGGGTAGGCTAGGTTCCAGCACCGAACGATAGGACATCAAACAACCCTAGAAGAAAAGAGAGCGCTGAGCGTAGCATCTCATATTGCCGTTACGTCAACGATTGCACCCACGCGAAGTCACATCTTTAAGGCGTGTAAACCCACTCGTAGTTCTCCTAGCAACAAAGGCCTAACTCAATGCTCTTCCTATTGATCACCGCATTCATCCTGCTGTACCCCACTGCCCTCATTGGCGGGATCATAGTGGGTAAGACGAACCTCTACGTGGCACCCTTTAAACAGGTGATATTCATAACTGTGTACATCGTCCTAGCCGGGCTGGTTCTTATGGTGTTTGGCGGTTAAGCCCGAAGTACACTTTAAGCAAATGCTGGCGGCATCCTCACGGTTGTCGCCTTTTTGCCGCCCATATGGAGTATACGGGACACTTATTTAGGAGTATACGCCCCTCACAAAACCCTTATTTTATTGGCGTTTACGTGTAATCCGTATACTCCCTGTCTCTCCGCCATTATTTGTCTGGCAGATGGTTCTTGTACGCAAAGGGAT
>CAZTKF010000135.1:0-5127 GCA_964614205.1 uncultured Loktanella sp. | reverse complement strand
GGCTGGCCATCGCCTCCATCAGCACCACCGGCACGCCTTCGGCAAAGGAGGGCAGCACAAAGACATCGGCCTGGGCCAGTTCCCGCGCCACCTCATCCTGCGACAGGTACCCTGCAAAGCGGATCTGCCCGGCCACGCCCAGCCGGGCGGCCTCGGCTTCGATCCGGGCGCGTTCCACCCCGTCGCCCACAAGGGTCAGATGCGCGTCCGGATGGGTTTTCAGCACCTGCGCAAAGGCTTCCAGCAGCACCAGCACACCCTTGACCGCAGCCAGTCGGCCCACGAAGAGCAGCCGTTTGCCCGGGGTCTTGTCCGGGGCCGGGGCGTATTGTTCCGGATGCACTGCGCAATGCACGATCCTGAGTTTGTGCCAATCGGCGGGATCGGCAAAGATCATCCCCTGTGACCGGCAGAAATGGCTGATGCAGGCCACGAAGTCCGCCCGCGCGATCTTTTCGTCGATGCGCCAGTGGCGGGGTTCGAAAAAGATCGCGGGGCCATGCATCGTGTAGCTGAACGGGATGCCCGAAAGCAGGCTGGTCAGCATCGCGACCGAGCAGCTGGAATTGCCGAAATGATTGTGCAGATGGTCGATCTTCTGCGCCTGCAGGTGCTGCGCCAGCACGCTGGCTTCAAGGAAGTAGAACAGCTGGTAGGCCAGGTTGCGCAGCCCCGGCGGCCGGGTCCGCCAGGCGAGCTTCAGGGCGTCAAGATAGCGCCCGGGGGTTTTCAGCGCGCCGAGCTGCGCGGCCAGCAGGCGCACCGGGTTCTTCGCCGCGGCGAGCACGTAAAAGGTGCTGGCGGCGGCGGCCTGTTCGGCGGGGCCGCGGTGATGGCTGGGGTCGGTCCGGCGGATGGAGCAGGTCTCGACCGTGACCCCGCGGGCGCGCAGCCCCTCGATTTCGCGCAGGATGAACGTATGGGAGATGGCCGGATATTCGCCCGTCAGATAGGCGAGGCGCGGGCGTGCGGTCATGCAAAGTCATCCTTGAAATGGTCAAGGCAAGCTTATGCAGAATGAGACCGTTATCGTAAAGCAGGGCCCGGCGAGATTCACCGGATCCTGCAGGCGGATGAGACGGGTCAGGTGACGGTCAGCCGGACCCGGGTGGCGGTATAGGCCAGCGTGCCCGCCCCGCCGGTGATGGCCACGGTGTCAAAGCTGCCCGAGACCGTATCGGCATGGATCAGGTCGTAGGTGCCGGGCCCCACGCCCGTCACATCCACGTTCAGGGTGCCGCCGCAGGTCACGGTGCTGGCCAGGTTCGTGGCGGTTTCCCCCCACATGCCGGAGCGGAATTCGCGGATCTGCGGCAAGGCGCCGGCGGCGGCAGTCATGGAGAGCGTGCCCAACAAGGTGAGGCTGGCCGCGCCCCCATCCGTGCCGTCGAACCCGCAGCGGCAGGCCCCGCCCGTCAGGGTCAGCGTCTCGCCCGCCGCGAGGGTGAAGGCCCCGGCCCCGGTGGCCAGCACCAGTTCGGCAAACCCCGCCGCGCTGGCGCTGATCCCCGCCGTGACATGGCCCATGTTGAAAAACCGTCCGTCGGTGACGGAAATCTGCAGCCCGGGGGCCGCCGCATGACCACCGATCCGGAACTGGCCGGCCCGGGTGATCTCGACCGTTGCCCCGCTGCCCGTGGCCGAGACCGTATCGGCGCGGATGCAGCCGCCGCTGATGTGCAGCGTATTGCCGGTGCCGAAGTTCAGCGCCGCGAGCCGCAGCGTGTGGACCGGCGAGCGTACGTCATGCGAGGCCAGCTCCACCGTGTCCCCGTCGATTGGAAAATAGCCGGTGGACCAGTTGCGGCGGTTGTCCCAGCGAAAGCCTTCGGCATGGGGCCAGGGGGTGAAGACCACGGTCTGGTTGGCGGTGCGGCTGCTGTCCACCGGCGCGAGGCCAAAGCGGGTGCGGGTCCAGTTGAGGAACGCGCGCCCGACCTCCCAGGGGGCAGGATGGGCGATCACATGTTCCGAGAACCCCCGGATCGTCGGATTGCTCAGCCCCAGAACGGTTTCGGCATATCTCTGCACGGTGGTCTCGTTCAGCACCGCCGGGTCCAACCCGTCGACGTTGCGGTTGGCATTGGCGGGGTCTTCATCCGTGGCCCAGTTGTAGACGATCGAGGTGTCGCGGTACTCATTGCCGAAGAGGCGGATGGTCTCGCCGATCGGGGCAAAGGTGTTCTTGAAGGCGATCTCGGCCGGGTTGTTGGGATCCTGGTCGTGGGCCAGGATCATGTCCTCGAAGGTGCCGATGCGGCCCGTGCCCCCGGCGTCCCAGCCCCAGTTGGCGGCCCCCGAGGTATAGGGGCCCGCCGCACCGGAGCCCGCGATCAGGAAAGCGGCCGACATGGCCAGGCTGTCGGCGGCAAAGGTATAATTCCCCTCGCCGATCACTGCGCCCGATACCGCATCGCCGCCGGACATATTGCCCGCGATATTGCCGTTCACCAGCACGTTGCCCCAGTAATACCCGCCGGAGCGGAACTGCACGTGCGAACTGGCCGGTTCCAGCGAGACGTTATCGGCAAAGGTGGTGTCCTTGTTGGTGCCCTGCAGGTAGAAATTATGGCTGTAGAGGTTCGGCGGCTGGCCGTAGGTGCCGTTTTCCCAGCGGTGGCTGACGGTGTCGTAGCCATCCACCCAGCCGCAGTGATAGCCGTAGTTTTCCAGCATCAGCAGGCCGGTGGTCTCATCGGCGAAGATGCCGCTGGAGCGGTTGGCGTTCTCGTCCGACCATGTGGCGGAGCCCTGCGCCGGTTGCGACCGGATCGCGTTCAGCAGCCCGCAGCGGTAGAAGGTCGGCGAGGTATTGCCCTGCGCCTCGACCTCGTGCTGGTCGAAAACCACCCCCTCCATCAGCAGGTTGGTCAGCCCGTAGAACTTGTTGCCCCCGGCGCTGGTGGCAAGGTTCATCAGCACCATGTTGCGCACGGGATCCTGAAAGGCCGATTGATCGCCCACCACCGGTTTTGTCCCCGTGCCCCAGTCCCGCACCACGAAGGGGTGCAGCGGGGAATGGCCGCTGGCGCCGCGCCGGAACCAGCCGGTCCCGCCGTAGTCATAGCCCCGTTCCAGCAGAACGTGGATCGATCCGGCAGAGGGCCGCGGCGCGATCCGGGCCAGAAGGGTGATCGCCCGGGAGCGGTCGAGCGGAAAGGCCTGGGAGCCGTATTTCGTCTGCCCCTCCAGCCAGGCACCGGTGACCGCGGTTTCCGGAATCCCCTCCGCGGCGGCGATATCCGCAGCGCTCCAGTTGGTGGCCGGGTTTTCGGTGACATAGATCGACCGGTGCTCTTCCGCGGGGCCGATGATGCTGGCCCCCTCCGCATCGGTTTCATGAAAGTAGTGATCCCCTCTGCCCCAGCCGTCCAGATAGTCGGTAAACCCCAGGGCGTTCCGCAGAGAGGGGTGTTGCCCGGTTTCCGCCCAGGCCAGAACGCTGGAGGTCGATCCCAGCAGGGTGACGGAAACGCTTGCCCCGGACACGATGCCCGAGAGTGTGGAGACTGGCATCAAAGTACCTCGTATATATAGCTGTCAATTGCAGCGCCGCTTGATGTCGCGCCATAGGACTGCAGGCCGGGCTGAGCGGCCACGAAGCCGTCGCCGGAGATATCTCGGGTGCCGACAAGCGTGCCGTCGATCCAGGCGTTCAGGGTGCCGCTGTTGGTCTCCAGAACGATCTCGCGGACCACGCCATCGGTGAACGTGCCGTCCACGCTGCCCGACCCCGAAGGCTCACCGGCAAAGATCAGCAGGGTTCCGGCGCCTCCGAACCGGTACAGCTGCCAGCGGCGATTGTTGCCATTGAAGCGGAAGGTATACCTGACGCCGCTGCCGCTGTCCCAGAGGGTGATGCCCTGCGAATGCGTGCTGTTGGGCGCGCCGGACATCCGGACCCGGGCCGTGAGACGGGCATTGGGCGCAGGCGCGCGCCCGGTCTGCACATGGGCGCTGGAGGCGCCGCTGGCGGTGGGCCATGCCGCATTGCCCTGGATGCGCATCGGCGCGGGATCAGGGGAATAGATCGCCTGTGCAAAGACCTCGCCATCTTCCGGAACATAGCTCTGCAGCGCCGTGCCTTCCGCCGCCGTGAAGGTGACCGTCACGGGACCAAGCGCGCCCGGCACCTCGATGCCGGTGGAGCTCATGGCGGAGGTACCCATGCCGCTGGCGTCCACCGCGGTCTGTTCCGCCACGATCGTATGACCGGCGTCTGCGGGTCCGACGGTATGGGTGGCGGCAGTTGCCCCGCTGATGATCTGGGCATCTGCCAGTGTCTGCGTTCCGGTCAGGAACCGCCGCCACTGATACACCCGGGCGGTAATGCCACCTGGGGTTTCAGTGGCCGCAATGCCATCCGCCACGCTGAGCACAGCGCCCTGCGCGCTGTCCCCGGTGGGCGCCGGAACCCCCAGCATCACGGGCCCTGCGACCAGATCGGCGATATCGAGCGGCACCGTTGCGTTCAGGGGCGGATTGGCCACGTTCAGATCGATGTCGTAGATGCCGCTGGTCACGATCTCGTTGCGATCGATTTCCAGCGTGTTGCCGGGCCCGTTGGTGATGCGCACGGAGTATTCAACCGCGGCGCAGATCGGCCAGGCGCGCGTGTTCCCGGCGCTGTCCTGCACCATGAGCTGCACCTCGTCGCCTTCGGCAAAACCGAGGCTGTCCGGGCTGGCCTGGCCGTTCACCCGGATCTGCACGGTGGTGATACTGCCCTGGGTCGATGTGTAGCTGGCCGGGCTGCGCAGCTGGGCAATGCCCGGGATATCTCCGACGCTCTGGCCGGCGTGCAGCCGTTCAGAGGAAACCGAGACCCCGCCGGCAAGCGTGATGGCTGGCCCGGGTGGCGGGGGCGCTGTCCCGGGTTTCTGCCAGGCTGAGCCGAACCCGTCGACCCAGAACGTATCGGGACCGCCGAGAAACGCCATCAGATTTCTTCACGCGCGATTGTGCTCTGCACGGCACCGGGGGTGCTGCGATACTGGACGCTGCGCCCGGCGGAAAAGCGCACGGCCTGCCCCTGCACCAGCAGGAAACCGTCATCCGGGGCCGGGTTCGGCGTGGTGGACAGATAGACGCTGCCAGAGCGGGCCTGCCAGATTTCATCCTGATTTA
>CAZTKF010000134.1:0-5139 GCA_964614205.1 uncultured Loktanella sp. | reverse complement strand
TGACCAACATCGACAGCAAGACCCGCAAGCTGGGTCTGTCGATCAAGGCACGCGAGATTGCGGAAGAGAAGGAAGCGGTTGAGCAGTATGGTTCTTCTGATTCCGGCGCATCCTTGGGGGATATCCTTGGTGCGGCTCTGAAGGGTGACGACTAAGTCACCTGACCGGCAAACTGTCCTAAGGCCCCGCTGCAGTTCACTGCGGCGGGGTTTTTCATTCGTTGCTTTGGTCTGCAGCCGTCTGCCCAAGAGCAGCGCGGTTCGTGGAAGCGCCCATCTTTGATGTCAGGGAGGGCGGGCAGGGGTAACCGCAGTCGCCATGAAAAAAGGGGCGGCGAATGCCACCCCCGGTCTCTATCCCGCGCTTATTTTTACAAATGGTTCAGGCGATGGCCTTGCGCCGCATGAATGCAAGACCACCAAGTGCGGTCAGCATCAGCAACAGGCCCGCAGGCAGCGGCACCGGAGCAATCGAGACATTGTCGATCAGTGCACCGCAGTTGCCGCATCCGGCATAGTAAGATCCACCAAGCGCCGCAAACGAGAGCGACACGGTCTCAGCGGTATTAATGGTGAAGTTGGAAACGACATTCGTCCAAACGCCATGCGGGAACAACGGGTTGGGCGCACCATGGATAACGGCATCGATATATGTTTCGGCCGCACCCTGAATGGAGTAGCTCATATCATTCGTCGAGGTATATTCGGCGCTGACCCGCGGGCTGTACCAGAAGCTCAGGCTATAGCTTCCGGCGTCAAGCGCAACATTCTGGTAAATGCCGGCGTCCTGATTGGTATCAAGTTCGGCATAATAGTTGCCATGCTGCGCATCGATCGACCCCAAAGTGCGATCGGACTGGATTTCGATGTTGGGGACGCCTGTCCAACCAGGCACGCTGTCAAAGTGGTTCCAGCCCCAACTGTTGAATGTGCCTGAACCCAGGTCTTCAAAACTGCCATTCACGATGGTTGCTGCATTGGCGCCGGATGTGAAGGCGAGCGTACACGCCACAACGACAAGAGACTTGATCCGGTTCATCTTTAACCAACTTTCACTTACAAACTACGGTCTTAAACTCCTCTTAACGATAGCATGCGGCCCTCAAACGGCACAAGAAATAAGCAGCCCTGATTCCGCCTTCTGCCTGTCAGACCCCCCTTAAGCATGGATTTTGCGCCGCAAACCTGCCCCAATGACCTAGCAACTGGGGTCAAATCATCAACAATAGGCCCGAATTGGGATGATTGGTGCAAGATATCACGCGTCTGTTCGCGGGTATCGGTCGGCGAACGCCACCGCGATTCGCGAATCACTCAACGCTGGCAGGACATTCCACAGAATGTTTGGTGGTCCTGGTACGGGGCTACTTTGGGGGCGGAAAAGGAAGGCGAATCGGCACCGTCGTGCAAATCATCAGTGGTGGCACCGAGACGTCTTTGCCTGTCCAAACGGGTGCGTTGATCTCATTTAGTGCGCCCGGATGCCGCTTTTAGGGCAAAAAGAACAGCATCCCACTATTTCTTCGTTGACCCAAAGTACCTATAGTCTTTTGAAAAGCGGGCACAAACCTGCTCGTATGTGTTCGCTTACTGGTTGGGAGGCCAAATTATGATCCGTTCCGAACTGATCCAGAAACTCGCCGACGAGAACCCTCATCTTTATCAACGCGATGTTGAAAAGATCGTGAACACCATCTTTGAAGAGATCATTGAAGCGATGGCGCGCGGGGATCGGGTCGAGTTGCGTGGCTTTGGCGCCTTCTCTGTCAAGAAGCGGGATCAGCGGATTGGCCGCAACCCGCGCACCGGCGAAGCTGTTGAAGTTGATGAAAAGCACGTCCCTTTCTTCAAGACGGGCAAGCTCTTGCGTGATCGTCTGAACGGTAACTAGACGGACATTGAATGTCCTGACCGATGCTGGCGAAAAGCGGTTCACCGTGACTTTGAACTGCAGTATGGTGAAGCTATGAAAACCATTCGCTATTCTTTTTGGGCCATTGTCGGCCTCTGCCTGATCCTGATCGGCCTCGCCAATCGGGATGTGGTGACCGTACGCGCCATGCCAGAGGCGCTTGGTGATCTGCTCAACCTGTCCCCTGACGTGCAGTTACCTTTGTTTGTGGTGATCTTTATCAGTGTCGGTGCAGGCCTGATGATCGGCTTTCTTTGGGAATGGGTGCGCGAACACCGTATGCGCGCCGAGGCGCGGGGCAAGGCCCGCGAAGTGGAAAGCCTGCGGCGCGAGGTGGACCAACTCCGCGGTGCGGCCGTCGGTGCCAAAAGCGATGATGACGTTCTGGCGCTTCTTGAAAAGTCCGGCTGATGCCAGCAAGCACGCGTGTGAAGATCTGCGGGCTGCGTGATGCAGTGTCGCTCCAAGCGGCTATCGACGCAAAGGCAACCTATGTCGGGTTGGTGTTTTTCCCCAAATCACCCCGCAATGTCGGCATTGAAGAGGCCGCAACGCTTGCGCAGGCGGTTCCCCCCGGGGTGGCAAAAGTTGCTCTGGTGGTAGATGCGGACGATGCCATGCTTGATCAGATCACGGCGCAAGTTCCGCTGGATGTCCTACAACTGCATGGCCACGAAACACCATCGCGCGTCGCCGAAATTCGGGCGCGATATGGACTGCCTGTCATGAAGGCGGTGGGTGTCGCGGATGAGAGTGATTTGGCGGCACTTGATACTTATGCGCAGGTCGCCGATCAGTTGCTTGTTGATGCCAAGCCGCCAAAAGATGCCGATCTTCCCGGGGGTAACGGGCTTTCGTTTGATTGGCGTTTGATCGCCGGTCGGCGCTGGCCGGTGCCGTGGATGCTCGCAGGGGGGCTGACACCCGAAACAGTCGCGGAAGCGATCGCACTGACTGGGGCCACGCAAGTTGATGTATCTTCCGGTGTCGAATCGGCGCCGGGCATAAAAGATGCCGCATTGATCGCGGCATTTTGTGCTGCAGCACGGGCGGATTAGCCTCTCGTTCACTTTAGACGGGGACGGTCTGACGATGACCGGAAATGCCAGACACCCCTCTCCCGAACATAGACGCGACAGATTTGCTGGCTTCCGGCGGCGCGGGACGGTGGTGTCGTTCGCCGCAAGTCGTGCGATGCGGAAAGACTGATCGGGCGTCAGGCCTTTGACGCTGAACTGCACAGCCGCGAATACCGCGCGTTGAAGGATGTTGGAGAGTATTTCATCTTCTGCATTGCGGAGCATATTCGGCTGACCAACGCGGTCAATTTCTTCATAGGAATCGGGCCGGGTTCCTCGAAAAGCCTTGGCAACCGCTTCGGCGCTTTACGATCAAGACAGGAATCGCTAGGTCTGACAGGCGCGAAAATAGTAGGTGTCTCATGGCCAACGATCTCTTTAACAGCTTCATGACCGGTCCCGACGAAAAGGGTCGATTTGGTGACTTTGGCGGGCGCTTTGTGTCCGAGACTCTGATGCCGCTGATACTGGAGTTGGAAGAGCAGTACGAGCACGCGAAAACAGACGAAACATTCTGGGCAGAGATGCATGACCTTTGGACGCACTACGTCGGTCGGCCCAGCCCGCTTTATCACGCCGAGCGCCTGACCGCGCATCTGGGTGGTGCCAAGATCTACCTTAAGCGTGATGAGCTCAACCACACAGGTGCGCATAAGATCAACAACGTGCTCGGGCAGATCATTCTTGCGCGCCGTATGGGCAAATCACGCATCATCGCCGAGACCGGTGCCGGCCAACATGGTGTGGCCACGGCGACCGTCTGTGCGAAATTCGGTCTGAAATGCGTGGTCTATATGGGGGCACATGATGTCGAACGGCAGGCCCCCAACGTGTTCCGCATGCGTCTGCTCGGGGCCGAGGTTGTTCCGGTCACTTCAGGTCGCGGCACGCTGAAGGACGCCATGAATGACGCGTTGCGCGACTGGGTGACGAATGTACGTGACACTTTCTATTGCATCGGCACGGTTGCTGGCCCGCACCCCTATCCTGCGATGGTCCGCGATTTTCAGGCCATCATTGGCAAGGAAACCAAGGAACAGATGGCAGCGGCCGAAGGTCGCCTGCCGGATACTGTCATTGCCGCAATCGGGGGCGGGTCGAATGCGATGGGACTGTTTTACCCATTCCTTGACGACAAAAGCGTCAACATCATCGGGGTGGAGGCAGGCGGCAAAGGCGTGAACGCCAAGATGGAGCACTGCGCCTCGCTCACTGGGGGGCGCCCCGGAGTATTGCATGGCAACCGCACTTATCTGTTGCAGGATGACGATGGCCAGATTCTGGAAGGTTTCAGTATCTCTGCGGGTCTCGACTATCCCGGCATCGGACCGGAACATGCATGGCTGCATGACATCGGACGCGCTCAGTACGTGTCTATTACCGATGTTGAGGCACTCGAAGCGTTTCAGCTTAGCTGCGCGATGGAAGGGATCATTCCCGCTTTGGAGCCATCGCACGCCTTGGCCCATGTGATGAAAATCGCACCCGATTTGCCCAAAGACCACCTGCTGGTCATGAATATGTGTGGGCGCGGCGACAAAGACATATTTACGGTGGCCAAGCACCTTGGCTTTGACATGAACACTTGAGCCTAACCTGTCTAAACTTTCGTTTAGACAGGTTTCTGATAAGTGAATTCGCGTCACCTAAACTGATGGTGGATATGTTTTGCTGTATTTGCTGGTAAGTTACAGCATGCATCGGAAGGCAAAGGACCGATGCGCGCCATCTGTTGTGGGGTTTATGATGCTGCGTGATCTGACTGTATTAGTAGTGTGCAAGGGAGTTATCCGATGCTAAAGAAAGTTGTCGTTTGTCTAGCGCTGGCCAGCACGCCGCAACTGGCTGCTGCACAATCTGTGCAGGACCAGATTGTATCACAACTGCGAGGACAGGGATTTTCTGAAATTTCCCTACAGCGCACGTGGCTGGGGCGGATACGGGTGATTGCACTGCGCGATGGTCTACGACGCGAGTTGGTTTTCAACCCGCAAACAGGCGTCATCCTGCGCGACTACTGGCGCGATCTTGATGATGACGACGACGATGATGATGGGCCGACCCTCTTCAACCCGGGGAGTTCATCATCTGGGTCCAGTGATGGCTGGTCATCGTCAGACGATGATGATGACGACGATGACGATGATGA
>CAZTKF010000133.1:0-5258 GCA_964614205.1 uncultured Loktanella sp. | reverse complement strand
CCAACACGGAATTCCAAGTTCCAGAGTTCCAACTTCACAAGACTTAGAGGACAATCGCGGTCGACCGCAGGATGTCCATCGCCTTCGACGGCGACAGCCGCCAGAAGATCCGAGACAGAAACACCGATTTCATGGTGACCGCTCCCCCCTGCCCCGCGCGTCCGTTCCGCGCCACGGCTCGTCTACTTTTCTGATGTCGGATCGAGAAACGGCGCCTCGTGCAGGATGGCCCAATCGATCAGTTCGGTCCACAGCCGTTCGATCAGATCGGGATCGAGACCGCGCGACTCGGCGCCATCGCGGACCTTCGCGATGACCTCGGCCACGCGGCTTGTGGTCCGCGCCGGCAGCCCTTCCTTTTGTTTCAGGACGATGGCGCGGTCGATATAGGTCGCCCGCTGCGACAGCAGATCGAGCAGATCTCGATCGATCCTGTCGATCTGGTCGCGCAGTTGGGCCATTGTGCGGCAAGCTTCTGGTGGTCGGATATCGGTCATCGCATGGCGCTCCGTGTTTGGGTTCAATCGGCCCGCCTGACACCGGTCGTCGGCGCGTAGAGGTGGGTGAACAGGTCCAGGGCGCGTGCAGACCTTACCGCAAGATCGGGCGCGTCCGGTTGCGGCATCCGCCCCACCACGCGCCGGATTTGCATGTCGCCGATCAGCAGGCCCAGATAGACTTCGCAGGCCGCTTCCAGATCGTCGAAGACGAACACGCCGCATTCCCGGCCCACGCGCAGAACCTGCGCGATCAGGGGCGCGACCGTGCTGCGCCCCTCCGCCGCGATGGTGCGGCCCAGATCGCCGGTGGGATCAGCGGCAGCCGCCCGATTCAGCGCGACCGCCCGGTCGCTGGTCACTAGGCCCAGCAAGACGGGTCCAACCCGCCCCAAGGCCGTCAGTGCATTCTCATGTCCTGCGATCTGGTCGTCCAGCAACGCCTTCACCTCGGCAGCGTTGCGCTGGACCAAGGCGCGGAACAAGCCCGTCTTGTCGCCGTACCAGTTGTACAGCGTTTCGTTCGACGCGCGCGCCCTGCGGGCAATGGCCAACATCGACGTGCCCGCATACCCCTTCTCCTCCAGAACCGCATAGGCGGCCTGTTCGATCTGGTCCTGCCGGATCGCCCTGGTTTCGTCGCGCATCTGTACCCTCATGGAATCGGTTGACAACTACCGTATTCATGGTTACGGATATACGCAACCGTACATGTAATTACGCTACAGGAGCCTGCCATGGTCCAACCTGAGAAACCCACGACATGGCCCGCCGTCCTGTCGGGTCAGGCGGCGTTGGTGGTGATCTTTCTCGGCCCGCGGCCCCGGCGTGAAGCCGACAGCGCGACCAACCCAGGCCGGGGGTAAGACGATGTCGATGGAGTTCTTCGTCGTCTCGCTGATCCTGGCGATCATACCGGGCACCGGCGTTATCTTCACACTGTCCTGCGCCATGGCGCAGGGCATGCGCGGTGCAATCTGGGGTGCTGTCGCGGGCGCGGTAGGGGTGATCCCGCACCTGCTGGCTGCCGGGATCGGGTTGTCGGCGCTGCTGATCGCCTATCCTCTGGTCTACGACGCCCTGCGCATCCTAGGCGGCGGCTACCTGATCTGGCTGGCGGTCCAGGCCTGGCGCCATCGGAACGACAGTATCGACATTGGCCCGATGCGCGCATCCGGGGCGGGAATGGTGGTGAAGGGCGCGATGATCAACCTACTGAACCCGAAGCTGACCCTGTTCTTCGTGTCGTTCCTGCCGCAGTTCCTTGCAACGGACGACCCGACTCCGGCGATGACTATAGGCCTGATGGGGCTTGTGCTGGTCGCGCAGACCTTCGTCGTCTTCCTCGCCTACGGCATGGTCGCCGCGCGCCTCGCCGGAACGATCCGGACTCGGCCGCGCATCATGATCGCCTTTCAGGATAGCATTGCCGTCATATTCGCAGGACTCGGGCTGCGCGTAATCCTCGGCGGCCGTTAGATGGAAAACCTATATGCCGGACATTTCGGGGGAGCAGGTAACGTCAGACGAGGCATCCAGTCCGTTAGTTCTCGAAGGTCCGATGAGTCCCGCGATACAGTCATTGATGCGGCGAAGCGCCAAAGGCGGCTCGGGGTCAAGCGCAGACATTCTTCGAGGTTGCAGCGCATAGCCGCTTCAAACCCATATCGACCGATGCTGCATGCCGCATGAATGCCGGCTTTGCGTACGCAACTCAGAGTTGGTCAGACGACTAATGCGTCGCTGATTTCTCGTGGAGCTTGCCAAAAAGACTGACGGCTCGCCGCGATCGTGTTTCAATCTCGTCTTGAGACAATGCCGGGACCGAGCCAAGAGATTGCTGCATTTGCAACTCACCGAGCAGAAGACTGACATACACTTCGGTCGCCGCTTCAACGCCTTGATCAAATATATACGTCCCTGACGCCTCCAGGTCCGCCAGGTGCGCCTTGATACAACGGAGCATCGCTTGGCGTGCATGGGTTTCGATTGCCCGGGCCAAGAGCCCCGTTTCCTGCACATCTGCAACAGCCGCCCTGTTGATGATGATCGCCTTTTCCGTGGCTGTAAAACCGAGAACCAGCTTTCCCAGTTCGAAAAGATCGTCGCTGCCGCCAGTAAGCGTGCTCTTCAGTGCTTTCTCAACCGCCCCGGCGTTGGCCACGATAAGGCTTTCAAACAGGGACTGCTTGTTGCCGTACCAAGCATACAGTGTCTCGTTCGATGCTTTCGCTTCCCTCGCGATCTGCAACATGCTGGCCTTCTTGTAGCCGACCCGCTCGAGCACTTTTAATGCGGCGGCTTCGATTTCGGCCCGTCGCGTCGTCTGATCCTCACCCATCGTGGTCTCCAGATTTCTGTTGACTCGCACCGTACACAGGTTTACGGCTCGCGTAAACAGCCGTACATGTGTTTACGGTTGACTTGCCTCTCGAGGAAAGGAGTCGCAAATGAGCATCTTGAAATGGATCGGCGGAGGGGGGCTTGTCGCTCTCATCGGCATCGCAGCAACTATCGGTATCGGCTCATACCTGACCGAGCGTGACATTCGACAGTTTCAGGAGCAGGTGGAGGAAATTGCACGCAGCGCACTGGCTCCAGTGGCCAGTCAGACAGCCATCTCGAACCTGCCTGAACCGGTGCAACGCTATTTCGGCTTCGTCTTCCCTGACGGCATTCCAGAAACGCGACTGGTGCGCTTGACATCAGAGGGTCAGTTCCGTCGCCCACAGACTGACAGCTTCAGTTTCACAACATCCGAGCAAGTGATTGCGACAAACACACCTGCGCTAATGTTCTCAGCCACAACACCCATCATACCCGGCGTCTGGGCGCGCGCCTACGACTTCTTTGCCAATGGCGAGATGGAGATGAAGGCGAAAATACTGTCCACAATGACGGTGGTGGACGAACGCGAAACACCTGATTTGAATGTCATCTCGCTGCGTCGCTGGTTGTTGGAAAGCGCGCTCTTTCCGCACGGGCTCCTTCCTGGTGGGCCGGTGACATGGGAGGCGATTGACGTTCAATCCGCCCGTGCCATCGTCGCAGCGAATGGCCTGCAGTCCTCGATGATCGTGCACTTCGGAGAGACGGGCGAGATCACACATATCGTCGCCGAAGAAGATGGCGATCTGAGCACCCCCTACCACGGATCAGGGGAACATGTGACGCGGAGCGACTATCGCGACATCGGAGGCGTCATGATCCCGCATGCGTTTGTCATCTCAAGGATGGCCGGAGGCAAGATCTATCCATTCTTCGATGCTCAACTGACCAGCATCGTATTTGAATAGGCCGTGAAGGAACCAAACCATGTTACTGAAGACACTTGTATTCCTTGTCGGCCTTGTTCTTTGCATCGGACTCTTCGCAGGTATTGGCCTCTACCGGGCGCATGCCCAGAATGCCCGCATCATCGAAACCCGCGTGCTGGCGGATGGCCCCGTCACGATAGACCTCAGCCCCGACACCTATGCCGATTTGCCCGCACCTGTACGGCGCTACTTCAACTACGCATTCAACGGCCAGACGAGCGTCACACTGCGCGGCGTCGAGTGGACCCAGACCGGAGACTTCATGTTGCCTGTAGTCGGGCAATTCCGCGCCGACGGGCGGCAGGTCAGCCACCCCAACAGGCCCGTCTATGCATTCACCGGATGGTTCTGGCGCTTTGGATTGCCGCTCATCGAAAGCCGCGACGCGTTTTTCGTAGACGGGCATGACATGCGCGCAAAGCTGCTTGGGTGGATGACGGTCATGCAAACCGATTACCAATCCGCTGAGCAGGTCAATTCTCTCTACAGCTACCTGGTGCTGCGCTACTACGGGCAAGCCCCCCTCATGCCTTGGGCACTTCTCCCGAACGACTTCGTCGTCTGGGAGGAGAACGATGAGACCTCGGCCCATTTGCGCATTACCCATGGCAATCTTGAAGGGTCATACCTTGTCACTTTTGGGCCGGACGGGGAAATCATCTCCATGAATGGCGACCGGCTCTTGATGGAAGGAAACGAGACGATGCAGCGCGAGGTCGGTATGAAATCAGATTACCGTGAGATCGCAGGTTTCATGGTGCCGACACGTTTGGAGTATCGCTGGTACGACGAGACGGACGCTTTGATCAGCCATTTTCAGTCAGAAATAAGTGATCTTCGCGTCATTCGCTGATTAGACTTTTGCGCAACACAAGTGAAAGCCTCCCTTCGTCCGCGAACCAGACGCGCATGGCACGCACTTCAACAGGCTGCTTTCAGAAGACCAACGACCCCTGCATACCGACCATCGTCAGATCAATGTCCGTAGTGAACATGTAGGAGCCCCGGAGAGACCGACCGCAGCCCTCCCACCCAAATACGCGAAATCGCGCGACCGAAGTTTGAGCACGACTTGCACACGCCTACCCACAGCTCATCAAAAAAATCGCTGCAAGTTCGCTTATCCATCACTGGATGAACTGTCAGATCATTGCTTTCCACATACGGTACCGCCCCTGCCCGGTCACTTCGCGGATCAGACCTCTCGCCTCCATCCACGCCAGATTGCGCTGAACAGCGGCGCGACTGGCGCCGGTCACAGCCTCAGCCATTGGGGCGGAGACCAAAGGCCACTGAAAGAAGGTTCTTCGCAAGGCAACCGGCGTGCGGCCAGACAATTGCGCCATGATGTTTTCTGCCCGACCAGCCCACGCTTCAATATCGTCCAGCGTTCGCATCGCCGTCAGAATTGCGCTGTTCATCCCATCCAACCAGCGTGCCAAGC
>CAZTKF010000132.1:0-5277 GCA_964614205.1 uncultured Loktanella sp. | reverse complement strand
GCGTACGACCACCAGATGTGCGGCCTTCACCACCACCGTGCGGGTGATCGATCGGGTTCATGGCAACACCGCGGACACTTGGGCGGATGCCCTTGTGACGGTTGCGGCCAGCCTTGCCGAAGTTCTGGTTGGAGTTGTCAGGGTTCGACACAGCACCGACAGTGGCCATGCATTCCTGACGGACCAGGCGAAGCTCGCCCGATGGCAGACGCACCTGCGCATAGCCGCCATCACGACCAACGAACTGGGCGTATGTACCGGCTGCACGGGCGATCTGGCCGCCTTTACCTGGCTTCATTTCGATGTTGTGAACGATCGTACCGATTGGCATGCCGCTGAAGGGCATTGCGTTGCCGGGCTTGATGTCAGCCTTGGCGGATGCGATCACCTTGTCACCAATCGCGAGGCGCTGGGGGGCAAGGATGTAATTCTGTGTACCGTCTTCGTACTGGATCAGCGCGATGAATGCGGTGCGGTTCGGGTCATATTCGATCCGTGCGACAACAGCAGGCATATCCAGCTTGTTACGCTTGAAATCGACGATGCGGTAAAGACGCTTTGCGCCCCCACCAATACGACGCATGGTGATCCGTCCGGTGTTGTTCCGGCCGCCCGATTTCGTCAGACCCTCAGTAAGGGATTTGACAGGACGTCCTTTCCAAAGCTCCGAACGGTCGATCAGCACCAGCCCACGCTGGCCCGGCGTCGTCGGTTTGTACGACTTGAGTGCCATGTTAGCTTCTTCCGTTTGCTTGGCGGGCCGCTTGCACGGCCCTGGAGTGAGAGGCCCCCGTAGGTGCCCATAGTAATACCACAAAGACCCCGGAACGAATCCCGGGGTCAGGTGATTGCGGGGATGTAGCAGGGAGGGGTGAGGGTGGCAAGTGGCTTCAATGACTTCGGCACAAGCCTATCTCAAATTGCACGCTAGGTTTCGAGACGACTGTGTGTCAAGCAGGTGTGCGCTCACGTGAACGACTTTCTCTTTCAAAGAGCCTATCCGGGTTATGACGAAGTTCTGTCAGTAATTCCGCAGCTTCTGACGCAGTTATTCTTCCCGCCTCGTGCAGTTCCCGAATACGTCGCGCCTCAGCTAGTATCATCCCAAGCCTATGAGATTGCTTGAAGTTTTTCTGATTTCTCATTAGGAAGTAGTTCATTTAGTAATCTCCATCCTATATCATATCCTCAATATGGGCTTTTATTGGCTCAAGTAAAGCCACTAAGTCGTCAGCTCGGCGCCCATGAAAGGCGTGTGGATCGGTGCAGTCGACCGAAATAAAGCCCCTGAGATCGCCACTTGCTGTGGAGGTCAGCGGCTGAATGAACAGACTTCTGTAAGTCGGCTTTGTTTGCGTCGGACTCTTTGAGCCTAGCGGACCGAACTTCCGAATATCTGGAACAACTCGTGGTGCCGCACCGTTTTGACATGCATGGTGTCCAAGAAGTGTTGAGATTTCCCTTACCTGACGTCTAACCGGTCGCTCGCTGCCACGGTTTCGATGCGTAACGGTCATCTTGCCAAATCCCGTACCTTGGTACTGCACCAAGCTTGCGGCAACCTGATTTGACGGAACTTGAGCAATTTCAGCTGCTAGGCTTGCAGCTATTGCAAGTGTTGCTTCAATAGAGTTGTCCTTCGCTGCGGCCGCTGTTGCACTTGACTTGACCGTCTTTAGCAAGTCACCAATCCGTACCCAGATTGTCTGAAGTGAACCAGTAATTCGTTTCGAGTTCGCGTCAGACCATGCGTTCAAGAACTGGAAGACCAACAAAAGGAGAAGGATTAGAGCGAAATAAGTAGCGGCTTGAACTGCGCTTATCTTGCCAGCAGTTTCATAAGCTATTGCTGGACCGGATGCTGCAAGCGCGAGCGTTGTCAGGTAGTAAGGCAATGCCAGCCATCTAAACTTCAGTCGACGCAGAACCCTCAAACGATGTGAAAGCGCATTACCCAGAATTCTCAGATAACTTGGATCCTCGGCAAGCCATTTCTCCAGCTCCCTTTCAAACTTCTTCTTTGAGTTGTCAGACAAAAAATACCCCAAGAGCTATCGTTTCAATTTTGGAGGCATAACTGTTGCTACTGCGCAAATACAAGGACTAACTCGGCTATAGGTTGCGCCAATGGAAAGTCTTTGATTGCGAGCTACCCCCCCCCGCAACCTCACCCCCACCTACTCTGCATAGACCTTCGCCACCGCGGCATCGTCCTCGCCCCCAGCCCCATTGCTGCGGCCAACACCCTTCACCGCTCCAGCGCGCCCTTCCCTGCCAAAATCTTCTCCCGAAACCGCTCAATCCGCGCGACCCGCGTTGCGGACTGTTTCGCTTGGTTCAGGTTAAACGCATAGCTTTTCTGGCGGCCCGGGGTCAGAGCGGAAAAGGCCTCGGCCAGTGCGGGGTCGGCGTCCAGTGCGTCGGTCAATTCGTCGGGGATCGGCACCTCGCGCTCCACCTTGGGCGCTTTGATCCCCGCTTCGGCATAGCCCGTCGCCTCTTTCAGATAGGCTTTGATGGTTGGCGCCATATCGGCAACCTGCGCGTCAGAGGTGAAACGGATCATGTCGGGGTTTTGCGTGTTCGGCCCCTGCCGTTCCAACACGCGTTCGGGGTCGCGCAGCAAGGCCGCGTGAAAGAATGTCAGGCGAAAGTTATCGCGGAACGCCCCCATGATCGCAATGTTGCGGCCCGCGTGCATGTAGCAGGGATGACCCCATTTGACAGTTTCCTGCAGTCCCGTATCAAGACAGATCGCACGCAGTGCCGCCTGACCCGCTGACCAGATCACGGCGGAACACGCTGGTGTCGCAAAACGGACACAACGGCCACAGCCTTTGGTGAAGTAGTCCTCGATCTCGGTGATCATCGTCATGGTGGCCTTTCTGACAACACAATATCCGCACCGGCCCCGAAAGCAAAAGGACTCGCCCTGTGCTTTTCCCCCATGCAATGCTGCCAGTAGTGCAATCAGCAGAGGATGGCAGAAACAATGGAAAACTTTGGAACATCCTGGCAGGTCTGGGCGGTCCTCGCGGCCATCTTTGCTGCACTAACCGCAATTTTTGCCAAGGTCGGGGTCGAGAACATCGGATCCGACTTTGCGACATTCCTGCGCACCCTTGTCGTGATCGTCGTTCTGGGGGCTTTTCTGCTGGCAACCAGACAGTATCAACCCCTCGGCACAATCTCCCCCAAGAGTGCGCTGTTTCTGATATTCTCCGGCCTCGCGACCGGCGCGTCCTGGGTCTGCTATTTCCGCGCGCTCAAGCTCGGCAACGCCTCTCAGGTTGCGCCGGTCGACAAACTCAGTGTTGTGTTCGTGGCTATCTTTGGTGTGCTGTTTTTGGGCGAACACCTGTCAACCGGTGGCTGGATCGGCGTTGGGCTTATCGCGTCAGGAGCCGTTGTAATGGCGATCAGCTAAGGCAGCGCAACCCCCGCCTGCGCCGCATAAACCTTTGCCACTGCGGCATCGTCTTCTCCACCCAGCCCCATCTGCGCGGCTTTCAGGAACTGCTCCAGCGCGGCAGCGGTCACGGGGGCCTCAAAACCGGCTGCCGCCGCGATCTCTTGCACGATCCCCAGATCCTTGGGCCAGATATTGACCGCGCTCTGCGGCGTATAGTCACCTGCCACGATATGCGGCGCTCGGTTCTCCAGCATCCAGCTGGTACCGGCACAGGCGGGAATGACTTGGACAAACTGTTCGGGGCTGACCCCTTGGGAGATACCAAACGTCATTGCCTCGGCCATTGCCGCGATATGCACACCCGCCAGTAACTGGTTCACCGCTTTCATGGCGGAGCCAGCGCCCGCTGCGTCGCCAAGCTCGAACACCTTCTCGGCCATTGCATCCAGCGCGGGGCGGGCTTTGGCAAACGACTCTGCCGTCCCTGAGGCCATGATCGACAGTCGTCCCTGCGCCGCCTTGACTGCCCCGCCCGAGATCGGTGCATCAAGATAGTGGACCCCGTGTTCAGCACAAAGGGCAGCCATGGTGCGGGCAAAGTCGGGAGCGACCGTCGCGCAGGCCAGCACGACACTGCCTGGCTTCATACGCGGCACCGCTCCTTCATCGCCAAACAGCACAGCCTCGGTCTGCGCGGCGTTCAGGACAACAACGACCAGCGCGTCAACGGTCCCGACAACAGCTGCCAGATCACCCGGCATGCCACCTGCGGCTTGAAACCGGGCAATCTGATCGCGATTGATGTCAAAACCGTATGTGCGATGCCCCGCCCCGAGCAGAGACATGGCCATCCCATAGCCCATAGACCCAAGTCCGATAACCGCAATGTCCTGCTGTGTTTGCATGATGAGGAACCCCTGTTTTGGCGTGCAGTTAGACAGGGGGCTTCAGAAACTTCAAACAATTTTCCAACGCCAATGCAAAAGGCCCCCGTTTCACACCGAGGGCCTTTCGCATTTTTCTGACGTCTGACTTACAGGCCAGTGGATACGTCGATCGTGTTGCCTTCTTCGAGCGTCACATAGGCTTTCTTGACATCCTTGCGGGTGCCCAGCTGGCCGCGGAACCGCTTGACCTTGCCTTTGGTGATCGTCGTGTTGACCGCTTTGACCTTCACACCAAAGAGGCTTTCGACAGCTTCCTTGATCATCGGCTTGTTGGCGTCGATGGCCACTTCGAAAACAACGGCATTGGCTTCGGATGCCATCGTTGCCTTCTCGGTGATGACCGGCTTGCGGATCACGTCGTAATGTTCTGCCTTGGCGTTCATGACAAACGGGCCTCCAGAGCTGCGACACCTGCTTTGGTCAGAACAAGTGTGTCCGACTTCAGGATGTCGTAAACGTTAGCCCCCATGGACGGGAGAACGTTGATGGTTGTGATGTTGGCGGCGGCCTTTTTGAAGTTTTCATTCACTTCGGCACCGTCGATGACCAGCGCACGCTTCCAACCCAGCTTGCCGACCATCTTGGCCAGAGCGCCGGTCTTGGCGTCCTTGACTTCGATCGTGTCAACAATCACCAGCTCGCCTGCGGCCACTTTCGCGGACAGGGCGTGCTTGAGACCCAGCTTGCGGAACTTCTTTGGCAGGTCATGGGCGTGGCTGCGGGGTGTTGGCCCCTTGTAGATACCGCCCGAGCGGAAGATCGGTGCACCACGAGAGCCGTGACGCGCGCCGCCTGTACCCTTCTGGCGGTAGATCTTCTTGGTGGAATAGCTCACCTCGGAACGACCCAGCACATCGTGTGTACCTGCCATTGCCTTGTTGCGCTGCCAGCGAACGACGCGGTGCAAGATGTCCTTGC
>CAZTKF010000131.1:0-5664 GCA_964614205.1 uncultured Loktanella sp. | reverse complement strand
GCGATCGGCGATGGCCAAAGCCATTTCAACTGGAAGCAGCGGCACAGACAGGAATAGAATGGCGCAGGGCGGAGGAATGCGACAGTGTTCTTCCAGTGGAAACTCACTTCGGAACTACGGTGCCAATGCCTAAACCTAGCGCGCGCAAAGAGCTCAGCTTGAGATGGCTCGAAGTCTTCCAGCTTTGTGCCCGTAGCGGTTCCCTCAGTAAGACCGCGGAGGAGACCGGGCTCTCGATCAGCACTGTGTCCCACCACTTGCGCAGTCTGGAGGAGTATCTGGGCGTAGAGCTCTTCAACCACACGCGACGGCCGATGGTTCTGACGCCGAAGGGCCACGTCTTCCTGCGTGATATTGAGATCGCGCTCAAGACGATCCGAAAGGCCAAGGCAGAAGCATCGGCAGGAAATCTGGCCGAGGCCAGTTATCTGCGTTTCGGCACGATCGAAGATCTGGAGAACGACGTGATTCCTGATCTGGCCGTCTATCTGTCAGGGAGGATGCCGGATTGCGATTTCCTCTACCATACTGATACGAGTCACGAAATCATTGGAATGCTCCGTGACCGGGAACTCGACCTCGGGATAGCAACACCACCTCCCGAAAGACTGGCGGACCTGCAGGACCGACCACTCTTGCGCGATCCGTTTGTGATCGTCCTGCCGGCAGGCGTCTATCAGTCAGGGTCCGAGGTGCTGACAGAGACTTTCGATCTCCCTTTCTTGCGGTTTTCCGGTGACCTGATCATTGCCCGCCAGATCGAGGCACAGCTGCGCCGGGCGGGCTTGAGCCTTCCACACAAGTTCGAATGCGGCAGCCATCAGACACTTATGGCGATGGTTGCGGCGGAGGCGGGATGGACAATCACCACGCCGCTTCTGTTTTCAAGGGCGAAAAGGTTCCAGCCGAAGCTGCGGATGTTGCCGTTTCCTGGAAAGCGGTTTGCACGGACGCTGTCGTTGATCACTACACCTGATTGCTCGCGGTCGGTTCTGAATATCGTCGATGCCAGATTGCGTCACGCCTTACAGACGCAAGTGATCACGCCACTTGTACAGAATGCCCCTTGGCTGAAAGACCAGTTTCGGTTGGCTGATCTGGACGACGGCGACTAAGGGTAGAGGATGTTGAAACGCTGCCGGATTGTCTGGTCTTGCTCGGGTGTCAAGTATTCTGGGCGATGTGTTTCGAGTATCTCGCGCGCGCGGATGTTGGCCACAGTCCATGCGTCTTTTGCGCCGTTCTTGGACCATGTCCGCGGCTCGTCGCGGTTGGCAAGAGAAGGATAGAAATAATCCCGCTCCATCGCATCGAGCGTGTGCGGACCACCCAGAAAATGCCCGTCACCGAGCACGGCTTCCACGATCGCGTCAAGGCCAAGATTGGCGTCACTGACCTCGATCCCGCGTAGGGCGCGATAGGTGTGAGAATGCATTTCGTCGTCCAGAACGAAGGCTTCGAAACTCGCGCCAAGCAGCGAGGCTGTCATACCAGAACTCTCGTAGATCAGGTTTCCGCCTGCCAGCGCGGCTGCCATGGAGGTGAGACCTTTTTCCATGCCGTACTGCGCGTCGATGGCCTTGGCATCAGTCATCGAGCAGGCAACGCCCGAGGGCAGGCCCAGCCAGTTTGACAGTTGCGCCGAGGCCGCATTGAGCAAGGCTGTTTCACCGCTGCCGCCAGCAAAAGCACCGGTGCGCAGGTCGATGACGAGCGGCCAGTTCGAGAATACCATCGGAAAACCGGGCTGGATGGCATGGACCATCACAAGCGAGGCCAGCGTCTCGGCGAGAGATTGCGCAAGGAAGCCCGCCATTGTTGCTGGCGCGGTTGCGCCGGCCTGTGCTGCTGTGATGCATGACATGGGAATGTTGTGCCGGATACATTCATAGACGACATCAACGGCATCCTCCCCGAACCGAAGTGGTGAAATGATTGGGCTGATATGGGCCTTTATGAAGGGCCGTTCGGAGAATGCACCGGGACCACCTGCTGCAATGTCGAGCATTTCGACAATCGGCGACACATGTTCAGCGAGCGTAAACGAGGTTGCTGCCGGTTTGGTGGTATTGCGCAGCAGGGCATAGACGGTGTTGACGTCCAGATCGAAAGTGTCTGGAACGTCTGTTGCGACACAGCAGCGGGTGTACCAGCTGACATTCGCAAGAACGTCCTGCAATCTGGTAAAGTCGTGCAAATCTACCAAAGTCGATGGCCGGTAGAGGTGCGTGTCAAGGTCCAGAGTCTGGACCGCTGCTCCACCCGTACCGAAATGCACACGATTGCCGCCAACGTCGATGGAGCGGGCGGGATCGCGTCCGTGAAGGGTGAAGGTCTTGGCGGCATGATCCACCGCTTCCTGCACAAGTGTCGGCGGGAACAAGATGCGCCCTACCTTTCCCTCGGAGGCGCCGACCTGCAAAAGGTCCCGCCGCAGGCGCTCGGGCACTTCGCCAAGGCCAAGTTTGGCCAACAGTTCAAGCGCTGTATCGTAGATAGCATTCAGCTCAGTGACCGTGAGAGGTTTGTAAAGACCGCCAGGCTGCCCAGGCGGGCATGGATCGTGCAGCGGCTTTGCCTGGCGCTTTGCCAAACGTCCCAATCGCCCGGCACGTCTGGATTTATCCGCCATGAGGATCCGCTTTCATCAAGAGTGTGCTTGGCTGATGTGGGCAAGATATTCGAGGTCAAGCAAGGAGCAGTCTGCGATTTTACATAAAATAGGAATTGTATTTCGACTATTTCGAATAATTGTTGTTTGGATTGCCAGAACAGCAAATGCGCGCCCCAATCGCGGCTGAAGCTTGACGGAGAAAGATCATGAAATCGCGCACCAAGGTCGCTGTCATAGGCGGAGGGATCGCCGGATGTTCGACCCTGTATCATCTCACCCAAGAGGGATGGGGCGATGTCGTCTTGATCGAACGGGACGAACTGACTTCAGGCACGACGTGGCATTCGGCAGCGCAAGTGACGAACTTTGGCATGAACCAGACTATGGTCGGCCTGAAATCCCACTCTATCGCTCTGTACAAAAAACTCCGCGACGATCCCGACTATCCTGTGGGCTATCACCACGGAGACGGTGGCATCCGCCTTGCCAATACGGAGGCGCAGATACAGGGGTATCGTCACTTTGCATCGATGGCGCGCGGTATGGGCGTCACCTTTGAGGTGATTGATGCAGAAGAATGTGCGCGCCGCCATCCACTGATCTCCACTGAGAACCTGCTCGGCGGGCTTTGGGATGGCGAGGACGGGGATATCGATCCGGCACAGCTATGTCAGGCGCTTGCGTTCCACGCCCGAAAGGCTGGCGCTGAGGTGTATCGCCAGACCTCGGTCACTGGGTTGCGGCAGAAAGCGGACGATACGTGGACTGTCGAAACCGACAAAGGCAGCATTGACGCCGATATTGTTGTCAACGCCTGCGGCTACCGCGTGAACGAGGTGGGCGCGATGATGGGGGTGCATCATCCAGTCGCGTCGATGGAACATCAGTATTTTGTGACGGAAGATATTCCGGCCATAGCCGCGGCGGGGCATAGGATGCCACTGCTGCGCTGCCCGATCTCTGACTATTACTGCCGTCAGGAAAAAGGCGGTCTGCTGGTGGGATTCTATGAGCAGGGCTGCAAGACCTGGGGTATGGACGGGATCAGCCCAGACTTTTCAAACGATCTCTGCCCCGACGATCTGGACCGGGTCATGGACGTCCTGGAAGGCGCGTTTGCACGAATGCCGGTGCTGGCGGAGGTGGGCATCAAGCGGGTGGTCAATGGCCCCATCACCTACACCATCGACGGTGCCCCGCTTGTCGGTCCTGTTCCCGGCAAACGCAATGCGTTCTGCATCATCGGACTCCGCGCAGGATTGGGCGAAGGCGGTGGGCATGGTTGGTTACTTGCCCAGCAGATCGTGCATGGCGAGGCCTGCTACGACACGTGGTGCCTCGACCCGCGCCGGTTCACAGGGCATGCAAATGTCGAATTGACGTCCCTTAAGGCCATCGAAGACTATCAAAACGAGTTCCGTTTCCACTTTCCGCATGAACATCGCCCTGCCGGCCGTCCCGCCAAGACCACACCGCTGACACCGGTTCTGGCGGGCGAAGGTGCCGAATTTACCGTTGTGAACGGTTGGGAGCGAGTCGATTACATCAAGCCCTCACCAGAATTCCATCCCAAGCTGTCCTTTGACTTCGACGAGACGTTCGAGCTCGTCGGCGCTGAGGTGCGGAATGTTCAGGAAAACGTAGGGCTTTGCGAGGTCAACGGCTTCAACCGTTTCGAGATCACCGGCGCGGATCGGCATAGCTTCCTTGACCGCATGTTTTGCGGCCCAGTCAACAAACGCCAAGGACGTGTCGGTTTAGGGTACTTGCTCAACCATCATGGCATGATCAAGGGTGAAGCGACGGTCGCGAACCTGCCGTCGTCCGACCGTGGACCCAAGCGCGTCTGGTACGGCTCAGCTGCCGCCAGTGAATACCACGACATGGATTGGCTGCAGGCGCATTTCCAACCGGGTGAAGATGTCCAGATACGCAGCCTCACGAACCAGCAGACCATTCTCGTCCTGGTAGGTCCGAAGTCACGCGACGTCATGCGGCAAGTCAGCCGGGCGGATTGGTCCAAGGAGGACTTTCCGTGGCTCTCGGTACGTGAATGCTTCATCGGCTTTGCGCCTGCTACGGTGATGTCAGTCAGTTTTTCGGGAGAACTGGCCTATGAGATCCACGTCCCGAATGAGTCGCTCTATGCAGCTTACTTGGCTCTCCGGAAAGCTGGTCGCGAGTATGGACTGAGCTTATTCGGCGCGCGCGCCTTAGAGTCGATGCGTATGGAGAAAGGGTATTTGCACTGGAAGGCCGATCTTCTGACGGAATTCGACCCGTTTGAAACAGGGCTCAATCGCTTCGTCAAAATGGACAAACCCCACTTCGTCGGGAAAGCCGCTCTGAAGCAGCGGTCCGATGCCGGACCGCGCAGGCACCGTGTGACTTTGAAGCTCGATACCGACCGGGCTCCCGCTCATCCTGGCGCATCAGTTGTGGCCAATGGCAAAGTGATAGGGACGGTAACCTCGGGCGCATGGGGGCATCGTGTCGGAATGAACCTTGCCTATGCCTTTGTGGAAACCGAGTTCGCTGACGTAGGTACGTTGTTCGAGCTGGACATGTGTGGCGCCCTTGTCCGAGCCGAGGTCATTCCCGCGTCTCCCTATGATCCGGGAAGCACTTTGGTACGGGCCTAGCTAAAGCTGATTTCTAGTGGTCCACCATCATCTGTCTTGAACCGATGCAAAGGGCCTTATGTATGTCACAGAGAGCTTCCGGCCGATTCTGTGGAAAAACAACGTGTTGCTGGCGCAGAAAGTGGTGGTTGGAACAGCGCACGAGCGCCTTTATCGTCAGGCTTTGCGCGAATGCTGCGGTGCGGGAAGGATCTTGGCCAGTTTCCGAAGGTTTTGGTCGGTTGCGGCGAGCAGGAATTCGTCATTTGCACCGCAGGGTCCACGTAATCGGAGCCTGTTCAGGCCCACGATCCGTTTGAGGTGGGCAAAGAGCATTTCGACCTTCTTTCGCAGTTTAATCGAGATGACGTACTGCTCGGTTTTGGCAATGTCCTGGGAGACCTGGCGTGCGTCTTCATGCTCCTCGGG
>CAZTKF010000130.1:0-5731 GCA_964614205.1 uncultured Loktanella sp. | reverse complement strand
CCCTCCTGAAAGAAGATGAGTGCGGCGATGGTACTGACAATGAGCCAGAGCAGGCCCGGTGTCAGGTGCTGCACAATGCTGGAAGATGCACCATTTTTGCGGGTCGTCATCATCAGGCATCACGCTTCGATTTGGGCAAAGTGTGGAAGTACTAGCATATTCTTTGGAACAATTGATGGTTTCTCAAGGTGTGGTTGGTTAGGTGTTGCGACGACGGGATTGCAGGACAGTGCTGAGGGTTCGTTTAATCAAGCTGGCCCGCCATGGATAGCGAATTAATCATAAATAGAATCATCCTTGTTTTCGGTAAGGGAGGTGTCTTGGTGTCGTTTGTGCCCGTATCCCGAGCGTAGGGGCGTTTCTGTTCAAAAGAAGTTTTTCACCTTCCAAATTGACAGAACCTCACTTCTAGAGCATCACTTCTGGCCATCAGTCTATCTAGTTCAGATTGAGATAGGCCACAGAACCACAAAAGGGGCATCAAGATATACGCAAGTGGGAAAATCTTCATTACCCCTTTTTGATGAATACCGGCGGACGAGCCGCTTCAGTAGCCTCGATGGGCTGCGGTTCTTTTGTATACTGGCTGTTTTATGGCACCACGCCCCTGTATGGGTGGGTATGCCTGATGCATCAAGGTTGGTCCAAAGCGGGTTTCTGGGTGTAGATTTCTTCTTTGTTCTGAGTGGATTTCTTATCACGACCTTGCTTCTTCGGGAAGAAGACAGAAATGGACGATTTTCGCTGACGTGCTTCTACTGGCGCCGTATGTTGCGGATTGTGCCAGTATACTTCCTCGTCGTCACTGCTGCAGGTGTCTATTATGTTGGGGTCAAAGGGGAGACTGAGTACCTCGATATCCTACCCTATTATTACTTGTTCCTCTCGAATTTCCTGTCGACAGATATTCCACTCTTAGCCCCAACTTGGTCTCTATCAGTAGAAGAGCAATACTACCTAATTTGGCCGCTCATTTTATTGCTTTCTCCTCGTAGGTATATCTTTCATCTACTGTTTTTGCTCATAGCTTTGAATGTCATTGCCGTGAGCGGCGGCCTTCGCATTTTTGGTATCCGTGCTTTCTCGATCGAACCGTTGGTGTTTCAGATGTTCACGGCGACATATGCGCCAATATTGATAGGGTCCGGGCTGGGTGTTCTTCTTCATAGTAGGGTGGGCTTTGATAGCGTGAAGTGGGTTTTGGGGTTCAAGAAAGCCTCACTGTTGGCATTTCTCTTTCTTCTCGCACTGGTGAATCTGCGACCTGCGGATGTCACTGGGTGGCCCAATCTTCTGATTCATTTTACGATGGCCATATGCCTATCAACTATTGTAATCAGAGAAGATCATTCTTTGCGCATGGTGCTAACCTTTCGCCCCGTTGTTCGCGTCGGTGAAATAAGCTACGGCATTTACCTTTACCATCTGATCGCTTTGCATGCTGCAACAATCGTTCTGAGTAAGTTTGGATTGCATGGTGGGTGGTTGACCTTTGTGATCTACAGTGTGCTTGCCGTTTTCATCGCTGAACTGAGCTTTCGTTTTTATGAGACGCCCTTCTTGAACCTGCGCAACCGCAGGCTCAGACTGCGGAGGTTGGATAACTAGAAGCGAGAAAGCGTTGTAGTTGTGCGTACTTGATTGTGGCACGGTTCATATCGACAGATGTGGAGCTGGTTGGCTCTTTGCCAACCGCTTTCTGGCTTCACAAGGAACAGTTTGGGGAAGATCCTGTGAAACTGGGCGATCTAATTGACTGCGTGAATGCGATGTGGTCACCGACCTTGGGGGATGAATCGGTGATTGGTTGGGTCACTGTACTTGCCTATCTTGTGGCAACGGCCCTAGCGTTTCTCGTGTCGAAGCGGCGAACAAATCGGCAGCGCATCTTTTGGTTCGCACTCTCTGTTTTCTGTTTGGCACTGGCGATAAACAAGCAACTGGACCTACAGTCTGCATTTACAGTAACAGGCCGGTGCATTGCGCAAGCTCAGGGGTGGTATCATGAACGTCGTTTTGTACAACTAATCTTCATACTGGTCGTACTGGGTTTGAGTTGTCTGGCCGCTACTTCGTTGGTTTGGTTGTTGAGGCGGCACCTTGCTGAAATCTGGCTGGCTGTAGTCGGCGTAACCTTCTTGCTCATGTTTATTGCTGTGCGTGCTGCCGATTTTCACCACTTTGACCAGTTCATCAAATTTGAACTAGGCAGACTTCGTGTAAACTGGATTCTAGAGATCAGCGGGATCTTGGCTGTTGCCACAAATTCATTGTATCTAATTTTATGGGGACGGAGGGCGAGCAAGTAGCTCGGTTAATTTGGGCGACGCTTTCTTTACCAAAATAGATTGTGCTAGTCGGCCTTGGTTCAAGGTTCGGGCAAAGTGTTCGCAGCGAAAAATCTATGATAGAGGTTGTTTTGGGTTCGTGTGCAAGGATATACTGTCGCTGGTTTGTGTTGACGTGCATGTAGCACAAGATGATGCGGGTGATAGAGATTAGGCTTGGCAACTATTGCGCTTCTGTTGTGGCCATTCATCGCATTAATCATATTTGCGCATGCTGCAATTGTTCCGGCAATACTTGGCGCCACAATTGTGCCATATCTCTTCTTGCCAGAAGCGTTCGTAATCGCGCTACCTGGTGTTCCAGACTTAGACAAAACATCCATTATTTCACTTGGACTTCTTGGCGGTTTGATATTCTTTGGCGCGCGGGCGAGCGATAGGGCGGACTTGCCGACACTGATGAGCGCTGATCAATCTTTTCGTCGTTTGCTACTTGCGTTGGTTGCGACGCTTGTGATTGGTTCGATCCTGACTGTCGTCAATAATCGCGAAACGCTGTTCTTTGGGCCGACAGTTTTGCCTGCACTGAGAACATGGGAAATTTTTGGAAATTTGGCAGACCTCGTACTCTTGCTGACCCCATATTTTGTCGCCCTCAGGTATTTTGCCACTCCGACCGCACACAGCAGCTTGCTAAAAGCATTTGTTCTGTATGGGCTTCTTTATTCGCTACTAATGCTCGTTGAGTTCAGATTGAGCCCGCAGCTACACAACTGGATATATGGTTATCATCAGCACGGATTTGATCAGCACATACGTGGCGATGGCTACCGTCCAATGGTATTTCTGGAGCACGGACTTTGGGTGGGTTTCTTCTTCTTCATGGTCGTGTTAGGTGCTGCCGCGTTGTGGAAGGCCGAGCGAGATGCGAAATGGCTGTGGGCGGGAGGATGGCTGTTCATAATACTCTTGAACAGCAAGAACCTTGGCGCATCTGCACTTTGCGTTCTATTCCTTGGGGTGCTTCTCGGCCTATGGGCTAAGGCGCAGATTAGGGTTGTTGCCGTTGTTGCGTTAGCGACTCTATTTTATCCTGCGCTGAGACAGGCCGAACTAATCCCGCTGGAGCAGATTTTAAGTGCTGCTGAGAGCGTTTCGGAAGAACGCGCAGGATCACTCGAATTTCGCTTTCAAAATGAAGATCTGTTGCTTGAGCGTGCCTTTCAGAAGCCGCTTACTGGTTGGGGTAGCTGGTCACGAGATAGAATTTTCGATGAGATGGGGAACGAAATATCCATAGCTGAAGGACGATGGATCTTAACAATTGGTCCATGGGGGTGGATTGGCTATGTTGGCATGTTTGGATTGCTCACTTTGCCGTTGATCCGATTGGCAAGAACGGCGCGGCGAGAAGTCATTGCGCCGGAGACGATCGCGTTGGCGCTCATTTGCTCTGGAAACCTTATGTACATGATTCCAAATGCAACGCTGACCCCAATCGGATTGTTGTGTTTTGGAGCGCTGGCCGGTTTTGTTCAGTACGATGCCTCGAAAGTTGAGAAGCGCAGTCCTCTAGGTGATGAGAACCGAAACGTGACCTCACGGCGCTATACGCGCTTCCCGCATGGATCAAGGCGACGGGTGTCCGAAAACTAATGAAGGACGAACCAAGACAGCAAGCATGATGTGACTATTGATTGCTGCAAGACCGCAAAGTAGCGTCACCAGAGGAAAACTTTGGGCGAATGCATTTGTAAAGGTGCACGAGGTAACTTAACATGATGAATAGAATTCTCAGAGTTGTGTCTGCGTTTGCGACCATTGCAATTCTCGCGATTTTGCCGTCCGGAGTGCTTGCGCAGGAGCGTCTGCTGACGCAGAGAGTTATCCAATCTGGGCATAGTCTAACAGATGGGATTTTCGGCCCTCTGCGCGAGATGGTAAGATCAGCGGGTAACAACTCGGTTATCATAGACCAATCCACGGGTCCTGGGAGCCCAATGGATTGGCGTTGGACAAACCCTCCTGGCTATGGGCAACCGGATGCCCGCCATGATATCGCTAATTATGACACATTGGTGCTAACAGAGAGAGTACCACTGTCCAATACTATGCCTTGGCATAACTCGACTGAGCAAGCATTACTCTGGTTTGTCAACGCTTGGGAAAAAGGTAATCAAGGCAAAGGCGCTGAAACAATTCTATACGCCACATGGGTTGGTATCGATAGTGGCCCGAACAGTGAAAATCAATGGAATGATCCTGAGGGCCTACTATCCTTTAGAGATAGGCTTCCCCTTGAGATGGCGCGCTGGGAGACGATGCTTGACTACGTGAACGAGAATCGCCCAAATGGCTCTCCCGCGATGCGAATGATCCCTGGTCCGCTCTTAATGGCTGCCATCTACGATGAAATTGAAGCGGGGAATGCGCCAGGATTAGAAGATATATCAGATTTATTTGAAGATGATATCCACCCGAACTCGTTGGGAAACTACTATATCGCGCTGGCCCATTTTGCTGTGATCTATGGCCGTGACCCGCGCGGGATTCAAAATTTCGGAGGTGTGACCCCACAGCAAGCCAAATTCATGCAGAATCTCGTCTGGAAGGTACTCTCTGAGTGATGTCTAACCGTTTTACGATAAAATTTGGTTGATCTGCCATGGGGTGTTCCTCCACCTTTGACTGTGGTCTGGTAATCCCCCCCGAAATCTAGGGGTGCGCGGAAGTAGAGTTTTCTCGAAGATGAAAGAGGAGCTTCTGATGAAGAAATCAAAGTACAACGACGCGCAGATCATGAGCATTCTGAAGCAGGTTGAGAATGGCGTGCCGGTCTCGGATCTGTGTCGCGAGCATGGGATGAGCAGTGCGAGCTTCTACAAGTGGCCATCCAAGTATGGAGGCATGGACGCCAGCCTGATGGTGCGTATGAAAGAGCTCGACGAAGAGAACAAGCGGCTCAAGAAGATGTATGCCGAGAAGAGCATTCAAAGCGAACTTCTGAAGGAGGTGCCTGGAAAAAAGTGGTGAGGCCGTATCAAAGGCGCGAGATGAGATCTCCGCGCGTCGGGCGATTGCTCAACCGGCGCAAATCGGCGCAGTAAACAATCGGGTTCCACTCACGGCCGGATGATAGTTCAGTGGCCGGGCAGCGGCGCAAACCCGTCTTATTGTTTGACCGAGGTGGCAAATGATCAGTGCCGTCCAACATAGTCTAAATATGCACGTCATGTGACGTATTCCGCGGACTTGCCGCAGTTATTTTCGGATAAGCTTCCGATGCGGAAATGAGCGTGCGAAGCGCACCTTCGATTCTGGGAGCGTAGTCTGGTGGCGTGGCCGGGAGTGACAAATGGTGCTAGGAATTGCCGCCGTTGCGCAGGATACTTGCGACTCTGTGAAAGCCGTCATAATTTCGCCCATTCTCGCATGTAGCGTCG
>CAZTKF010000129.1:0-5745 GCA_964614205.1 uncultured Loktanella sp. | reverse complement strand
TCGGGCATGGCCCACATGCCTTTGCCGATCTGCGCCTTGCCGGAGAAACCACATTCCAGGCCGATATCCACGTTCTGGTCCTCATAGGCGCCAATCCACTGTTTGCGCTTGATAAAGTCCTTGCGGCTAAAGGGCCCCGCCTCCATCGAGGTGTGGATTTCGTCGCCTGTGCGATCAAGGAAACCGGTGTTGATAAAGGCCACCCGCGACTTGGCCGCGCGGATACATTCCTTGAGGTTCACGGTCGTGCGCCGCTCTTCGTCCATGATGCCGATCTTGACGGTGTCGCGCGGCAGGCCCAACGCATCCTCGACCATGCCAAAAATATCATTGGTCAGGGCCACTTCGTCGGGGCCGTGCATCTTGGGCTTGACCACATAGACAGAGCCAAGGGCCGAGTTGCCGCCATCGCGCTTGAGGTCATGCATCGCGATCATCACGGTGATCATCGCGTCCATCAGCCCCTCGAACACCTCATCGCCATTGGCGTCAAGAATTGCAGGGTTGGTCATCAGGTGGCCCACGTTGCGAATCCACAAGAGTGCGCGGCCTTTGACGGTCAGGTCACTGCCATCGGGCGCGGTATAGGTGATATCGTCGGCCAGTCGGCGGGTCATGGTCTTGCCGCCTTTTTCGAATTCTGACGTCAGGTTGCCCTGCATCAGACCAAGCCAGTTGCTGTAAGCCTCGACCTTATCCTCGGCATCCACACAAGCAACGCTGTCTTCGCAATCCATGATCGCGGAAACCGCACTTTCCAGACGCACATCGGCCAGCAGGGCCTGATCGCGACTGCCAATGGGGTGGGCGCGGTCAAAGACCAATTCCACATGCAGGCCGTTGTTGCGCAACAAGACTGCGTCAGGCGCTTTGGGATTGCCGCGATAGCCGACAAATTTTTCGGGCTGTTTGAGCGGGTTGTCATCCACCAGCAACGCACCATCATGGACATAGTAGCGTGAGACATCCGCATGGCTTGTGCCCTCGATCGGGAAAGCCTCGTCAAGAATGACGCGCGACCGCGCGACAACACGGGCACCGTGACCACGGTCATAGGGCCCTTTGGGTGGCTGCACCCCCATCGCATCCGTGCCATAGAATGCATCATAGAGGCTGCCCCAGCGGGCGTTCGCCGCGTTCAGCGCAAAGCGCGCATTGGTGATCGGGACCACCAGCTGCGGGCCGGGAACTGTCGCGATTTCGGGGTCGACATTGGTGGTTTCGATGGTGAAATCGTCGCCTTCTTCCAGCAAATAGCCGATCTCACGCAGAAACGCCTCATAGGCTGTCCTGTCCAGAGGCTGGCCACGGCGTTCAATGTGCCATGCATCTATGGTGGTCTGAAGCGCGTCACGTCTGGCAAGGGCCGCGCGGTTGCGCGGTGTCATCTCGGCGACCAGTGCTGCAAAGCCTTTCCAGAACGTATCGCTGTCGATCCCTGTGCCATCCAGAGCCCGCGTCTCAATAAAGTCTGCCAACTCTGTTGCGACCTTCAGACCCTGTTTTTCAATGCGATCCGTCATGACAACGCCCCTTCTTGGTATTCATGCATACAGCGGCACACAAAAGCCGCGCGTACCGCAAGTAGTGCGAAAGTTTCCTATAGGCAACTCGGGGATATGGTTTTTTGCCTAACCTTTATCCACCAAAGGCGCTTTGCGCTTTGATTTGCACCGATCCGAGCAATAGCGGACCTCGGCCCAGACCTTGGCCCATTTCTTACGCCATACAAAAGGCCGGCCACAGGTGGCGCAGGTCTTTTCGGGAAGATCGGTTTTGCGGCGCATCTTAGGCATGATGCTGCACATATCGCGATGCCCTAGTTTTGCAAAAACTTTGGGCCAAAATCTTTTCGCAGATTTTGACATCTGCAGCATTCGCGGTAGCACATCGCTGGCAGGCAACCTACCTTGCAAGCAACCAAGCAAGGACCGCCCCATGAAAGACGCATTGCCGCAAACGATCTATCTGTCCGACTATACCCCGCCCCCCTTTCTGGTCGATGACGTTCACCTGACGTTCAGGCTTGATCCGACAAAGGCGCGGGTCATTTCCCGTATTGCGTTCCGGCCCAACCCTGATGCGACGACCAGCGCATTCTTTCTGCAGGGCGAAGATCTGACATTGATCAGTGCGCGCATTGACGGACAGGCCATCCAACCGGAACTCGGCCCCGATGGTCTGCGCTGCACCGTACCGGACGCCCCTTTCGTCTTTGAGACCGAGGTCGAGATCAGCCCTGCCACCAATACCGCGCTTGAGGGGCTCTATATGTCCAACGGCATGTATTGCACCCAATGCGAGGCCGAAGGGTTCCGCAAGATCACCTATTATCCCGATCGTCCGGATGTCATGGCCGTCTTTACCGTACGGATCGAGTCCGACCTGCCCGTGCTGCTGTCAAACGGCAACCCCGTTGCTGCGGGTGACGGGTGGTCGGAATGGCATGACCCTTGGCCCAAGCCATCCTATCTTTTTGCACTGGTTGCGGGTGATCTCGTCGCACATTCCGACAGATTCACAACGCGCTCGGGCCGTGATGTCGACCTGAACATCTGGGTCCGCCCCGGCGGGGACGAGGCAAAATGCGCCTTCGGGATGGCCGCGCTCAAGCAATCGATGAAATGGGACGAGGATGTTTATGGCCGCGAGTATGACCTTGATCTGTTCAACATCGTTGCGGTGGATGATTTCAACGCAGGTGCGATGGAAAACAAGGGGCTGAACATCTTCAATGCATCGGCTGTCCTTGCATCGCCTGAAACAGCCACCGACGCCGATTTCGAACGGATTGAGGCGATAATCGCCCATGAGTATTTCCACAACTGGACCGGCAACCGCATTACCTGCCGAGACTGGTTCCAGCTTTGCCTCAAAGAGGGGCTGACAGTGTTCCGCGACCAGCAGTTCACCGGTGATATGCGCAGCCGCGCGGTAAAGCGGATCGACGATGCAATGGTGCTGCGCGCCCATCAGTTCCGCGAGGACAATGGCCCGCTCGCGCATCCGGTCCGTCCCGAAAGCTTTGTCGAGATCAACAACTTCTACACCGCCACGGTTTACGAAAAAGGCGCGGAAGTCATCGGCATGCTGAAGCTCTTGGTCGGTGACGCGGCCTATGCCAAGGCGCTCGAGCTTTATTTCGCGCGGCATGACGGGGATGCTGCCACGATCGAGGACTGGTTGAAGGTGTTCGAGGACACCACAGGACGCGATCTGTCGCAATTCAAAAAATGGTATTCACAGGTCGGCACCCCGCGCCTGACGGTGCAGGACAGCTATGAGGACGGCACCTACCAACTGCATCTACGCCAGGAAACCCCCGCCACCCCGGGACAGGATACCAAAGAGCCGCTGCTGATCCCTGTCGCGGTCGGCCTGCTGAATGACAATGGCGCAGAGATCGTGCCCACCACCGTGCTGGAAATGACCCAGAAGGAACAGACATTCACTTTTGACGGGCTTGCCAGCAAACCTGTCCCGTCGATCCTGCGCAATTTCTCGGCTCCTGTGATCGTACATCATGACAAATCCAACGCCGAGCGGGCATTTCTGCTGGCCCATGACACGGACCCCTTCAACCGCTGGGATGCAGGGCGGACGCTTGCCCAAGACCTGCTGGTACGCATGGTGCGCGATAACGTGGCACCTGACGCGGCCTTTCTTGACGGGCTGGCCGCAGTGCTGCGTGACGACGCACTTGATCCGGCGTTCCGCGCCATGGCGCTGCGGTTGCCCAGCGAAGATGACACGGCCCAAGCGCTCTTTGATCTCGGCCACACACCTGATCCGGCCACAATCAATCAGGCACATGAGGCGCTGAAGCTGCAGTTGGCCCAACACCTGCAGGATACGCTGCACCGTATTCATGCCGATATGACCGTGACAGGCCCCTATACGCCTGATGCCGGACCTGCCGGTCAACGCGCGCTTGGCAACGCTGTCCTGACCCTGATCAGCAGGCTGGACGGCGGCAAGCAGGCGTCCCGACAATTTGCCGCTGCTGACAACATGACACAGCAACTTGGCGCGTTACGGGCCCTGTTGCAGATGTCCAAAGGGGCGTCCGAATTGGCCACGTTCGAAAAACAATGGCAGCACGACCGGCTTGTGATGGACAAATGGTTTAGCCTGCAAGTCAGCCTGGCCGCGCCCGAGGACACCGCCACCACCGTTGAAAGACTAACACATCACCCTGCATTCGACATCAGGAACCCGAACCGTTTCCGCGCGGTCTTTGGTGGGCTGAGAGCGAATGCAGCAGGGTTTCATCATAGCTCTGGCGCCGCCTATGCGCTCTTGGCCGACTGGCTGATCAGACTTGACCCGCTGAACCCGCAGACCGCCGCGCGTATGACGATGTCATATGACACTTGGAAACGCTATGACACCGCGCGGCAGACCAAAATGCGTGCGGCACTTACCCGGATTGCGCAAACGCCCGGATTGTCCCGAGACACTGAAGACATGGTGACACGCATCCTCGGCTGAAAGTTGCCCAAATTTTACGCACTTCCTGCGCACGCTTGCCGTTGTCTAGCTGTCACGCGATTGTCGTACTATCGTTACGCTAGGCTGCGCATTGACATGTTATGAAACATCGCATTGACCCGCTGATCGCTGAACGCGCCCCGTGGCTTTACAGTGATCGCCCCGGAACACAAACCGCCAAAAGGTGCCTTCACCGCCTTCTTGGCTACGAGAAAACCGTCGCTATCGCCAGTTCTTTGGAAGATTGCCCTTCCGCTCAGATCATGGGCACGATGGCCGACCGCCTGGCAAAGATGGTCACGGCAACCGGCTTGGGACATATCCCCGCCCATGGCCCTGCATTGATCGTGGCCAATCACCCGACCGGCATTGCTGATGGCATCATCCTCAACGGGTTGATCAGTGCTGCACGGCCTGACGCGTATTTCTTTGCCAACCGCGATATCCTGCGGGTGTTTCCACAGATGGAAACGATGATTGCTCCGGTCGAGTGGCGCAAGGAATTGCGCAGCCATGCCAAGACTCGCCAAACAATGGCTTATGTCCGACGCGCAACCGAGGCTGGACGCCTTGGCGTGATCTTTCCTTCGGGGCGTCTGGCCAAGCGGCGCGGTCTGCGCCTTTACGAGCGGCCATGGATGGCGTCGGCTGCGATGCTCGCACGCAAATTCGATTTGCCCGTGATCCCCGTCAACATTCAGGCGCGCAACTCTGCGCTTTTCTATCTCTTTGATCTGATCCACCCGACACTGCGGGACATTACCCTGTTCCATGAAACGCTGAACAAGGCCCGCCAGCCGTTTCGCGTGACCGTGGGCGAACCGATTTCCGCCGCCTCGATCCCGCGTCAGTCCGAAGAAGGCATTGCAATGTTGCGCAAGGCAACTCTGGCCTTGGGCGGCAAGGATGCGCCGACAGTGAACCTTGTCTCTACATCCCGCGCCTTGGCAAAACCTGCGCGGGCCGACTAGGCATCATGCTCTCTTGAAGCTGCCAGCGCCTTCTTTTAAACGAAGGCGAAGCCAGACAAAGGAAGCGCCCCATGCTCGACCTCACCTATACAGCCCCTGCCCCCAAAGTGATCGCCGGCGCGACCAGCGACTGGGAACTGGTGATCGGCCTTGAGGTTCACGCGCAGGTCGCAACGAAAGCCAAGCTGTTTTCGGGCGCATCCACGCAATTCGGCGCGGAACCCAACAGCAATGTGGCCTTTGTGGACGCTGGCATGCCCGGCATGCTGCCCGTCATCAACGA
>CAZTKF010000128.1:0-5788 GCA_964614205.1 uncultured Loktanella sp. | reverse complement strand
CGGGTGGCGGTGATTGTGCGCTTGGGGCGGCGTCCGGTAAAAAGGGCGATGGTCCAGAGCCTGTCTTCGGGCGTGGCAGTCTGGAAATAATCGGCCAATGCGGCCGTTTTCACGGTTGTTTTCGTGCTTTCATCAATGCGGGTAAAGAGCGTGGCAAAGTCTTTCATGCCTCGGCCTCCTCGGCGGCATCAAAGCCTTCCCCATGATAGTCGGTGCTGACGATATGGGCGTCATACCCCTGACTGGACAGCCATTTTTGAAAGGCGGAGGTATAGCCGTGGGTTGCGAAGACCTTGCTGGCGCCTGTTGCTTTGATGGCGGCATTCAGCCCTTCCCAGTCAGCATGATCCGATACGATGAACCCGCGATCTGCCGCCCGCCTGCGGCGGACACCGCGTAAAGCCATCCATCCGCTGGCAAAAGCGGTGGAGGCCGCGCCGAACCGCCGTGCCCAAGTGGTGCCAAGCGCGCTGGGCGTGGCCAGCACCAATGCGCCGGGGTGGGTTTTATGGGTGATATCGGCGGTGACAAGGGTGGTGTCGGGCAGGGTGAAACCTTGGCCGCGCAGCACTGCATTGGTGTTTTCGATTGCGCCGTGCGTCAGGATCGGGCCGATTTCGGGGTTCACGGTGGTAAGCAGGCGCTGCGCCTTGCCCAACGCATAGGCCCCCAGGATCGAGGTCCGCCCGGCGGCTGCATTGGCCGCCCACCAAACATTGATCTGGCGGGTCAGGATGTTTTCGGGGGTCCATTTGAAAATGGGCAGGCCAAAGGTGCATTCGGTGATGAAGGCGTGGCAGGCGATGGGCGCAAACGGCTCTGACAACCCGTCCGCCACGGTCTTGTAGTCGCCAGAGACCACCCAGACCTGACCTTTTACCGCGACCCTGATCTGCGCCGAACCGGGGACGTGCCCTGCGGGGTGGAAACTGACACGGGCATCGCCGATCTGAATGGCTTCTTCATAAGTGAGTGTTTGCAGAGTGATCTCACCCAACCTGTGCCGCATCACCGGCGCAGTACCCGTCGTTGCCAGATAGCGGGTCATACCGGGGCGGGCATGGTCGCTGTGACCGTGGGTGATCAGCGCACGATCAACCGGCTTCCATGGATCAATGTAGAAGTCGCCAGCAGGGCAATAAATGCCCCGGTCGGTGAATGTCAGAACGTCAGCCATAGGTTGACTATAGAGCGTGGCACGCAGGGGCCAATGGCGGGGGTGGGTTTCACCCACCTTACGGTATACATCGGGGGGTGAACATGAATGAACGAGGTGGCTCATGGCCCTTGATCCGGCACTGATTGAAAAGACCTATGAGGCGATCAAGCCTGCCACCATGCGCACACCCACGGTCCATGCGGCGCGGTTGTCGCTGCATCTGGGCATTGATCTCTACCTCAAGCTGGAAAACCTCCAGCATACCAATGCGTTCAAGGCGCGCGGTGCGCTGGCCAAGCTGCTGACGCTGACAGAGGCGGAACGCGCTGCCGGTGTGATTGCCTGTAGCGCAGGCAACCATGCACAGGGGGTTGCCTATCACGCCAGCCGTCTTGGCATTCCTGCGGTGATCGTCATGCCCGAGGGCACACCATTCAACAAGGTCAAAAGAACCAAGGATTTTGGTGCCGAAGTCGTGCTGCATGGCAAGGGTTTTGATGAAAGTGTCCAGTTCACACTGGATATGGCTGCGGAAAAGGGGCTGACATTCATTCATCCGTTTGATGATCCGGTGGTTGCGGCAGGGCAGGGCTCTGTGGCGTTGGAGATGCTCAAACAGCAGCCCGATTTGGACGTCATCGTTGTTCCTATCGGTGGTGGCGGGCTGATTGCAGGCATGGCGGTGGCGGCTAAGTCCATGAGCCCGGAGGTGCAGATCATCGGCGCACAGGCTGCAAACTTTGATGCGGTGAAAGCGCATTTCGATGAATTGGGCACCAATTTTGGTGGTTCCACACTGGCAGAAGGGATCGCCGTGCGCGAACCCGCGCCCGCCAATCTGGACATCATCAAGCGTCATGTGGACCGTGTCGAAACTGCGACCGAGGCCGAAATCGAAGCGGCTGTCTTTGATCTTTTGTCCTATGAAAAGATCGTGGCCGAGGGGGCTGCGGGCGCGGGGCTCGCGGTTATCGAAAAACATGCAAAGGATTGGCACGGCAAGAAGGTCGGGCTGGTCGTTTGCGGCGGCAACATCGATTCGCGGTTGCTGTCGACCTTGATCCTGCGTGGCTTGGTCCGCGATGGCCGGATCACACGCCTGACCTTCGAAATTGATGACACCCCCGGACAACTCTCTGATATTTCGCGGATTATCGGTGAAGCGGGCGCCAATGTGATTGAAGTCATTCACCAGCGCATGATGCAGTCGGTGTCACTGAAGCAGGCCGAACTGGAGATTGTGATCGAGGCGCGTGACCAGCAACACGTGGCTGATACGGTGGCGCAGCTCCGTGACGCCGGATTTCAGGTGCGCGCGGACAGTGATTTGGGCTAGGCCGCCTGTGCCTGTTGCGCGTCAAAGAAAGCGGCGGTCTCGTCAAAGATCATACTGCGCAGTTCCGGTGTATCCATGAGCATCTCGTGCTTGCCGCCGTCTATGACGCGGAGCATCCCATCGGGCCAGTCGCGCATCCGCGCGCGAATGCGCATCGGGTCGACGATCACCTCGTCTGTGCCCAGATAGGTCAAACAGGGCACGCGCGGTGACGGCGCGCTGCTGAGACGGTGCATTTCGCGCAAGGACGTGTTCAACCAGCGCAAAGATGGGCCCCCAAGGCCAAGGTCAGGGTGCCGCTGCAACTGTTTGCCAAACAGCGACCACATCTCGGCGTCGTTGGTCAGCGTGTTTGCCTCAAAAGTCTCGCGCAGCGCATAGCCTTCTTCAACCTGTCCGGGGGCAAGAGACTGGTCAAAACCTAAAGGCGTGCTCAGGGCCGAAAGCCCCCATGCGAACGGGCGCAACGCTGCCGACATCTGTACACCCCACATCGGTGCTGAAAACATTGCAGCCGCGACGTCCAGCCCTTCGATCAGGGACCGCAGGCCGATACAACCGCCCATCGAATGGCCCAGCAAAAAATACGGACGGGGCAGGCCGATTTCGGTCGCATGGGCCAAGGTCGCTGCGACATCTTTCTGATAATCGGCAAATTCGCCCACATGCCCAATGGACCGGTTCGGTGTCAGTCGGTCGGCAATCCCCTGACCGCGCCAGTCAATCGCCAGGTTGGCATAGCCACGCTCTTGGAGCGCCTGTGCAGTCTGGCCGTATTTTTCGACAAACTCGGTGCGACCCGGAAAGATCAGGACGGTTCCTTTGGCATTTGCCATGCTCCAGTGGCCGACGCGAATGCGCAGCCCATCAGATGTGGTCAGCCAATGGGCAGACCCCCCTGCGGGACCGCCTGCGATCTCTTCAAAAAGGGGGGCCGCTTCAGTCATCAGCCCAGAACGCCGGACAGCTTCATCGCCTGACCCATGTCACCGTCGACGGTGAGCTTGCCGGTCATAAAGGCGGTTGTCGGGTTCATTTCGCCATCCAGGATCGCCTTGAATACGTCTGTTGTGGCTGTCAGGGTCACATCCGCGTCGTCATCGCTGGCGCGGGCGCCATCACTGTCGATAATGATGCTGCCTTCGTCTTCAATTGTGAATTTCGCGGTGCCATCAAAACCAGCCCCATCCATTTTTGCGTTCAGGGCGGCGACGGCTTCGGTCACAACATCGGTCATTTTTGGTCCTCTATACATTGATGTGACTGCACGGGTCTGGTGTTGGCCGCACAGTGCGCTACATTACTGTTATGGGTATGCAGACACATCGCTTCAAATGTATCGTTGCGGCACTTTGCCTTGCAGTCGGGTTTTCCTTACCGGTTTACGCGCAGCAAACGACTTTGGATGAACTTTATCAAGACCTCGCCGAGGCGGACGAAAGCACCTATGCCCGCATCGAAGGACAGATCATTGCGCAGTGGGAAAAGAGCGGGTCTGCGGCCATGGACCTTCTGTTACGCAGAGGCAAAGATGCGCTCGAAGAAGGCAAACCCGAGGTCGCGGCAGAGCATTTTAGCGCGCTTGTCGATCATGCGCCGGATTTTGCCGAGGGATATTACGGTCGCGCATCGTCTTATTACCTGCTGGGGCTGACGGGCCCCGCGCTGGACGATATCCGCCAAGTCCTGACGCTGAACCCCCGCCATTTCGAGGCGATGCGCGGCTTGGCCATTATCATGGAAGAGCTGGAACGGCGTGAAGACGCATTGGAGCTTTACCAGATGATTCTCGCGATGAACCCCAGCTCGGCCGAGGTGCAGGCATCGGTAGACCGTTTGGAATTGCAGCTAGAGGGTCAGGCGCTCTAGGCGCCGGTCCTCCGAGGTGTCGGGGAAAATCATGACGGGCTCCCGGATCACGGCTGTGCTTGGGCCGACCAACACTGGCAAAACCCACTATGCAATCGAACGGATGTTGTCATATCGGACGGGTGTGATCGGGCTGCCGCTGCGCCTGCTCGCCCGCGAGGTCTATGACCGCATCGTTGCCGTGCGTGGCCCCGGGGTCGTCGCTTTGGTCACGGGCGAGGAAAGGATCGTACCACCGCGGGCTGCCTATTGGGTTTGCACGGTCGAGGCGATGCCTGAGGGGATGGGCTGTGATTTTCTGGCTGTCGACGAAATCCAGCTTTGCAGTGATCCCGAACGCGGCCATGTGTTTACTGACAGATTGCTGAATGCGCGCGGCCTGCATGAAACACTGTTTCTGGGCGCCGAGACAATGCGTGACGCGATTTCGGCGATGGTGCCCGATGTGCATTTCATGCGGCGCGAGCGGATGTCGGAATTAACCTATTCAGGTTCGAAAAAGATAAGCAGAATGCCCAGCCGCTCGGCGATTGTGGGGTTCTCGGTTGAAAATGTATATGCCATCGCAGAGTTGCTGCGCCGCACGAAAGGTGGTGCAGCCGTTGTGATGGGCGCACTTTCGCCGCGTACTCGCAATGCACAGGTCGAGATGTATCAAAATGGCGATGTTGACTATCTTGTAGCGACGGATGCCATCGGGATGGGCCTGAACCTTGATATCAGCCATGTCGCGTTTTCCTCGTTGACCAAATTTGACGGGCGTCGGATGCGGCACTTGCAGCCCGAAGAGCTGGCGCAGATTGCCGGTCGCGCGGGGCGGCATGTCGAAAATGGGACCTTCGGTGTGACTGGCGAGGCACCGCCTTTGGACGAGGGTGTTGCGCAGGCGATTTGTGATCATCGGTTTCAGTCGGTCAGGAAATTGCAGTGGCGCAACAGCAAGCTCCAGTTCGGGTCGGTCAAGCGCCTGATTGCGACACTTGAAGAACGCACAGATGATTTCTGGCTGACACGGGTGCGCGAAAGCGATGACCTTGCGGCGCTGAAGGAACTGGCGCTGGATGCCGAGGTAGCGGCACGTGCGACTGACGGGCCTTCGATCAAATTGCTCTGGGATGTGTGCCGCATTCCCGATTTCCGTGGGATCAGCAAAGGCGAACATGCCAGCCTTCTGACGCATATCTATAATGATCTGCATCAGCTTGGGCATGTGTCCGCCAATTGGTTCGGGTTACAGGTCAGGCGGATTGACCGCACCGATGGTGATATTGATACGCTGTCTAAAAGGCTCGCTTATATCCGAACTTGGACGTACGTTGCGCAGCGCAAGGGCTGGTTGACTGACGAATCTCATTGGCGTGATGAGACACGCGCTGTAGAAGACCGACTATCTGACGCGTTGCATGGCGCGTTGACGCAAAGAT
>CAZTKF010000127.1:0-5856 GCA_964614205.1 uncultured Loktanella sp. | reverse complement strand
CTGACACCAACCAAACACAAGTAAGACCTTAAGTATGACCACATCCCAGCGACACACTCTGGCGCTCCTTTTCACGGCGATCCTCGCAGCTGTGATCGCCTATCTGACCCTTACGCCTCCACGTCCTGAGGTTCCTGATGGTCTGCTGTCTGATAAGGCCTACCACGTGATCGCATTTGCCGCCTTGGTCTTTCCTGCCACCCTCCTCTACACGAGAAGTCTGATCTGGTTGATTCCTGCAGCGCTGATCTTCGGCGCAGCCATCGAGATCATTCAACCTTTCGTGGGGCGCTCCGCCGAAGTAGGAGACTTCGTGGCGGACGTTATCGGCCTAGTATGCGGGATAACACTAGGATTTCTGATGCGTAAGTGGCGCAGCAAATCAGGCAACAGCCAGACGGCAAGATCGCAACCCGCAAGAGGACGTTTATAGCGGCCATAATGGCAATCTTTGCCAATAATATTGACAAGCTTTGCCATGCTGCAGTATCCTGAGACCAATGCAGGAGGGCGACACAATGGCAACGATGAACGTATCCCTGCCCGACCCGATGAAAGACTGGGTTGCGGGCAGATCCCATGATGGGCGTTTCAGTAATGCGAGCGACTATGTCCGTCATTTGATCCGTAAAGACCAAGAACGCCAGAATGCAATCGCGGCGCTCCAAGCAGAAATCACCGTTGGTGTGGAGAGTGGTGCGCCCCGCGCTTTTGACAGTGCCGCATTCAAGGCCCGCATGCGGGAGCCCAATGGCAGCCGTTGAGTGCATTGGATATCGGTTTACCCCGAAGGCTGAGGAAGATCTTGAAGATATCTGGCGGTGCACTGCCGAGACCTGGTCAGCAGATCAGGCGGATATCTACATCGACACGCTGATCCACACGATCGAGACCCTTGTCGCGATGCCGAACCTTGCGCGGGAGCGCAACGAATTCGATCCCCCTGTCAGGATCCACCCCTCAGCCGAACATCTGATCATTTATTATATCGACGCCGATCTGATCCAGATTGTCCGGATCCTTGGTGGCCGTCAAAACTGGCGGGCTTTGTTGGAAGTCATCGACGCATGATCATCGGATAGAGCGACATCAATTGGTGCACATTCTTAAGCGCCATATCGCGCCCTTCGAATGACTGGTTTGGCAATGCGGCTCGCCGCACGCACTCCAGTGCGGCATCATGAGTGCCAACCATCTGGAGCGCCAGGATGCCCTCTGCGCCATCTGCCGGTGCGAGGCTCTCTGACATTGATAAGTTGGCTATACTTAAGCTTGGTACAAACCACACGCGCTCGATACCATGATTGTTTCCATTTGTTGCCCAGTTACGGACAAATTACATCACTAGCCACGAAGCATGGTTTTAGTCGACTTCCATCAGCATGCCCAAAAACAAGCCTCGAAAGCTGGCCCGGTTTCTGAAGCAACTATGTTTCTGTCAATTTTTGTTCGGCGCACAACACTAACTGTTGAGTTCAACCACAAACGAAAATGTACGGGCAACATCAAGCCAATCATTCTTGAAAACTGTACCAGCGGCCTTATTCCTTAACAGAAGAGGCTCCCATCGTTGCTGAACAACAGGAGCCTCAGAGAGTGGGGCCTCATCCGGTATAGGGACTACGTTGAGGCCATCGTTCCTATGCGGGCGTTGTGGAATGGACCATCAAGAAACTGGTCAGTAGTCAGATTGTCACGCCGCCAGACCTGGTTCCCAAGACAAGAGGGCTGCCGAAACATCGGCACACCTCTGCACAAAACCAACCGGCCACAAAAACGTCACATTCTAGAGCCAGAAAATGACACATTCCAATTTCATAATGTTTCTGTAGCTGTTGAGCGGCACCGTTGCTGCGCATTGTTGGACATTCACTCACAGGAAAAACCATGAAGAAACTCACGAAGGCTATTACTGCCGCCACATTTGCCTGCGCTCTTGCGCCTATGGCCTACGCCGCAACTGAACTAACTGACGAAGCATTGGATGCCATCCTCATCGCTCTGGATGATGAGTACAAAGCAGAAGCGCTCTATGCCGAATTGATCGAGACGTTCGGGGAGAATACCGCATTTTCGAACATTTCCGGTGCCGAAACAACACATGCCGACGCGTTGGTGAACCTGCTTGAAAAATATGACCAAGAGGTGCCAGAAAACGTATACCTGACATCTGCATTGCCGCTCGAGGCAATCCCTGCGACCTTGGAAGAGGCGTATGAGGCCGGCGTCATCGGCGAAATTCACAACATCGCACTTTATCAAGAAGAGTTGCTACCGGCGGTTAAAGAATATCCTGACATTACGCGGGTCTTCACCAACCTTTTGAGCGCGTCCGCCACCAAGCACCTGCCAACTTTCGCAGCCTGTGCGAGTGGGAACTGCTCCGACCGCAACGCGCTGTCACCAGAGGTTGCGGAAATTGAGGACATCAACCGTGACGCTGTTAGCAACCAAGGGCAAGGTCGCCAGGCGCGAGGCACCCGCGTCTCTGGTCGCGATGAATACAGACAATCTGGAGGCAGGCAGGTCGGAAATAACCGTAGCAACGGAAACCAGGGGCATGTCGGCGCAAACGGCGGCCATGGGAAGCGCACCAACGGCTAGCAACGCTACAGCTCAGGTACGCTGCAAGGTGGGACTCAATTGGTTGTCAAGGCGGCCCAGAGCCCGCGTTCTTTCAGCAAGGTTGCGGGCGTTGGTTTGTTCGACAGTCTTGGTTGTTTTGAGGCGCCAGCTTGTCCCGCTGAATACTGAGCCGTGCAACGTAATCGCTAGGTTGATCTCAATCAATTCATTCCACCTTCAGGACTGTACCTTGAAATCAGTTCTGCATGACATGGAGGGAGAATTATGCGATTTTCATTTGTGGGAAAACTATCAGTTGCTACGCTTTTGTTGGCTGCAGCATCCGGACAAACTTATGCCGATGAAGCAGGCAAAGCCGAATATATGAATAGCTGTGCTTCGTGCCACGGGGCGAGCGGGCGTGGAGATGGATCGCTAGCCGATCTGATGACGGTAACGGTTCCGTCACTGACCAACCTCTCGCAAAAGAATGACGGCGTCTTCCCAATGCTTGATGTTATTCAAACAATTGACGGACGTCAGGGCACTCGTGGACACGGATATCCGATGCCTGTATGGGGCAGCCGCTTTTCAGACGCAATGCCCGACATGGGGCCTTATGGCAGCGAAGTAGCCGTGAGGGGGCGCATTCTATCATTGGCCATTTATCTCGAATCGATCCAGGAATGAACTTCTGACCGGGAGCATAACACTGAGACTCGCGACCTTGATCTTTGGGCATATGCCAACAACGTCACATTGGACTTCTCGCGCCCAGGCAAGCTAACGGACAGTAGCTTCATCGAGGCCTTCAACAGTAAGCTTCGGGGGGGATGCCTGAACGCGCAATGGTTCATGAGCTTTGCAGATGCCAGAGAAAGCTGGAGGGTTGGCGTAGACACTACAACGAGGACAGACCCCACAGCGCAATCGGATACAACGTGCCGACTGCCATGCATTATCCCAATGGCGTTACCAGCCCGCCATCATGATCAGAGCCGGAAAAATCTAGCTTCCGGCGGTCCAATGTTGGGGAGCAGAGCAAACAGAATGACCCTTTTGCTGCCATGTTGCCGGACTGCAGCCGATGTCATCTATGGCTGGCTTTCGGTATCTGTTTCGCAAACGCGAAGTTTTCCACAATGGATGTTGCGGCTGCCGCGACAATGCCCACAAATAGCACGAGTGTATCCGGGTTCTGCCAATTTTTGAGCAAATTAAGCCAATATTAACGGAGCATGATATTAGTCGACCCTCATGAAGACGCCCAAATCCGCCACGATCTGCCAGCCTGGTTCGATGAGGTGAGTTCAGCGCTTGCCTACTCTGATCATATTATTCTGTCTGGAAACGTGGGGGACCTGTACCCCTCTCCAATCACATCACGACGCGAGTTCGGGGGTGTAAACGAAACGCTCTGGGACATCCTGCATGCAGCCGACTTCGGAGCTTTGCTGGCATTCGACCCTGTGAACGGTCCTAGGATCATTAGTGCAACAGGACCAAATCAAGTAGCTGCGTTGGAGGCGGCTGGCTTGCTCTTAGAGGCTCAATCTACCAACCTATCAGACCTCATTAACATCCATCGCATCGTTTCAGGATTTGCTGAGTTCCGTGTTGCTTTGCTTGTTGACTATGCATCTCATCTGAAGACGGCCAACAGCGAAACGCTAGAGGAATTTTTCGTTGCTGTTGATCTCACCTCCCGTCAGCACCGTAATGCAGAAAGGCAATGCGAGCATAATCCAACGTTTTGGCTTGTCGACTATCCGGCGGACCTTCCCGATTGGTTCGTACTAAACAACGCTTTGTTGAGGGAGGTGCAACTCGAAGCACCCAACCTGGAGGATCGTTTTCGGTTTGCCCGGCACCTTGCCAGCAGTCTTGGCTGGCTGAACGGAGAAGAAGAAACTCAATCGGAGCGGCTGCTACAGCAGTTCGCGCTTGCGTGCGACGGCAAACCGCTTGTCGCCATGGACGCGATCGCAAAGATTTCAGATGCCGAAGGCTTCGATCTGGCTCAAATTTCTGATGCGATCAGAGTTTTTCGCACCGGATCTCGACGTAATCCTTGGACATCACCTGTCTTGCGTCGGCGGATGCAAGATGCAGAAGAGATGCTTGAAGCTAGGATCAAAGGGCAGCCGCATGCCATAGAAAAGACCCTAGATATTCTGGCGCGTTCCATCCTGGGACTCTCGGGGGCACAGTCGGGTGCGATGCACACGCGACCAAGGGGTGTACTCTTCTTCGTGGGGCCAACGGGTGTTGGCAAGACCGAGCTCGCAAAGTCCGTAACCGAATTGCTATTTGCGGATGAAACTTTGTGTCATCGCTTCGATATGTCCGAGTTTATGGAAGAAAGCTCAATTTCCCGACTTATTGGTGCTCCGCCGGGTCATCCGGGACATGAAAAGGGAGGTCAGCTTGTGAACGCTGCAGTCCGCAGACCCTTCAGCGTATTTCTCTTTGACGAAGTGGAAAAGGCGCATCCCCGAGTTCTGGACCTTTTTCTGCAGATCATTGACGAGGGCCGCCTCACAGATGCACGCGGCGCGACTGCATATTTTTCGGAAGCTATCATCATATTCACCTCCAATATTGGTATTGTGAAAGGGTCTCAGTCTGACAACATGGGTATGAACGTCCTGCCTTCGGATACGCATGCAGAGCTTACTCTGAAGATCACCAGGGCCGTGCAGCAGCACTTTCGAAACAAGCTGCAACGTCCCGAGTTGCTCAACCGCATTGGCCAGAATGTTGTGGTTTTTGACTTCCTCAACCCATCGGGCATGAACGCTATTTTTGACTCTCTGTTTGACCGGGTGCTGCGGCGGGTTGCAAATGAGCATGGAACAACGATCACATTCCAGCCTGAGGCACGTATGTCGCTTAAGCATCTCTGCATATCGGATGCTTTCGAAGGAGGGCGTGGCATAGCAAACCGCATTGAAACACATTTTATCAATCCACTGGCTCGCCAATTCTTTTGGGATGCTCACAAATCTACCATATGTGTTGCGGCCATTGAGGAACGGGATGGGAAAACCGTTCTTGTGATGGAAGGTGAAGAGCTAGAAAAAAATCCCACCAGGCTCCATGCGATTCATCCCGTACACCCGTCTAGGGAAGAAACAGCGCATCGCACCAAGCGACCCAGAGCAGGCAAAGATCAGTGGCAATCAGGTTTCGAAAGGCCCCGAGGCTAGTTGCTGAGGTTGCCTTGGCGCGCCCGTTTCCTGCACTTTTCGAACAGGGTTCATTGAGGTCGCCGACGATCAACCAGAGCGC
>CAZTKF010000126.1:0-5922 GCA_964614205.1 uncultured Loktanella sp. | reverse complement strand
CCCCCCGCCGAATAAAACCCCCTAATTTTTTGAGCCCCCATACACAACGCCCCACCCACCCCCCCCCCCTTGGGCGTACAAAACGGGGGGGGGGGCGTGGACGCCTGAATGGTCGGACCAAAGGCGGAATGAACACCAAGCTACACGCCATCTGCGACAGCAAAGGTCGGCCTTTGAATCTGTTTATGGCCGCAGGACAGGTCAGTGACTACATCGGCGCACGGGCATTGCTCAGCAGCTTGCCAGACGTCGACTGGCTGCTCGGGGATCGTGGCTATGACGCCGACTGGTTCCGAGAAGCGTTAAAATACAAAGGGATACGCGCCTGCATCCCCAGCCGCAAACAGCGGAAGAAGCCGGTGAAGTACGACAAGCGTCGCTACAAACGCCGCAACCGGATTGAGATCATGTTCGGCAGGCTCAAGGATTGGCGGCGGGTGGCAACCCGCTACAACAGATGCCCGAAGGTCTTCCTGTCCGCCATCGCCCTTGCAGCTCTCGTCATATACTGGTTATGAGTCCTGTCCCTAACCCTAAGCATGTCTGCTTTCAGAGTGTTACGGACTCGCATCCAGATCTGCCTGATTCCAGTCGTCCCCGTGACCGCCGACACCGCTCGGTATGGAGAATACTTGTCAGTCAAACTGATTCAGCTGATAGTGGCCTCCGAAGTTAGGCCTCTTGGGGAATGCTTGTGGAGCAGGTATGAGCAACAATTTAAAAGATATCCCCTTCAACAAGCCCAGCCTTGTTGGCAACGAGATTAAGTACATTAGGGATGCTGTGCGACTGGGCCAACTGGCGGGTGACGGAATGTATACCAAGAATTGCCACGAAAAGATCTGTGATCTGACCGGCGCGCCCAGATCGCTCATCACTCATTCGTGCACCGCGGCGCTCGAAATGAGCGCCATTCTTTGTAACCTCGGTCCTGGCGACGAAGTCATCATGCCGTCGTTCACGTTCGTTTCGACCGCCAACGCGGTGGTGTTGCGAGGAGCAACCCCCGTCTTTGTCGACATCGATCCCGAAACTCTCAATATCGATCCAATGGCTGTCCGGAAAAGCATCACGCCGCAGACCCGCGCGATCTTTGCCGTTCACTACGCGGGGTTTCCCGCAGACATGGATGCGCTTATGGAAATTGCCAATGAGTATGGGTTGTTCGTCGTTGAAGACGCGGCTCAGGCGCTTGGGTCAACCTACAAGGGCCGTCCCGCAGGCAGCTTGGGCCACATGGCTGCGTTCAGCTTTCATGAGACTAAGAACATCATCAGCGGCGAAGGCGGGGCGTTGACACTCAATAGAGAGGATCTGTTCGGGCGGGCTGAAATCATTCGGGAAAAGGGAACAAATCGCTCGCAGTTCTTCCGTGGCCAGGTCGACAAATACACATGGGTGGAGCTTGGATCCTCCTACCTGCCTGGCGAATTGATTGCGGCCTATCTCTATGCGCAACTTGAAGTCGAGGCGAGCATAAGAATCCGCAGGCTTTCGGTGTTCGACGCCTATTGGGAGGCTTTCGAGCCAATTGCCTCTGATTTGGGGGTTGTGGTCCCTAAAGTGCCAGAGCATTGCACCGGAAACGGTCACATGTTTTACCTTCTGATGAAGGACTTACAGGCGCGCGCGGAGTTCATCAGAAGTATGAAGGAACGTGGTATCACAACGCCTTTCCACTATGTTCCCCTGCACAGCGCACCTGCTGGCAAGACGTATGGTGTCACACCTGCACCGATGCCTGTAACAGATCATATTTCAGAGACCCTGGTGCGTATGCCGATGTTTTTCGACCTGGGATCGGACATCGAAACGGTCATACAATCGGCGACCGAAATACTGGAAGCGCAGAAATGAAGACGGATCAAGAGCGCGCTCCGCTTATCACGGTTTTGTCTCCTGTTTATGGTTGTCGAGATTGCCTCGAGGCACTCGCTGAACGTGTCCGCATTGCTTTCGAAGGCTCGGCTCTCGATTGGGAACTTTTGCTTGTAGACGATCGTAGTCCCGACGAGCCTTGGGATATGATTTGTAGCCTGTCCGAACGCGACCCTCGAGTGCGCGGCGTTCGCCTGGTGCGCAATCACGGACAGCACCTTGCTATCTGGGCCGGTCTGGACGCTGCACGCGGAGACTGGGTCGCTGTGATTGATTGCGATCTGCAGGATGATCCGGCCGCCATCCAACAACTTCATCAGCGTGCGATGGAGTCAAAAGTGGACGCCGTCATCGTGGAACGCGGGACGTGGTCAGACTCGCGATTTCGTCGTTTCGCATCAAACGCATTTTATCGGATCGTAAGTCTGCTAGGCGGAATCCATCTGAAGAATACTGGAAATTTCGGCCTCTACAGTCGAAAGACGGTCGATACCCTGCTCCTGTTTCGGGAACAGGAGGTGTTTCTGCCAATGATGGTCACGTTGACCGGGCTAAAGCGCGACTACTTTAAGCTCGACCGTGCAGACCGTGCAGCGGGCGCAAGTTCTTACAGCTTCCCACGTCTCCTCCGGATGGCGATATCCATCATCATCCGCTTCTCTGACAGGCCGTTAAAACTGAGTGTGCTCGTCGGCCTGGCCTTCAGTTTGGTTTCGGCGTCAATCTCAGTCATCCTCGTCGTCGCTTGGCTATTCGGAGCATTCACCGTGCCAGGCTGGACGAGTACAATCTTGTCTTTGTGGTTCCTCTCCGGGCTTATAATGGCAACGCTCGGAATTCACGGATTTTACCTTGCTCGGGTATTCGCGGAGGTCAAGGGGCGCCCCAGGATTATCGTTGAGACTACAACGCAACTAGATGATGACACAGCTAGGCAGCCCGTCGAAAAAGCGACGGTAAACACATGAGACGGCTGTACATTGAGGCGGAGAAGTTCTCCAAGTACGGGGTCGTAGGGCTCATAAATAATTCAACACTGTATCTTTTGTTCCTCGGCTTGGTGTTCATCGGCACAGATCCAGTCATAACAGCAGGCATTTGCTATGTACTGGGTGTAGCGATTTCATATGTCTTGAATCGCAGCTGGGCCTTCGCGAGTACGAACTCACATATGCAAGATTTGCCCAGGTTCCTCGCGGCCTACGGAGTGGGCCTGGCCAGCACCCTGATGACAATCGCAATTTTGCTCAAGTGGTTGCCGCCCTCGATAGCGCAAATACTCAATATCGCAATCACGGCCGTCGTTATATTCGTGATGCTGCGCATTTTTAAGTTCGGAAATGTAGAACATGACAATGCCCATTGAAATCAATGCGCTAGAAACTGATCGCTTTGGCATCACGGCCGCGCGCGTCACGGAAGAGGGTTCGCACCCAGACGCCATTGACACTGCCGCACGCGATGCGGGCGTCGATATGTTGACGGTGCGCGTGCCAGTGTCGAACCTGGCCCGTGTGCACGCTTTGGAAGCGGCTGGTTTCAGGTTGATGGATACGCTCGTTTACTATCGCAGGGACCTTGTTGATCTGCCCCACCGCGTATCCTTTCCCGAAGGCCTTTCTTGTCGTCTGGCCCAACCTGAAGACGCGGCCGATGTCGGCAAAGTGGCGAGGGTGGGGTTCACCGGTTACATGGGACATTACCACGCCGATCCACGGCTTGATGATGATGCCGCAGATGCAGCTTATGCCGAATGGGCTGGAAAAAGCGTCACATCCGTGAGCGACCAAGCACCGGTCCTTTTGGTTTGCCGAGAAACCGTTCCAGTCGGCTTCTTGACCCTTCGCAGGAATTCACCTGAAGAATTCGAGATCGTTCTAAACGCCGTTCACCCTGATAGCCGGGGAACGGGCGTTTATTCGTGCCTTGTTGCGGAAGCACTTGAACGCGCATGCAACGCCCAAGCAAGCAGTCTGATCGTATCTACTCAAATCAACAACTACGGCGTTCAGCGAGTATGGTCACGAGCCGGTTTTTACCACTATCAGAGTCTCTACACACTACATAAATGGTATGATTGATATAAGTATTCCATACGCTCGGGCACTAGTGATAGCGAATTGCCTGATCGCGCTTCTCTTTTTGATCCTTCTATTGCTACAGCCTGTTCTGATTGACAGTTTTCATTTCGACGACACTGTCTTACTTGCAAATCTGGGCTGGCGAGGAGTGAACGGGTATTACGCAAATATTGATTACCCTCACTTCTATGGCGGTGTTGTCGCAATCTTTGTAAAGTGGTCGTTCCAGATTTTCGGCGTCGATTACGTGTCGATAAACTATGCTTTCATTGCAATGTTTCTCATGTCTTTTGCAGCCTTTTTAACCCTAAGCTTAAAGCGCTTATCAGTGATCGGAATGTCGACGCTGAGTGTACTTTCCGCCGCGTTGACCCTTTCCCTTGTGCCAATAGAAGCCGGTTTCATTTTTGGCCCAGAGTCTGCGCACTCATATGTTTACAACCATGTCGCTGTCGTGATCATTATGGGCCTAACGGCATTTTCCGCAAAGGTTGTTCCCAATAGGTTAGTCGAGGCAACAAGTGCACTGGTGGCCGGTTGCTCGATCTACGCACTGGTGTTACTAAAAACGACATTCGCGGTATTTGCACCGTTCATATTTTTGGCGCTTTTGCTCCAGCGCCGATTTCGTTCGATTGCCTTTGTCGTATTGGGAACAGTCCTAGGAATGCTCATCATGGATCTGGGCATGACCAGAGCTCTGGACTCCCTCGATGTATTGCTGTCGTCTGCCGCCGCAGAAAGAAGGTCGGGCCTTCTCTCTGTGATTTATAGCTCTTTGGAAAATGTCGCGGCGCAACTGTTCGCGGTTCTGTTAATAATCACTCTAATAATAGTACTTTGGGCTCGGAACCGAACACTTGCACTCCGCCTGAGCTCCGTTTCCGCACTGTGCGGTGCAGGCTATTTAGGGGCGCTTGTCTCGATGGCAGGAACAGGTTCGTACATGTTGCTTCCAATACTTGTTGTTCTCTCAACGTTGCTCGCGGATGGTGTCCTCGATAGCTATCGCTCAGTCTCAGATGGTGAAGATCACGCAACATCGGGCGGGATAGCCATCATCTACGCTTTACCTTCGGCATTGTGTTACTCTTTCGTGCTCCCGGCCCTTTTTTCTTCTGCGGTGACCCTGTTTCAGTCATATCGCTACCAAGCAGCATCGCTTATCGAAACCGGCCCGGCCGCCTCCTACGTTGTTGTCGGCCCGGCGATAGAGACACTTGCCGACTTTGAGGCCTCGGTTCGAAAAACGCGCGTTGCGATTGACGAAGCACAGGAGCATGGCACGTGGTTCTACGACTCGCACGAATACGTGATGTACGCTGACGGAGTGCGTCTATTGTCTCGTATCCGCCAGATAGAAGAGTATGGCGTTATCTCCAATGGACGTATGTTTGCGTTTGCTCCGGCAATAGGTTCCAGACCGGTTCTATCCTATCCGATTTGGCCCACTCCCAATCTTGATTACTTCTCGACTGGAGGTCCACTGGGCGCTGACATCGATCTTGTAATGATCTCGCGCGATATCCCGCAACTTGGGCTGGTTGGGCCTTCTCTGATCGAGAAAATGGCTGATGATTTCGTAGTATGCAGGGAAACAGATATCTGGACTTTGTATGCGCGACGGGAGTTGAGTTCGATGAAAGACCTGGCATGCGAAAGAACCTAAAGGCCGTCCTTTTTGCTCGACCCAAGCGGCAGCGATGAGAGGGAACGAACAGCACAGATTTGGTTGGAACAAAGCCTGCAGACGGCACTATCAGACAAACCATCTTGAGGCGGGCAGGACACCGACCTAGGGTGTGGATCCATTGATTTCCGCTTGGCGGCGTGATTCACGGTTCGAAAACCGAGCGATGAACATTTCTGGTCTTTTCTGGCTGAGCGATGCGCAGATGGCGCGTCTGGCCCCTTTCTTCCCGAAGTCCCACGGCAAGCCGCGCGTCGATGACAGGCGCGTGTT
>CAZTKF010000125.1:0-5923 GCA_964614205.1 uncultured Loktanella sp. | reverse complement strand
CCCAGTGGCTAATACTTCGATGTCGGCTTTCGGCGCCGCCGGATAGTCAATTCGCAACCGCAGCGAAGGGCCGCTTCCCGCCCACCCTCTGCCCAAGCCAGCTTGGCTGACCAATTACAAAACAAAAAAATACCAAATTGAGCGAGGGGTAGTGGACTACCAGATCCGACTTGCTGTCGTTTTTGACCCCACCCCCCCCCACCGAAGAGACCCCGCCCCCCCAAATACAGGAGGCTGAGGTCCTTTTGGTCGATCCATGATCACTCGTCGGGGAACAGATAGTCCAGCGACACGCCGGTCACTTTGCGAAACTGCATAACTTCTGCGGATGGAGCGCCGGCATCGTCCAACAAGTGCACTGGCGCCTGAACGCCATGCTGAGCGGCAGTGCGGTCAAAGCGCGCTCGGGCGAGTTCGAGGGTTCTTTCTGAATTGGTATGGTTCATGGTCCAAGTCCTTTCGGTTTCGTGCCGGTATGCGCGGCGGTTTCAGAAGGACAACGGAAAGAGCCGAAACGTGGCAGGATAAATCCTGCTGGTGGGATGAATGGTGGGACAGATTTAATCCTGATCCGATAATCAATTACTTAACAATGTGTTAGGTCGAGTAATTTGGTGGAGCCTAGGGGAGTCGAACCCCTGACCTCTTGCATGCCATGCAAGCGCTCTCCCAACTGAGCTAAGGCCCCATCCTGCAGCGTTTCGCTGTGGCCGCTGTCTATGCAGCGCGCCGGGCGAGATCAAGTGAAAATCGCGCCCGGTCGTATAGTTTTAATCGTCGTCGTTCGTCGCAACGTCGGCCAGCTCGTCAAGCGAAACTGTGTCGTCGTCATCATCATCTTCCAGAACATCATCGCCCAGATCAACGTCATCTGCGTCGTCGTCATCATCGAGCACCAGATCGTCGTCATCGTCAACTTCTTTTGCCTTTGCGGATTGCGCGTCTTCGGCATCCGCAACCATGGTGCGGGTCTTGGACGTGTCGATCGTGACTTCATTGCCGGTATATGGGCTAATGATTGGCGTCGCGTTCAGGTCGTAAAAGCGTTTGCCGGTTTCGGGGCAAAGGCGCTTTGTGCCCCACTCTTCCTTAGGCATAGGCTATCCCTTCAAAAACTTAGTCTTCCCTTGCGGGTGATCGGTGCCAACTGCCATAAGCAGCAGTGCGTGTCAAAGCCTTTGGCACCTGAATGATAAGAAGTTGGATATGGGCCGTCATACGCTTGAAGGCAACCCCCCGATCGACGTCACTTTGCGCCATTCCGCGCAAGCCAAGCGGCTGTCGCTGCGAATCTCGCGTCTTGACGGGCGTGTCACACTGACATTGCCTCGCCACGCGCCTGCGCGTGAGGGAATCGCCTTTTTGCGCTCCAAAGAATCGTGGCTGCGCCGACATATGCAAAATATGAAACCTGCGACCACCGTTTCAGTGGGGGAATCCATTCCGTTCCGCGGGATTGCAACGCCCATTGTCGTTGGCGCCGGCAGGCGGGCACGAATCAATGCAAACCAGATCGAGGTGTCCGCTGCATCGCCAGCACCGCCGCAAATCAAGGCGCTCTTGCGTCATACGGCACGCGATGCGCTCGCTGCGGCCTCTGACAGATATGCGCGCCAGCTTGGAACGACCTATAGCCGCCTGACCATCCGCGATACGCGGTCGCGCTGGGGGTCGTGTTCGCACCAAGGCGGGCTCATGTACTCTTGGCGCTTGATCATGGCGCCGCCCGACGTGCTGGACTACGTCGCCGCTCATGAGGTGGCGCATCTTGTGGAAATGAATCATCAGCATGCATTCTGGTCCATCGTGGCCGGGCTGTGCCCCGATTACGAACGACACCGGCGTTGGCTTCGTGAGGAAGGTGATCATCTGCATCGGGTGATCTTCGATGATTGACCAACGCGCCTTTCGTGATCACAAAAGACCTATGATGATCCAGCCCCGCCCTCAGGATAGCACCACCGCTGCGCATGAGCGTGTCTATCGGGCTTTGCGGACAAAGATCATGCACGGCGAAATCGCCCCCGGAGAAGCGCTTACGCTCCGCGGGATTGGCAAGACCTACGAGGTTTCCATGACACCCGCGCGCGAGGCGGTCCGCCGTCTGGTTGCGGAAGGTGCATTGTTCTTGTCGTCTTCGGGCCGCGTTTCCACCCCTGCTTTGTCGAACGAACGGATCGAGGAATTGGCTACATTGCGCGCGCTTCTTGAACCCGAGCTTGCGTCACGCGCGCTTCCGCGTGCGCATTTTGCCTTGATCGACCGGTTGGAGGCAATCAATCAGGGTGTCAGTCAGGCCATCGCCCGCCATGACGCGACCGCCTATATCCGCATGAACCTCGAGTTTCACCGCACCCTCTATCTGCGCGCGCAGGCACCTGCGATGTTGGCCATGGCGGAAACCGTCTGGCTGCAGTTGGGCCCCACGATGTGCGCGCTTTACGGCCGACTGAACCGGACCGAGCCGCCCTATCATCACAAGCTTATTCTTGCCGCGCTGAAAGCGGGCGATGAACCGGGGTTGCGTTTGGCAGTGCGTGCCGATGCGACCCAGGGTTTAAGGATGCTCAAAGGGTAGGTTGGTAGATATCGAGGTCTTCGAGAGCAAGGTTCATCACCCGCCGAAAGTCTTCGCCCGGCATCCCGATCCCATGGGCGAGATTGGTCAGGAATTCATATTCGGGCGGAATGATCCGGCCACTGGCAAGACCGACAAAAAACACACCGCGCATCATCGCATCTTTTTCCGAGTCGCGCAGGCCTTTGCCAAAGTCGATATAGTCCTGCATCGTCAGGTCCATGTCGATGTGATCGGAAATGCGGACAACTTCGTTCGATGAGATTTCCTGCCGGGTAAGCCGGCTTGCGGCCTGTGTAATCAAAGCAATTTCACTCGATGCCACAACGCCATCACACTTGCCCATATAGCACATGGCCGTGACAATGCGTTGTTTTGCCTTCTTGCGCATCGGCGATGAGGGATCGAGGCCCATCAGTGACTTGATCCTGCGAAGGATCACCGCAAAAAGCGCAAGGAAGAGCGCCACCCAGATACCATAGTTCTGAATAGTCCGTTGCAGGCTGTTGCGCGCCTCGGACGGCAGATCGCGATCAATCAGATTCAATGATTGCGCCGTTTCCATCTGTTGCGGGCTGAACGGGCGTTCGGCAGCACCAGAACAGTTATCGACAGCAAGCGCATAGCCGACAATATCGCTTGAAATGGTATAGCCCAGAATGCGCAAATCGCGCGTTTGGTGGCACAGGGCGAGAGGTTCGCCATTTGGTGCCGTAATCTTGGTGTCAGCGACATATTCAAGGCCGGAAAATAGGCCGGAGTCAGCAGTAAAGGCGAGTGCAGGGCCACTCATTAAGGCACTTGTCAAAAAGGCGGCAATGAAACGCTTCATGCGAAATTCTCGAACTTCTTTAACCAACGCTGCGACCTAAAAAATCCGAAAAACGTGGCGCAGTTATGTTCTTATCGGTGTCAGATTACGGAAAAAGCAAGCATTAGCGCGGGCAAAGTGCTGTTTTTGCAGCACGTGTTCCATGCGTGCCGCAAAAACATACGGTCCCGAACTTCAAAAGCAGGCAGGACCGGCAGTCGCGGGCTGGTCCTGAGCAGGTGCACTACGCGTGGATTGCCCCGTCGCCGCAAGCCAAAGCCGCTTCGCGTACGGCTTCCGAATAGGTGGGGTGCGCGTGGCAGGTCCGTGCGATGTCCTCTGCGGCGGCCCCGAACTCCATCGCGACGCAGATTTCGTGGATCAGATCACCTGCCATCGGGCCGATGATATGCGCGCCCAAGACACGGTCGGTGGTTGCATCGACAAGAATCTTGACGAAGCCGTCACCGGCAAAATTCGCCTTGGCGCGGGCGTTGCCCATGAAAGGGAACTTGCCGACCTTGTACTTGCGCCCCTGTTCTTTGAGGGTTTCTTCGGTCTCGCCCACATTTGCCACTTCGGGGTGCGTATAGATTACGCCGGGGATCACGCCGTAGTTCACGTGCGGGTGTTGACCTGCAATACCTTCGGCAACGGCCATGCCTTCGTCTTCGGCTTTGTGTGCCAGCATCGGGCCTGCGATAGTGTCGCCAATCGCATAGATCCCCGCAACATTTGTTGTGTATCTGGCGTCGGTCTTGATCTGGCCGCGCTCTGACATTTCGACCCCAAGCGCCTCGAGGCCAAGGCCGTCAGTGTACGGTTTGCGGCCGGTGGCAACCAGTACGGTATCCGCTGTCAGGGAATGTTCGCTGTCATCCTTGCGCAGCTTGTAGGTGACGGTGGCCTTGTTTCCTTTGACGGAAACACCCTGAACCGCAGCACCAAGCGTGAATTTAAGCCCCTGTTTGGTCAGCATTTTCTGGAACTGACGGGCGATTTCCTTGTCCATGCCGGGGGTGATGGCATCAAGGAATTCGAGCACTTCCACTTCAGCACCAAGGCGTGCGTAGACCGAACCGAACTCTAGCCCGATCACACCTGCACCGATCACAACGAGCTTTTTGGGGATCTTGCCCAATTCCAATGCTCCGGTCGATGTGACAACCGTCTTTTCGTCGACCTCAACACCGGGCAGTGACGCGGCCGCGGACCCCGAAGCAATCACGATGTGCTTGGCCTCGTGGATCTCGTCTCCGACTTTGACCTTGCCTGCCTCAGGGATAGAGCCCCAGCCTTTCAGCCAGTCTACCTTGTTCTTTTTGAAAAGAAACTCTATCCCGCCCGTGTTTTGCCCGACAACACTTTCCTTATAGGCCAACATCTGTTTCCAATCGACCGAGGGTGCTTTGCCTTTCAGGCCCATGGTTGCAAAGTTGTGTTCTGCCTCGTGCAGCATGTGTGTGGCATGCAGCATGGCCTTTGACGGGATGCACCCCACGTTCAGACAGGTACCACCCAGCGTTTCGCGCCCTTCGACGCAAGCCACTTTCATACCCAGTTGGGCGCAACGGATCGCGCAGACATAGCCGCCGGGACCGGCGCCGATTACGATGACATCATAGCTGGACATGGGGTCTCCTTGTTGGTGCAAGACAACGTACAGAAGCTGTACGAACAAATTGTCATATCAGTGCTGACAGTAACATCAGCATGGTTGAGAGAAACCCTACAAACCAAATCAGCGAGCGCCACGGCGCCCAGCCGAAGTAATAGGCAGGGATATAAAGGATGCGGGCGGCCAGATAGGCCCATGCGCAGATTGCGCTGAACCCGGTACCTTTGTCGCCCAGCGAAATCACGATGACAGCGATAGTGAAAAGGATCAGTGCCTCGAAATGGTTGTTCAGGGCGCGGATCAGGCGGCCGGTCTTGTCGCTGACCTGTTCAACGATAGGCTTGCCCATCCGGCTAATGTCGCGGGGTGACATTGTCTTGGCCGGACCCAGTTCGATATTGGCGGGGATCGCCATAAGAACGAACTGAATACCCTGAAGCAGGGCCGCGAGGGCGAGGACGGTGAGTTCGGGGGTCATCTTGGGTCCTTGACTTGCAGATTGGATGCGTGGGTTTCACCCACCCTACGTTGGAGGGGGAAACGCACACATTTGAACATCACAAATCCATCAACAACCGCCGTGGGTCTTCCAGCGCTTCTTTCACCCGCACAAGGAAGGTCACCGCCCCTTTGCCATCCACGATCCGGTGGTCGTAGGACAGCGCCAGATACATCATGGGCCGGATCACGACCTGACCGTTGATCGCCATGGGCCGGTCCTGGATTTTATGCATACCGAGGATACCCGATTGCGGCGGGTTCAGGATGGGCGAGGACATCAGCGAGCCATAGACACCACCGTTGGAGATGGTGAAGGTGCCGCCCTGCATTTCAGCCATGCTCAGCTTGCCATCACGCGCCTTGGCGCCCATTTCGGCAATCGCTTTCTCGATGGCGGCAAAGGACATCTGGTCAG
>CAZTKF010000124.1:0-6175 GCA_964614205.1 uncultured Loktanella sp. | reverse complement strand
ATTGAATTCGAGGAACGACAGCGACTGTTCACGGTCGAGCCGCGATTTCACCGATTCAAACGACAGCATCCGGTTAATCGAAAAATGCCGCCCGATGTCGCGCAGGAAGTCGAGGTATTTCAGGTCATCCAGCCATTCGGCATTGTTCAGCATCAAGGCACCTGTCGGTGTCTCGTCATAGCTGAGGTAGGCCGCGAACACCTGTTTGATGCCGGCAATATTGTCATCAATCTGGTCCGGCCCCAGCAAAGGGCGTTCATCGGCTCGGAATGACGGATCACCCACCTTCGTCGTGCCACCGCCCATCAGGGTAATCGGCTTGTGCCCGGTCTTTTGCAGCCAGCGCAGCATCATGATCTGGATAAGTGACCCCACGTGCAAAGACTTGGCCGTCGCGTCAAAGCCGATGTAGGCAGGGACGACGCCTTTGCTCAGCGCCTCATCCAAGCCCTGATAATCCGTGCAGTCGGCCAGAAAGCCGCGCGTCATCATGACGTTCATGAATTCGGATTTGGGATGGTAGGTCATGGGCTTGTTCCTGCGTCTGTCTTGGGTGCACTCTATAGTCAGGACAAAGCGGTAGGGAAAGCGGATGTTTCAGTCAGGTGTAGTGACAGCTTTGGGCACGATGTCGGGCACATCGCTTGACGGTGTGGATGCGGCTGTTGTGCACACGGATGGCACGGTCATTCGCGGATTCGGGCCCACGGGCTATCGGGCTTATTCCGCGCAAGAGCAGGCGATTCTAAAGGCGCATCTGGGACGCTGGCAGGACGAAGACTGCACCGAGGCGGTCACGATCGTCGAAAATGCGCATATCGCGGTCATGCGCGCCTTTGCGGATATCGCTATCGCCGGATTTCACGGGCAAACCCTTGCACATGATCCGGGCGGGCGAGGGACGCATCAATGCGGTGACGGGGCAAGGCTGGCAGGTACGCTTGGCTATCCGGTAGTATGGGATTTCCGCAGCGCGGATGTGGCGGCAGGCGGGCAGGGCGCGCCGCTCGCCCCTTTCTACCACTTTGCGCTGGCCAAGTGGATCAAGGCCGAAGCCCCCGTCGCGTTTCTTAATCTCGGTGGGGTCGGCAACATCACGTGGGTCGATCCTGCCTGTGATGACCCCGCTGATCCTGCCGCCCTGCTTGCCTTTGATACCGGTCCGGCCAATGCGCCGATGAATGATCTGATGCGCGACAGGCACGGACTTGCCTATGACGCCAACGGAAAAATTGCCGCAACCGGGCGCGCCGATGCCGGCATTGTCACGGCGTTCATGGATCACCCCTATTTCAGCAAACCCGCGCCAAAGTCTCTTGACCGCGACGCTTTTGCGGGGCTGGTGCAGGCGGTAGAGCACCTGTCCGACGCCGATGCGCTGGCCACGCTGGCCGCCGCCGTTGTTTCCAGTGTCGCTGCCGCTTGCGCGATTTGCCCGACCATGCCGCAGACACTGCTGGTGACGGGCGGCGGGCGACACAACAGAACGCTGATGTCGGGGCTCGCGGACAGGCTGGTTTGCGATGTGGCTCCGGTCGAAGACGCCGGTCTGGATGGCGATATGATCGAGGCGCAGGCCTTTGCCTATCTGGCAGTCAGGGTCGCGCGCGGGCTGCCCATTTCAAGCCCTGCAACAACCGGAGTTCGCTGCCCGATGACCGGCGGTCGTGTTGACGCAGCTTTCAAGACCACGGGCTAAAATACCGAAATCAGGGGCTAAAATCCGCCTATCTGTGCACAATCACGCCAAATTGAAGAAATTATGTCAGTTATCGGCAACGATTGGCCGACAGCACATGCCTTACTCCGCTTGAACCCGCCGACTAGATTCACGGCGGCGTGAGACCCGTTGAACCTGTTGTAGGAAGTGTCACCTGTAGCGCACACGACAACCGGATGAACGGAGACAAAAAATGAAAACGACATCAAAATTCGCCCGCACGAGCATGTTGGTCGCACCTTTAGCGATGGCAGCAGGCATGGCATCCGCAGGCGGCATTGCAGAGCCAGTCGCCGAACCGGCCCCCGCGCCGGTGGCTGTGGCCCCTGCACCCGCGCCGATGGGCAACGACTGGACCGGTTTCTATGCCGGTGGCCAGCTTGGTTACGGTAAGCTGAGTTCGGATCAGATCGCCGATACAGATGATCCAGAAGGCGCGATCTACGGTGTGCATGCAGGATACAACTATGACCTAGGCAGCATCGTGCTGGGTGGCGAGGTAGATTTCGACCTGTCCAACATCGAGGCTGAAGATCCCGCAACCGAAGTCGATTCCGTCGCGCGACTGAAGGCAAAACTGGGCTATGATGCTGGCCAGTTCATGCCATATCTGACCGCTGGCGTGGCGCGTCTGCAAACCGCCGGCGCCTTGGATGGTGACACGGACGGTAGCTTTGCCGGTCTGGGCCTGTCCTATCTGGCGACGGATAGTCTGATCGTCGGTGGTGAGGTCTTGCAGCACCAGTTTGAGGATGTCGCTGACGCCTCTGGCGTCGATATCGACGCAACGACCCTGTCCTTACGCGCCTCATTCAGGTTCTGAACCGAAAAACCCATAGACACCCGCCCGCACTGTCCCTTCCCCAAAAGCCGATGCAACGGGTGTTTGCCTGGGGCCTGTCATCCTACCGGCAGGCCCCGTTTTTATGTCAGCAAGTCATCAATGATGTCGCTGCTGATCCCATGCCCAAGCGCTGAAAACGAGCCGGATTCAAGCATCGCCTGTGCGGCGTCAAAGATCGCGCGATGCGTCACCCGCGCAAGTGCCGCTCCCACGGACAGGCGCGCGACGCCGGTCTTGGCAAAGGCCGATTGCGTCTGGGCGCAAAACGGCCCCGCGACCAAGGCATTCACAGGGGCGGTTGTCATGGCGCAAATCTGCGCCAATGCATCCATATCGGGGGGCAATGGCGCATATAGACAGTCCGCGCCCGCCGCTTCGAATGCAACCAGTCTGCGGATCGCTTCGTCTGTGTCATATGTGCCGGTCATGATCCCGTCGGCACGCGCTGTCACAACAAAGTCATGTGGCAATGCACGGGCGGCTGCCACTGCCGCCGCGATACGCTCTACGGCCAGATCAAAGGCATAGGCATCCTGCGCGGGAAGCGCGGTATCCTCGATGCAGATGCCTGCCAGCCCGACCTCTGCCGCCATGCGCACTGTTTCGGCGCAAGTCCCGGGATCATCACCGAACCCGTTCTCGAAATCGCCCTGTACAGGTACCGAGACAGCGCTGACGATCTCTGCGGCATGGGCAAGCGCCTCGTCACGTGTGACGGTGCCGCCATCGGGACGCCCCATCGTAAAGGCGTGCGCTGCCGATGATGTCGCGAGCGCCCTTGCGCCCATTGCTGCCACCATCTTGGCCGATCCGCGGTCCCAGACATTCACCATCAGGAACGGCGCGCCTTTTACATGCAGTGCGCGAAAGGTCTCTGCGATATGGGTCATTGGGGCACCTTTCTTGTCCGGTTGATATGCTAACGCGTTGTTTCGCCTGCTTTGCTGGCGGCAAAGGCGATCAGGCGCGACAGGGCATCTTCGTATTGCGGGTCGGCAATTGTCATCGCGACACGGATGTGTCCGGCTGCCGCCTGTCCGAAACTTTCGCCCGGCATCACTGCGATATGTTCGGCATCCAGCAGCGCATTGGCAAAATCTTCGCCACTCATGCCGGTCGCGCGGATATCGAGCATCACATACATCGCACCCTGCGCGGGAACAGCGCGGATCACGTTTTGCGCCTCAAGGGCCTGCAACGTCAGGGCGCGGCGGCGGCGGAACGGGGCCGATACGGCCTCTTCCACGGCGTCGCCCTGGTTCAATGCAAAATCGGCCGCATCCTGAATATAGCCCGCCACACCATATGTGGTGTGCGTGGCAAGGTTGATGATCTGCGCGATTGCATCGGCTGGCCCGCAAATCCAGCCGACGCGACTTCCGGTCATGGCGTGGCTTTTCGACATCGACCCTACCACCAGCGTACGTTCCGCCATGCCCGGCAGGCTGCGCGGGCTGATATGGGTGCCTTCCCAGACTTGCGTGTCATAGACCTCATCCGAGATGAGCCAGAGGTCGTTCGCGCTGCAGGCGTCTGCAATCGCCCGGAGCGTTTCTTCCGAATAGACCACACCGGTCGGGTTGTTGGGGGTGTTCACCAAAAGCGATTTAGCACCCATGGTCGCATCCCGCAGTGCTGCTGCAGTTGGCTGAAAAGCTGTCTCGGGCGTCGTCACAATCGCCTTCGGGACAGCACCCGCACCGCGAATCGTGCCGGGGTAGGTGGCGTAGTAAGGATCGATATAGGTCGCCGTGTCACCGGGGTTGCAGACGGCAGTATGCGCCGCAAAAAGCGCAGCCTGCCCGCCGGGTGTAATCAGAATATTGTCTGCCGTCGTCGGCACCCCGGTGCGGGATGCAATGCGCGCGGCGACACTTTTGCGCAGGGCATGGGTTCCCGGCACCATGGCATAGCCGGTATGTCCACCCATTGCCGAAGCATGCATGGCGTCGAGGATAGCGTGGCTGGTGCGGATGTCATGTTCGCCAATGGTCAATTCCGTGACGGGAATGCCATCCGCGATCATGCGCCGCGCCTTGTAAAAGACGTCCCAGCCGTCAGAGCCGCCGCCGGTGATATGGGTAATACGATGCGATAGTTTCATGATGCGCAGGGGAACGGCCTTCGCCGGACGAAGTCAAGAGGCCATCGCGCGCAGGTTGCGGGGGCCTGTGCCTTCGGCCCCTTTCACATCGCCGGGGTTGTAAAGCGCGCAGGATTTCAGGCTCAGACAGCCGCAACCGATACAGCCATCCAGCTTGTCGCGCAGATCTTCCAGATCCGCGATCCGCGCATCGATGTCCTTGCGGAACGCTTGGCTGATCCGTGTCCAATCCGCTTTAGACGGGGCCTTATGATCAGGCAAACGGCGCAGATGTGGTGCGATTTCCGACAGGCTGAAGCCCAGTTTCTGTGCCGCCATCACAAAGGACAACCGGCGGATATCGGACCGGCCATAGCGCCGATGGCCACCCTTGTTGCGCAGGGGTTTGACGATGTCGTGTGTCTCGTAGAACCGGATGGCCGAGACCGCCAATCCGGTGCGTGCCGACAGATCGCCTATGGTCAATCCATGTGCCATGAAAATTAATCCTTGATCTCAAGTTAACTTGAGGAATGAAAACAGATTCGAAGTGATTTGGATAGAGGAGAGACAAAATGTCGAAACACAGCACAACCCGCTACTGCGCCGACCCCGACGCGCTTTTGGCGATGAAACGCGATGGCATGGGCTGGGGGCACGATCTGGATTGCGGCTGCTTTCATGATGTGGCGCGCGGCCGCAAACCGGGGCCGATCGCCCGGATTCTTGCATCACTGGGCAAAAGGAGCTGACCCATGGCACATCTGGAACATGTTAATCTTACCGTTTCGGACCCCAAACAGACAGCCGCCATGCTGCAAGACCTTTTCGGCTGGCATATCCGCTGGGAAGGGCCTGCCTTGGGTGGGAAAGGCTATAGCGTCCACGTGGGCAACGATGACAGCTATGTCGCAGTCTATTCGGGGTCCGAACCCGGGCAGGTGGTGCCCCAAGCCGGCGCGAGCTACCAGACACGGGGCGGGCTGAACCATCTGGGTGTTGTCGTCGATGATCTGGACGCGGTCGAGGCAAAGGTCAAAGACCGTGGCTTCCGTCCTCACAATCACGCCGACTATGAACCGGGTCGCCGGTTCTATTTCCATGATGCCGACGGGATTGAAATCGAAGTCGTCAGCTATGCCTGACCGATTTCATCTCGGACCTTCTTTGGCAGCGCTTTGAAGATGATGTCGTAAGAGACAGTTAGCCTGTGGCGCATTTCATCTTCTGCGCTGCCGAAACTGACAAGCACCCAGCTTTTGTGGAAATAGGGGGCCTCGGTTGCGGCGCCTGCGTCAATCAGCATGGCGGCGGTTTCTATGCTGTCTGTCTTGACGCAGACACCGTCAATCCGGTCACCGAAACAGGCAAACATCTTGCCGCCCACCTTCCAGCTATCAAGCTCGGTGGTTGGGTCGGCTGCGGTAGCGCCGGGCAGGGCGGCGCAGATCCGGTTCACGAGGGTGCGGGTCATTGTCCGAATGATGCCTCGGGCGTGGACGGTTTGGAAGGGTGCTGTGTGGGACTA
>CAZTKF010000123.1:0-6182 GCA_964614205.1 uncultured Loktanella sp. | reverse complement strand
GCCAAGAGCCGTTATGCAACGGGCGGTGCGGTTGCTGGCGTCGCAGGCCGTTTTCCGGACTTTCGCGGCAACCTGCCCGCGCTACTGGCCGAAGCATCGCCCAAGGCGGATGGTCTATTTGGTCGGTGGCCAAAGCCCAGTCTGCAAACATAGCCGGTATTGGATGTTGGCCCTTGCTGCTGCGACAGAACCGATGCTGGACGAAGGACTTGTCAAGCGTGCATGAGGGGTGTTTTGTGATGCAGGATCAAAGATTTGCAAGGAAAAACCTATGAGCGACCGCCGTACAATGCAAATTGGTGATTGGCTTGTCTGGGTTGCTTTGATGATCGTGGGCGTGTTGCTCGGGCTGGCCGTTGTCGCGTGGGTGGGCTTCGAAGAACCTGCCTTTTTGCAGACGATCATCTACTACTTTATTCCGATCGGGTTCGTGTTTGTTTTCGCGTTCTTTTTGCATGAAGCTGGCGGGGGTGGCCCACTGAATGGGACGAGAGCCCAATCCTCAAAAGACACGAAGAAACTCAAACCGCTCTTTCTGCTCTTCAGTCTGCCGGCTGGCTTCATCATCGGGTTGATAGCAGCGACGTTCGGTTTGAGCGGCACACTCCTTTAAGACGGCGGAGCGTCTGCCAGGTTCCAGATCACGCGACATTGACCTAGCCGAGTTTGAGGGATGCGGAAGAAGGGCCATTTCGTTGCTGGCAATCGCGGTCGCTATCTGCCGCAAGCTCTCGTTTGATTGTACGGATCCTGATCAGTCGTGACCCAGATGGATAGAGGCAATGCGAACGCGGCTCGCGCGGCGTGGACATGGGCACCGGTCATCAATTTCCAATATCGCCTCTCTCCGGACCTCGAATGCGGCGCGGCATTTGATCTGGGTTTCCCGCCCGCCTCGACAAGAACGGCCTTGAGCCGACTTTCGTTGCGGTTTTCGACGCTGCATTCAGCTGGCCTCTATTCCCTTCACATTTTCATTCTGTTGGCTGGGATGCTCCAGCAGAGCCCCGCCAATTCAATCTCATGGCAGTAGGCAATCCGGACCTCCTGTGAGCGTGTCGTCTTCAGTGCCTCAAATTCCAGCGCGCAAGATTGTCGTCGTCGCGGTGCCCTGAAACCGCTACCTGAGATAGAATTCTGTGCGTAGCCGTTTCGTTTTCCCAAGCGGTCAGGGTGATGCAGCTGACGGTAGCCGCGATTGACAAGCGGTGCAAAACACCCACATTCATTTTGCTGTCAGCTTGAGACGAGGGTTGTTCAATTGGGAAGGTGATCGGCTTGCATAAATCGAACGTTTTTCTGCAAAAGATCGTCATCCCGATAGGACCCTGCGGACGGGAAATGTGCCGTGAATTGCGCTACAGGATCAGAACCCAAACCTTGGGGCAGCGCCTTTCAGGTGGTGTGCGGCCATGATCTGGAGGCGGCGCAGAGGCAAGACTGTGGCGCGTCCCGACGCCCCGGTCGCACCGCAGGGCGATCCCTCATTGACGATCGATTGCAGGCACTTGCCCGAAGCTGTGGAGGCTTTGGTGCGGGATTGGTTTGCCGGCAGTATCCGCGATTTTGAACTGTCCGGCGCACGTTCTGTCTTGATCCCATTTGAGAACAATGGTTGCACGCACATCAAGATCAAGGGTGCCGGTTTTAACGGTGGTGGCGTGCAATTTGGCCGGCTTCGTCAATCTGGCCCGGACGCTCCGCTGTTTGACTATGATGGTCGGAGGATGGTTGACGTCGCGCTTGGCCATGATGGTGCCTATTTTGGTGGGGCGTCTATGCAGCAGGCCGTTACCGAGTGGCGGGTGTCTCGGTTCGTTGATGACCTCGGCATGCCGGTCGTGCCTTGCGTCGGATATGGGTCCCTTTTCAATGGGACCCACCGTAGCTGGTTCTCGGTCTATCAATGGAAATCTGACTGGATTGACGTCCATGCATCGCCGACTTCAACGGTCGATGACTACAAAGACCTCGGATTCAATTCCGGTATGGCCGCTTTGGATCTTGCCCTGAACCACAATCTGGTCGGGTTTCTTTCGGCCCTGCGTGACCCTGGGGGCACTTATGTGTTGAAAGATCTGCATCCGTTCCGACGGATTGACCCTTTCAATTATTCCCAGTTGTCTTGGGTTATGCAGGTCTATCATGGGCTGCATGTAATCGCGATCAACACCCATATGCTGGTGTCCAACAGGTTTGGAGAGGATGCGGCAGTTGATGCGGGCGTATCGCCCATTTGGTCGTTTCTGCCGGATGCAACGCGCGCGGATTGGGACAGATTGCGGTTCAGCCTTGTCGCCGGGTATATGAACAAGGACCCGGTGGAGTTTTCCACAATCGCGCTTTTGCGACTGTTGGAGGAGAACCCGATAAGCGCGAAGCTGTTGGAGATCTGTCCACCAGAATTTGCGCGGGTTCGCGAGGCTGTGCGCTGATAGGGCATGGTATCCTTGCGTGTCGGGATTGGCTTGCCGGGTTTTTTGATGGATGCCCCCGCGCGTGATGTGTGTTGAGGTGCTGCTCTGCTCTGTTTTGTCCGCATCATAACATTGCGAAAACAGCACATATAGATTAGAACAAAAGGTGAACATTAAATGGATTCGGTGCTGTGTGTGGGGTCGCTGCGTATGGACAAAGCTTTGGCCGGGCAGGGGGAATGCCCTGCCGTGATGCCCCATACCCTGTCAGAGGTTTTTCCGTGCAGTCCGACAGACGCCAGTGCTGTGGGCTTTGTCTTGTCACGGCTGCCACGCACGCATGCGCCGATCCTTTGGATTCAGGACCGTTTGTCGCGCAAAGAGGCCGGACATCCTGCGATGGCAGGGATCGGTACGGGCGCTGGATTGAGGCTACCCATCATCATGGTCGATCTGTCCCGCGCTGCGGATGTGCTTTGGGCGATGGAAGACGGGTTGCGCTGTCGCAGCTTAGCCGCTGTCATCGGAGAGATATGGGGCGATCCGCCCATGCTCGATTTTACCGCCACCAAGCGATTGGCCTTGCGCGCGGAAGCGGCGGATGTCTCTTGCTGGCTCATTCGTCGCGCGGCCAGCCCCGATCTGAGTGCGGCGCGCGACCGCTGGCGGATCGCCAGCCTGCCATCTGCGGTGCATCCCCACGATCCACAGGCCCCCGGTGCGCCGCGTTGGTCGCTCGATCTGTTCCGCTCGCGCCGCGCAAAACCGGGGCAATGGGTGGCGACCTATGACCGGGCGGCGGATCGTGTCCATCTCGCTGCCCCAGCTCGCGATCGAGCGGTGGATGCGGGTGATGGAACGGCAGGGCAACGCGCCGCCGGATGATATCCCCGTGGTGCTGGCCCGCGAAGGGCAGCATGGGCCGGTGATCCATGCCGCCAACCGGACCGCCCGGCTGGAGGGGATCCTGCCTGGATCGCGCGTTGTCGATATGCGCGCGATCTGCCCCGAATTGCAGGTCGCATATGCTGATGAGGCGGGCGATCATGCCGCCCTTGACCGTCTGGTGCTATGGGCCCGCCGCTGGTGTCCGTGGACGGCACGCGATGGTGGCGACGGGTTGATTCTGGATACCACAGGCTCGGATCATCTTTGGGGCGGTGAGGCGGCCATGCTGGTCGAGATGGAAACGCAACTGTCCCTGCTGGGCCTGACCGCAAGGCTGGCCGTGGCCCCCACATGGGGGGCGGCCTGGGCGCTGGCCCGGTTCGGCCCGGTGCGGCAGGTTTGCGGGCCGGATGAGATTTATTTCAAGCTTGGCGCCCTGCCTGTGGCCGGTCTGCGGCTGGATGATCCGACCTTGCTTTTGCTGCGCCGTCTGGGGTTGAAAACCATTGGTGCCGTCATGGATGTGCCCCGTCTGTCGCTGACCCGCCGTTTCGTAAAGGCCGGTTTGCAGGCCAATCCGCTGCTGCGGCTGGATCAGATGATGGGCAAACTGGCCGAGCCTGTGTCCAGCGTTGAGGCCCGGCCGGTGATCCGCGCGCAGGCCCGTCTGGCCGAGCCGATCTTTGATCCCACCCCCTATCTGCCCGATCTGTGCGAGGATCTGTGTGGCCAACTCAAACAGGCGGGGCTGGGCTGCCGCCGCCTGCATCTGACGGTCTACAAGACCGATGGCGATGTGGCCCAAGTCGATGTGGCGACCGCGGCCCCGACGCGTGATCCGGGGCATCTGCACAGCCTGTTCCGCGACAAGGTCGAGCGGATCAACCCCGGTTTCGGCTTTGATCTGATCACCCTTGCCGCTGGCGCAGTAGAAGAAGTGCAGGACAAGCAGACCCGTCTGGATGGCGGATCGGACGATGATTTGCACCTGACGCGGCTGATTGACCGGCTGAGCGCCAAGTTCGGTCCCCGCGCCGTGACCCGCCCTGTCTTGCGTCAAAGCCATGTGCCCGAAAGGGCCGAGGCGCAGATCACCGCCCTTGCGAACGGTCCCGCCGATATGGCGGTTTTACCCAAGGAACGCCCCCTGCGCCTGCTGGATCATCCCGAAGAGGTGCGCGTGCTTTATGCCGTCCCCGAAGGTCCGCCAGCGCAGTTCGTCTGGCGCAGACAGACCCATCGGGTGGTCCGCTATGCCGGACCCGAACGGATCGCGCCGGAATGGTGGCATGACCGCCCCGGCACCCGGTTGCGCGATTACTTCAAGGTTGAGGATCAGACGGGGCGGCGGCTCTGGCTGTACCGCGAAGGTCTGCATGAGGATGGGCGCGGCGGCGATCCGCGCTGGTTTGTACACGGGTTTTTTGCGTGATGGATCGTCTCGCAGTTCAACCGAAGGCGGCGCCCGACCCTGGGTGGGCGTTTGGAAGCTTTATTCAAAGCGTAACCGTGCGATTTATGTTTACGTATTTTGGGTGTGCGACGTCGCAATGCGCCCTCCCGGGGGGAGGGTCGGGCGCCGCCCGGGCAAGCCGAGCGAAGTTTGGTGGCAAAGTCCATGCCTGAAAACGACCATCAACACCCCCGCCGCACGCTGGATGGCGATGATTTCCCACCAAACCCCCGCGCCCCCTTTGTCGAACTGGGGCTGACCACCTGTTTTTCGTTTTTGCGCGGGGCTTCTGATGCGGTGGACCTTGCCGCAACCGCGTGGGCGCAGGGATATGATGCGCTGGGCTGTGCCGATCTCAACACCATGGCGGGGGTGGTGCGCCTGCATACTGAGGCGAGCAAAGCCAATATCCGCCCTGTCATCGGGTGCCGCTTGCAACTTGTTACGGGCGAGGCCTTTCTGGCCTACCCCAAGGACCGGGCGGCCTATGGGCGGCTGTGCACGCTGCTGTCCAAAGGCAAGATGCATGACGTCGATGGTGCATGGCAGGCCAAGGGCGCCTGCGACATCACGCTGGATGATCTGGCACAACACAGTGAAGGTGTTCAGCTTATTGCCACTCCCGGCGAAAGCGTCGACCACTTCAGCGCCGGTCTGCGGCGTCTGATCCGTGCCCTGCCCACAATGAAGCACATCGCGGCCAGCTATATGTATCGCGGCGATGACCGGGCGCGGATTAACCGGCTCGATGCGCTGGCGCGGGCCAACGGGCTGTCCATTCTGGCCACCAACGATGTGCATTATCACGTGCCAGAGCGGCGGCCCCTGCAGGATGTCATGACCTGTATCCTGCACAAGACGACAATCCAGAAGGCAGGCTATCTGCTGGATGCCAACGCCGAACGGCACCTCAAATCACCCGCCCAGATGGTCCGCCTTTTTGCCGAATGGCCCCATGCGATCAGGGCCACGCGGGATGTGGCAGACGCCTGCACCTTCAACCTGACTGAACTGGCCTATGAATACCCAAAGGAAACGGTGCCCGCAGGCTATAGCCCGCAGGAATATCTGGAATTGCTGACATGGAAAGGGGCGGCGAACCGTTATCCCGAGGGTGTCCCCGACGATATCAAGGCGGTTTTGGGTAAGGAGCTGGCACTGATCGAAAAACTCGACATCGCGCAGTATTTCCTGACCATCCATCAAATCGTTAATTTTGCGCGCTATGACACCAAGCCTGAAATCCTGTGTCAGGGCAGGGGCTCTGCTGCCAACTCGGCTGTGTGCTACGTGCTGGGGATCACATCCGTGGACCCTAACAAGAACGATCTGCTGTTTGAACGCTTCATCAGCGAGGAACGCCGCGAACCCCCCGATATCGACGTCGATTTCGAACATGAACGCCGCGAAGAGGTGATCCAGCA
>CAZTKF010000122.1:0-6392 GCA_964614205.1 uncultured Loktanella sp. | reverse complement strand
AAAGGCCGCTCCACCCGGGGCGGCCTTTTGCCTCTGATGAACATCTCGCAGCCTCGACATCTGAGGTGATTTCGCGTTATCGGCAAGACTAATGGACCCTAGTGTTTGGACATGCCATGCCTTTTCCTTCCCCAGAGACTTTGCACCCCGTTACCTTTCCTGACGGAACGGTGCATAAGGGCAATGTTTTTCTCAAGGCGGCTATCACGCACCCCAATTGGGAGATAGGCGACTACACGTATGCCAGTGCATTTGAACCTCCGGACAATCCGGAGGATTGGGCAGGGCGTCTTGCACCCTATCTTTTTCCGATGGCCAAGGACCGGATGATCATCGGCAAATTCGGACAAATCGCAGACGGCGTTCGCTTTATCACTGATGGTGCCAATCATGCGCGCGATGGGTTCTCGACTTTTCCCTTTGCCATCCATGACAAGGCACGCTTTTTGGAGTATCCCGCCTCATTGCGCGCGGGCCGCGATATTCGGATCGGGCATGATGTCTGGATCGGGACAGGCGCGCAAATCCTTGCTGGTTCCACGATAGGGAACGGCGTTATCGTCGGCGCGGGTGCCGTCGTGAGCGGCGACGTGCCCGACTATGCGATCGTGACCGGAAACCGCGCGACGATCCACCGGATGCGCTTTGATGACGCGACGATTTCAGCACTCAATAGCATCGCGTGGTGGGACTGGGACATTTCCGATATTATGGCGCACGAACAGGCGATTGTCGGCGCTGACCTTGGCGCATTGATGAAAGTGGCAGGGCGATCATAGGGGATTGCCACGGCACGGGTTGCTGCGCACTGTCCAACGATGTTGTCAAATCGCTGGCTGATTCTGGCCGTCCTGTTCTTTGCTCGCCTGACTATGGCCTTTCAGTTTCAGTCGATAGCTGCGCTGTCGCCGTTGATCATCGATGATTTTGGTCTTGATCTTGCCGATATCGGTTTTCTGATCGGTCTATACTTCGCGCCGGGCGTCATTTTTGCCCTGCCCGGCGGCGCGATCGCAGCGCGATTTGGGGACAAGCGGATTGTGTCGCTTGGTATGATACTCATGCTTGTCGGTGGCGCGATGATTGCATTGACCGAGACATGGAACATTCTGGTTACAGGTCGTCTTGTCGCTGGCACTGGCGGAGTCGTACTGAATGTCGTGATGACCAAGATGCTGGTTGACTGGTTCGCGGGGCGAGAAATATCGACAGCGATGGCCATCTTCGTGAATTCTTGGCCAGCTGGCATTGCGCTGGCTTTGCTTGTTCTGCCGATGTTTGCGACCATTGGGGGTCTCACATTTGCCTGGTGGTCCCTTTGGGCATTGATGGTGGCCGGACTTGTCCTTTTTGCGACAATCTACCACGTCCCACCGAATGCATCGGCAGGTCCTGCAACCCTCAAGAGGGCAGGGTTTCCCGCGCTGGCGCTTGTCTGTGCCGGGTTGGTCTGGGCGTTCTACAATATGGCGCTCGCGATGGTGTTCAGTTTTGGGCCCGCATTGTTCGTACAACAAGGGTGGGACCTTCAGAAGGCGGGATCCGCCACAGGTCTTTTCATGATCCTGTTTTCTATCGCATTGCCCATCGGCGGGATTGTCGCCGACCGGACGGGACGCAAGGATATGGTGATCTTGATTAGTCTGGTCAGCTTTGGGGTTCTGATACCTTTGATGCTGACCGTGCCGGCGGCGGCGCTTGCGATTTTTTGTACTGTGGCAGTTCTTTTTGCCCTTTGTGCAGGGCCGGTCATGACACTTCCGGCAGAAGTTCTGCCGAATGAGGCCCGCGCATTCGGGATGGGTGTGTTCTTTACGATCTACTATGGATTGATGATGATCGGCCCACGGATCGGCGGCGGCTTGGCCGAGGCAACTGACGACGCGGGAATGGCCATGATTGCGGGGGCGGTCATGTCCCTGGCGGCAGCAGTCTCGCTTGGGGTTTTTCGCTGGACCAGTCGGGGCTAAGGGCCGGGTGAGAGGCCGACCAGTGCATCTGCCTGATGCATCGTTTGCGAGAGCCAGTCTTCAAGCTCTCTGCGCAGGCGTTCCCGCTGATCAGGCGCCAGATCGCGCGGTACGGCGCCCGGATACCGACGAAAGACGTATGCCCCCCTCCCATAGGGGTGCGGCAACAGCATCTGGTCCCATGATTTCAAGCGCCGCCCTTTCGTCGTTGCAAAGGCGTAAGCGAACACGGGCATCCCTGTCGCCCGCGCCCAGTCAAGCGGGGCATCTTTAAGCTCGAGCGCCGGCCCCAATGGTCCGTCGCCTGTCATACCGATGCTCACACCCTCTTTGACCCGCTTAAGGATCGTACGAGATGCAGCGCGGTTCGACAGTTTGCGCGACATTTCCATCGGTTGCAGGCCGACACGGCGCTGCAACGCACCAGACACACGTCCGATCGGTGAACTATCATAGAGGCTCGACAAGGGGCCATCCGACACCGGCCAGTGCAAGGCGCCCATAATTGACCGGCTATGCCACATCACAAGCAGGACAGGGCCTTCGGCCAGTGCCGCCTGTAATTCTGCCAACCCTTCAATCTGCCATTTGGTCGTCCGGTTGCAGAACCCCAGATAACGCCCGGCCAGTCCGCCCAGCAGGGCAGCAAGAGACTCTGATTGCTCGATCCGTTTGCGCAGTGACATGAAGGGCGGGGGCCTTTGGTTGCGGATTGCGCCACTCTTGTCGCATTTCTGGGTCTGAACACAAGTGTGCCGCACTTATCCCCCTTGATCCCGCTTTGGTTTCGGACTAACCCGACACCCGGTCATAGGGGTATAGCTCAGTTGGTAGAGCGGCGGTCTCCAAAACCGTAGGTCCCGGGTTCAAGTCCTGGTGCCCCTGCCAGACCAGATCACCGACACCGGCGTGTGGAGGATCAAACCAATCACATGACAACCAAGTCGCTTTCTGTTGCGTTCCATATCGGCGCACACAAGACCGCTACGTCGCATCTCCAGCGTTCCCTGCGGCGCGCGAGCGATGCCTTGGCGGCTGAAGGTGTCCGATACTATGGGCCAGACTATCTGCGCCTGCCGGGCCGGACGCTTCCGGCGCTATTCGGGTTTCGTACGGGTGTCGAAGCTGGCGGGGCCAAACGTCCGGCCGCGGAACAGTTGGCGCTCTTGCGCAAGGATGCGAATCGACTGGTCCTGAGTGAAGAGAATTTCATCGGACCGCTCAGTCAACCGCATGGGCGCTGGATGAAGCACCGTTACAAGTCAGCAGGGGATCGGCTGACGCAGTTGTCCGATGCGATGGGCCAGAAGATTGACGTATTCTTGGCAATCCGGCGCCCGACAGCGTTCATTAACTCGGCCTATTGCCAGATGCTGTTGGGCGGGCGTGTTCAGCCGGTAGAGGTGTTCCAGAAGCGCAATCCGCTTAGCAGTGTCAATTGGGTCGATCTGGTTACCCGCCTGCGCGCGGCCCGGGGTGTTGGGAGATTGAATGTCTGGCAATATGAGGACTATGGCGCAGTTTTCCCGCAGATTGCGGCCGGTCTGGTTGGTGCGGATGCGGCACCCTGCGTCGTTCCTCGTCCGCACCACATCAACCGTGGACTATCTGCTGCGGCCGTAGCGCACGTTTTGACGCAAGCGGTGAATGAAACCGAAGAAAGACCGGCAAGAGCGGCGCGGCAGATGATGCCTGTTGAAGACGGGTATGCGCCGTTTGATGGTTTTGCTGCAGAAGAGCATGCCATTGGAGATGCGGTCTATGCCCGCCAGTTGACGGCCATCGCACAAATACAGGGTGTAACCCTGCTGCGCCCCGGTTGAGCCTGACGCTATGTTGATCTATGCGCGCCCAAACGGGCTTGAATTTGCGTATCAGAGCCCGTAAGTGCGTGTTGTTTTGAAAAGGGACACAGCGTCATGGCCATCGCCAATCCAGTGAAGTTCATCCAGGAAGTCCGCTCCGAGATTTCCAAAGTCGTCTGGCCGACCCGCCGCGAAGTTGTCATGACGACAATCATGGTCTTTATCATGGCTGCGCTGACCGCGATTTTCTTCTTTCTGGTTGATCTCCTGATCCGCACAGGCCTGAATGGTGTCCTGACATACTTTGGCAGCTAATCGCCCCGGATTTTCCGCAGACCTCTTGAAAACCGTGTGAGGCAGCGGTAAGAGCCAACAACTTTCCGAAAATGGCGTGCGGCGAATCGAGTTGCACGCCGCTTTTATTTTCGGGACTCGCGGTATGACCCGCGGGATTGAAATGCAATTGCGGCCCGCTGTGGCCAAGTGAAGACAAGGTGCTCTGACAGATGGCCAAACGTTGGTATTCGGTAAGCGTTCTCTCAAACTTCGAAAAGAAGATTGCAGAGGCGATCCGCCAGAAAGCAGAAGAGCAGGGCCTTGACGACCAGATCGACGAAGTGCTGGTGCCTACCGAGGAAGTCATCGAAATCCGCCGCAACAAGAAGGTGACGGCGGAGCGTCGTTTCATGCCCGGTTACGTTCTGGTCCACATGGAAATGTCGGACGAAGGGTATCACCTGATCAACTCGATCAACCGCGTGACTGGTTTTCTGGGTCCGCAAGGCCGCCCGATGCCGATGCGCGACGCCGAAGTCCAGGCCATCCTTGGCCGTGTACAAGAAGGCGAGGACGCGCCACGCACCCTCATTCACTTTGACATCGGTGAGAAAGTCAAAGTCAACGAAGGGCCTTTCGAGGATTTCGACGGTCTGGTAGAAGAAGTTGATGAAGAGAACCAGCGCCTGAAGGTGACGGTCTCGATCTTTGGCCGGGCCACCCCGGTCGAATTGGAATTCACGCAAGTTTCGAAACAGTAGGGCTTGCGTGTTCAGACGTGGGAGGGGCAACCCAAACCACGGCATAACCGCCCCGACGCGGGGCAATGTAGGATGGGTCAGACCCATCGCTGAAAAGGAGAAGGCCAATGGCCAAGAAGATTATGGGTACGCTCAAGCTGCAGGTTCCTGCAGGTGCTGCAAACCCTTCCCCACCTGTCGGTCCTGCGCTGGGTCAGCGCGGCATTAACATCATGGAATTCTGCAAGGCGTTCAACGCCAAGACAGAAGACATGGAAAAGAACGCACCCTGCCCGACAGTGATCACCTACTATCAGGACAAGTCGTTCTCGATGGAAATCAAGACGCCACCTGCGTCCTACTACATCAAGAAAGCGGCCAAGCTGCAGTCTGGTTCCAAAGAGCCGGGCAAGTCAGTTGCCGGTACGATCACCGGCAAACAGGTACGTGAAATTGCGGAAGCCAAGATGAAGGACCTCAACGCGACGTCCATCGAAGGCGCTATGCAAATCATCATGGGTTCGGCCCGTTCCATGGGCATCGAGGTGAAGTAATGGCAAAGTTCGGTAAGCGTACAGCTGCAGCACGCGCAGCATTCGAAGGCAAGCAGAACCTCTCCGTTGCTGAGGCCGCATCACTCGTCAAAGACAACGCCACGGCAAAGTTTGATGAAAGCATCGAGATCGCTATGACACTGGGCGTTGACCCACGTCATGCCGACCAAATGGTGCGTGGTACTGTCAATCTGCCACACGGCACAGGCAAAACTGTCCGCGTCGCTGTCTTCGCCCGCGGCGAAAAGGCCGAAGAAGCCAAGGCTGCCGGTGCTGATATCGTAGGTGCAGAAGACCTGATGGAAACCGTTCAGGGCGGCACAATCGACTTTGATCGTTGCATCGCCACACCTGACATGATGGCTGTTGTCGGTCGTCTGGGTAAAGTTCTGGGTCCACGTAACCTCATGCCGAACCCACGCGTCGGCACCGTGACCATGGACGTCAAGGAAGCTGTGGAAGCAGCAAAGGGCGGTCAGGTTCAGTTCAAGGCTGAAAAGGCGGGTGTTGTGCATGCCGGTATCGGCAAGGCATCCTTCTCTGCCCAGCAGATCGAAGAGAACCTGAAAGCTTTCGTTGACGCTGTTGGCAAGGCCAAGCCATCTGGCGCCAAAGGCACCTATATGAAAAAGATCGCTGTCAGCTCGACCATGGGCCCAGGCGTGTCTGTTGACGTAGCCTCGGCGACAGGTAACGCATAAACCAGCGTTTCGATGCGAAGATGATGGCAGGCCCGAAATCTCGAGCCTGCCATTTTTTTATGGCTGATTTACCAAGAAGTTTGCCACACGCCCTTGGCTTTTGATGCAATCGCGACTAATTCAGGCGCTGGGCCCGATAGATTGATTCGTTCGGGCCTTTATTCGTCCGAGACGGTGGGTTGGCCTCATGCCAGTAATTCCTGCCTGAGGCGGGATAGACCAGATTTACAGGCTCTTTTGAGGCTTTTCTGGCGCGCCCCGTTTGCATGGACTGTAGATGTTGGGCGGCCAAGCCGTTTGACAAAATTGAGCCGGGGGAAACCCCAAACTTGGAGTGAAACTGTGG
>CAZTKF010000121.1:0-6595 GCA_964614205.1 uncultured Loktanella sp. | reverse complement strand
GTACTGGAAGGTGGACCTGCACAACCTCTTCCACTTCCTGCGCCTGCGCGCCGACAGCCACGCCCAATTTGAGATCCGCGTCTACGCCGAGGAAATCTGCAAAGTCGTCGCCGACTGGGTCCCCGCCGCCTATGGCGCCTTCGAGGACTACCGCATGGGCGGCGCCACACTCTCGTCAAAGGCGATTGACTGCGTGCGCCGTATGCTTAAAGGTGAAAAGGTGACGCAAGAGACCTCCGGGATGAGCAAAGGCGAATGGCGGGAGTTTGAAGGGGTCTTGAACGACCCCGCGTAGCGGGGGTGAAACGCTCCAGTGGAGCGTTTCAAGTGAAAGACGGGCGCGCGGAGAGGCACGGCCCTAGGATTGAGTAGCTCGAGTGCCGCCATGAGCGATCAAACGATACTTGAAAGAATGCTCGCCGGAACCGTGCGCTTCGGGAAACTCATCTATCCCACTGAATCGGTGAACAAAAGCATTAGGAAAGCCACTCAAATATTGGTCGTCATGTCGCCAGACGACGTTCACCAGATTTCACTCCGGGGCACGGCTACCAGTATCAAATACAGACATCGCTATTGGCTCATCAGCACTCGCCACCAAATCAAAGAGTTCGAGATGGAGCAGGCAGGGGTCCTAGCGAATTTTCCAAATCACTATGTTTCTAGTGAAGGTTGCCACAGCCTAAGTTCCACCGTCGACGATAGCGATCAATTTGACTTGTACGCTTGGGAATTCACCGGACTAGTGAATGAGGGGGCTATCGAAAGCGGCAAGTTTCTAGGGATGCTCGATTCTGGCCAACTTCGAGATGGTGAAAAAGTTCTCGGCGGCTGTTTGTTCGGCTACGGCTTTTCTGATCATACCGTCGATTGGAGCGAAGACGATGAACATGGACCAAAGATGTCACATGTTCACTTGCCGCAGCGAGAGTTCTTTGTGGAATACCACGGTGATGCCTACGAAAGTTCAGTTTTCAAGGTTGTTGCAATCAACAAAGACTCTGCTGAACTCGATGGTTTTAGCGGCAGTCCAGTTTTTCTCTACGTGCTGAATGATGAGCAGATTGAATGCAAGTTTGCCGGACTAGTGCTCCGAGGTGGCAACGGGAATTTCTACGTCGTTAAGCATTCCGTCATACGCCGATTGCTTGATCGTAAAATCGAGCAAGATAAACAATGACGTCCAGCCCGGCAAAGCCGGGCAGCGCCCGGACCTCCCCCACGGGGAGGGCGCTTCTGCAACGCCGCACACCGCACAACCACTCCACCTGACGCGACCACATCACACACCATGCCCGTCTGGGCGCCCACCCCGAGGTCCGGGCGCTGCCCTTCCGTTGTACACCACCCCCAAGCCCCGGACCTGATCCGGGACCTCTCTCGCAACCAAAGTTAACCGTAGGTCGGGGTTCTCCCCGACTCCCACCCCAACACCGCACATCACCCACCGGATCGTCGGGGGACGTCGGGACTCCGCCCATTCACGCCCCTCTTGGTTCATGAACCCTCAACTGGGCCGCGCCGGTCTGTCCCGCTGTACGTACAGGATCTCTACGCAGTCTGTACGGGTTGCAGATTGGCAAAACCCCTTTGTTTTCCCATGAACCCGCCATTGTCTGGCCGCAATCGCAGGGGCATACTTGCCGCAAAGAGACTTACCGGAGCAGCCCCCCCGTGACCCTTCTTCGCGCTATCCCGTTCTCGCTCGCTGTTTTGTGGCGCATGGTTCTGGTGTTTCCGTTCATGATCATCGCGTTGATCCTTTTCGGGATCATTGCCGCGTTTTTCATGTTCATCCTGACTTTCGTCTCGCCCATTCTGGCGCTTGTCGTGGGCGTCGCCTTCGGTGTTGCGGCAAGTGTCCTGCCGGTCATGATCGGCGCGCGACTGGGCTTGCAGGCCAAGGGTGCCAGCGTGCGCAACAGCTATCTGGGGCTGATGCTGCCCGCCATCGGCTACGGGCTGTTTGAGGTCTTTTGCGTCTTGCTGATCGTGGCAGGGGCGGCGGCGGTCTATTACTTTGCGACACCGCTGACGTTGCAGGACTTGGGGCAGTTTACCACGATGGACGAGACCATACTGCTAGAGCAGCTGATGGCCGTGGATCCGGCGATCACGCTGTCACTGCTGTGGGTCGGCGGGGTTCTGATTGTCGGCCTGCGCGCTGCATTGCTGATGCCTTTTGCGGGGGCGTCTGTCGGTGCCGATCCCGGTGGCCGGCCCCATACGCCGTTCTATGGCTTCGGAAGCAACTTTATTTCACTGCTGATTGTGGTCGCCATCGCCTATATTCTGTCGGCCTTCGCCGTCCCGATCGCCGGCGCCCTCTGTTACCTGCTCGGCTATGGGGACAGTCTGACCGCCGCTCTGGCGCAGGTTGAAACGGTGCGGGGCTTTGACGCGCTTGATCTGCTGGGCCTCGAAACCGGGGTGTTTCTTGGCCTGTCGCTGCTGTTCTACATCTGGGCCTTCAGCCTGCAAAGCGCTGGTGGCGTTCTTGCCTATATGGCCCGGGCCGAGGAATTTGCCGATCAGCAAAACGCCTTTGATATGTCCATGGATGAACATCTGAAATCCATGCAGTCCGCCGCGCCGCCACCGGAACGGCCAATGCAGGCGGATGACGTCATGGAACTGATCCGCAGCCGTATGCAGCAGAACAAACGTTAGAAGGCAAGCCAGACCGGCTTGCCGAATAATCATTGCAGTCCGGTCCTATTCGACCTTGGCGATGTTCCCGGCCATCTTGCGGCCATCGCGACCTTCTACCAGATCAAATGTCACTTTCTGGTCGTCGGCCAGCCCGGTCAGGCCGGATTGTTCAACCGCCGAGATATGCACAAAAATGTCCGAGCCGCCATCTTCGGGCGCAATAAACCCGTAGCCTTTTGTCGTATTAAACCATTTTACGGTGCCGTTTGGCATTGTCCGCTCTCCTTCAAATCATCGCACCCCGCAGGGCTGGGCAGGTCTTGGGCCCCGCGATCTGCGGACTTCCCTTGGCCTTCATCTCTTTAGAATTATCTGTTTTATGCAAAAGGCAAATGACACGTCGTCGCATTGGCGGTTTCTGGACAAATCTTGCTCAAAAAGGAGGCGCGAATGCGTTTTTTCGGTCTAAAATCATGCGATACCTGCCGTAAGGCGCTCAAGGCGCTGATCGCTGCGGGATACACACCAGAGGTCATAGATGTCCGCACGGATGGCCTGACCGCGAGTGACATCACGGCGATTGTCGCGGCATTCGGGGACAAAGCGATCAATCGCGCGTCCACCACGTGGCGCGGGCTGGACGCGACCGAAAGAGAGGCTGATCCGGTCGCACTTCTGGCGGCGCACCCGACTTTGATGAAGCGCCCTGTGATTACTGCAGAGGGGGTGTGGACGATCGGCTGGAAAGCCGATGTGCAGGCAAAGTACCTTGGCGGCTGACGTTTCACTGCTTATGTGAGAACCAGAGCAGCAAGGAGAACAGCTATGCGCAACGCCGCAAGTATGCTTGGAATTATCGGTGGCCTGATTGGTATTCTGGTGGGTCTGTTTGGCTATGGCTATGCCGAACTCTCTGAACGCCACACCGAAGTGGGTGAGCTGTTCGGCTTCCTGGAAAACCCCGGCTTCATCCGTTTTGCCAGTTTCGTCGCGCCGCTACTGGCGATTGCAGGGGGGGCGATGGCCAAGGCGCGCGCGCTTTGGGGTGGTATCCTGATGCTGATCAGTGCCTTTTGTTTTCACGCGGCTTTCGGGTTCAATGTCGGAACCATGTTCCCCATCGGTTTCGTGGCGCTGGGCGGTGTCCTTGCGATTGCTGCAGGCAAGCCGGACGAGCCTAAGGCGCATTTCTAAAAAGCAAACGATCGACTGACAGTGCTCCGGCACCCTTGAAAACAAGAATGAGCAGGCCAAGCACCCAGAACGCCCGCTGATCAAGGATCAGCGCGTCAGACATACGGTCGAACCACGCACCCAGCGTGCCTTCGTGGGCGATGCCGCCGTGGCCGAATAGATCGGTCAGGGATTGTACGATGATAAAGCCGATCATGCCAAAGGCCGCCAGCCGCGTGAACAGGCCGATGACGATCAGGACAGGCAGGACAAATTCTGCAATTGTCCCGCCGGTTACCACGGCCCAATGAAACATCGTCAGCTGCGAAGTGTCATAGCCGACCGCTTCCATTGCCTTGGGGAAGATCTGGACATATGCGCCGGACGAGGGTTGCAGAAAACCCAATAGCCCGTCCCCCAGTTTGGTCAGGCCGGAATTCCAGTAATACACCAGCAGGACACCAGCAAAGACCAGTCGTGCGAGGACCGGGAGGAGCGCGTCGCCCACGCGGTTGATGGGGGTGGCAATTCTGGTGAGCGGAGAGGTGGTCATGGGATGGCCTTTCAATAAACTTCGGTCACAGCGCCATGGGCCAAAAGCAGACCCAGCACCTGACCCAGATCAAGGGTGTTGTCGGCGGTTGCCATGGTCTGGCCAAGTGGCTGCCCTTGTCTGAGGGCCTCGACGCAGGTTGCGGCGGCGGCATTGATGGCGTGGATTTGCGGGTCGAAACCGGGACGGGTGATCAGCACGGCTTCGGCCTGCATCACCGGTTTGGGCGCCTCCTTGCGGGTATTGGCAAGATAGATCGCGTGGACCGGAAAATCGGATATGACCGTCCGGGTCGCTGGCGCGATCCGCAGTCTTGCCCCCATCAAGGCATCCGGTGCAAGTGCACTCAGGGCCTGCGCATCGACCGGTGCGGCATCCGCGGCATGATAGGCGTGGCGCATGGCCAGTTCGATCCTTGCAATATCAGGCAGATAGCCGATGTGTTTTGTCGGCCCAAAGCGGCGCAGGAACTGCGGCATCGCATCGCCATAGTACATCATCAGCGGTGTTCTGGGCGGATGCTTGCGCAGATAGACGCCGGCCATGGCGCGAAAGAATTCATCGCCGACCAGTTTGCGCACCACTGGAAAAGCGGCCTCTAGCGCATCCGAGAGGCCAACAGCGACATTGTTGCGGTAGACATCAAAGCGTTTGCTTGCGGCACCCCCGTCGGGGTTCACAATGCCCGCCGGAACTGCCGCGGCAGGATCAAGCATCGCGGCTTTGAATGTGGCTTGGGTGACCGTCATTGCGTGGCCAATGCAAGCGCGGCGTCGGCGCGCGCCATTTCATCGGTAAGGACAGACCACCCGGGTACATCCGTGTCCCATTCGATCAAGAGCGGCTTTGGGCCGGATTTTGCAAGCGTATAATCCAGCAGGGCCCAGACAGGATCGACCACGGGTGATCCGTGGCTGTCGATCAATAAAGGTGCACCCGTCTCGTCCGCGTCTTCGTCATGTCCACCAAGGTGGAGTTCGCCGACGGCCTCCAGCGGGAAGGTGTCAATGTAGGCCTGCGGCGATGTGCCAAGGTTGGTGGCGCTCACAAAGACGTTGTTGACGTCCAATAGCAGGCCACAGCCGGTGCGCCGGGTCAGTTCGCGCAGGAAATCGGTCTCGGACATCGTGCTTTCGGCAAAGGCCAGATAGCTGGAGGGATTTTCCAGAAGCATGGGGCGACCGATGGTGTCCTGCACTTGGTTGATATGTCCCGCGACACGGGCGAGCGTTTCGGTTGTGTAGGGCAGGGGAAGAAGATCGTTGAAGAAATGACTGTCGTGGGTGGACCAGGCAAGATGTTCGGAAAAGCTGGCGGGGTTCAGCCATGTGATCAGATGTTTCAGGCGTGCAAGGTGGTCGGTATCCAGATCACCTTCGCCGCCGATTGACAGACCAACGCCATGAACGGATATGGGGAACCGTTCGGTAAGGTGGCGCAGTTGCGCCAAAGGGCGGCCGCCATCGCCCATATAGTTCTCGGCGTGGATTTCCAGCCACCCCAATGGGCCGGGGTTTGCCATGATGTCTGTGTAGTGCTGCGCCTTGTAACCGACGCCGGGGCGCGCGGGCAGGTGCGTGGAATGTGTTGCGTCAAGCATGCCAAGGGCCCTTACGTCCGGAAGGGGTAAGGTGGATCAGTTCCACCTTACCAGAGACCGGCTTATGCCGGCAGGTCGCGGTCGAGTGCTTCCAGAGACCCCATGCGCGGGGTGCCGTCAGCCATCGTGGGCAATTCCATGCTCTCACATGTACCGGCAGGCACAAGCGTCCATGCGTTGCCCTGGTAATCAACGGTAGATGTGCCGGCACAAGTTGTGCCGGGGCCCGCTGCGCAATCGTTCTCACCGGCCAGCGATACGCCAAAGCATTTCACATCGCCTTCGGCGGCAGCAGTTGTAGACAGGCCGGCGACAGCAGTTGCAACAGCGCTTGCAAGAACGAGGGTTTTTGTAGCATGGGACATCGAAATTTCCTTTGTTTAAGATCAGGTTTGTGCGTCACCGGTTTCCGGCGATGCCCAAAGCCTAGCGGTGCCGGTTGCGTGCACGCCATTCACAGCCGCGTGCATCGCGCTGGCGTGAGGTGGTGTGAAATTTCTCTGCGCTGCGGCAGCCTGACGCAGGGCGTATTTCCCTTGCAGAACAAAGAACCCGCCGATGCGGGCATCGGCGGGTTTGTTACAGGTTCCAGCGCTGGAATGTTACAGAAGGTCGGG
>CAZTKF010000120.1:0-7077 GCA_964614205.1 uncultured Loktanella sp. | reverse complement strand
GCTCTGCGGCGGCGCGGGCAGCAAGACGGCGGGGCTCCAGCATGATGATCTTGCCGGTGGTGAGGTTTGCCTCAAGCATCGCCAATGGCACGCGGGTGGTTTTGCCGGCCCCTGGTGGCGCTTGCAGAACGGCACAGCCGGAGGCGGCGAGGGCCGCCATCAGTTCAGGCAGGACAGGGTCAATCGGCAAGGCGGTCATTGCGCAAGCTTTGCCATAAGGTGGGTCAAGACGCCACCTTACTTGTTGCAGCGGTCCATTGCCGTAGGGTGGATTTCAATCCACCCCACACAGAAAAACCCGGCCGTTTGCACGACCGGGCTCAAATCTGTCTCAAGAAAGATCAGCTCCGGTCGGCTTAGGCTGCCGCGGTTGCCTTTACGATCTCTTTCTTGATCTTCAGCGCGCTTTCGGACAGTTCTGCATCCTTTGCCTTTGCCATGAACGCGTCCAGACCACCGCGGTGGTCGACAGTGCGCAGGGCAGCATTGGAGATTTTGAATTTGAAAGACCGGCCCAGCACGTCAGACTGCAATGTCACGTCCTGCAGGTTCGGCAAAAAGCGGCGGCGGGTACGGTTCTTGGCGTGGCTGACATTGTTGCCAGACATCGGGCCTTTTCCAGTCAGTTCGCAACGGCGCGACATGAGCGTTTTCCTTGTCCTTGGGACATCACCCGCCAGAATGGCGGGGTATCCGGTGATACGGGTCTGAACCCCGCATCCGCAGGGTCGTGTATAAGATCAGCGCGAGATAGGCGGATTCCTTAACCCCGTCAACCCGGTTTGCCATTGCGCAACGCAGGAATTTGGCGCGATTTGCGCGGGGTGCCTTGTCGCGCGCGTGACCCCAAACGATCTTGCAGTGGTTCCAGAACCGCGGCGGCGGCAGCGGTCGGGCTTTTGCGGCCTGATTTGACATCATCCTGCGCTGATTTCATGCGTTCTGCTGTTTGGGGGTCTTCCATCAACAGGGCCAGCAATCCGTTGCGGACATCTTGTGCGAACCAGTAGCTTGATTGCGCTTTTCTTGTCGCGTCCCAGATACCTGTTTCCCGTCGCCAGCCTGTGAGGGTTTCCATTTCGTCCCAAGCCGCCTGCAGGCCCGAGGCCTCAAGTGCAGAAATTGTCAGTGCCTTGGGAAAACCTTCGGGGTCTTGTGGACGTTTGCGCAACAGGCGCAGCGCGCCTGCATAGTCCGCGCAGGTCCTTGTGGCCTGCGCCTTCAGCTCACCATCGGCTTTGTTCACAAGGATCAGATCGGCCATCTCCATTATGCCGCGCTTGACGCCTTGCAGTTCATCCCCGCCAGCGGGGGCCAGCAACAATACAAAAAGATCGGCCATCTGGGCCACAACGGTTTCGGATTGACCCACGCCGACCGTTTCAATGAGAACCACATCAAAACCTGCCGCCTCGCATAGTGCCACTGCCTCGCGTGAACGGCGTGCGACGCCACCCAATTCGGTCTGGCTTGGCGAAGGGCGGATAAAGGCGTTGGGGTCACGGGCAAGCTGATCCATCCGGGTCTTGTCGCCTAGAATAGACCCGCCCGAGCGCGCCGAGGACGGGTCAACCGCCAGCACTGCGACACGTTTGCCCATGCCTGTCAGCAGCAGCCCGAAGCTTTCGATGAAGGTGGATTTGCCGACGCCAGGTGTGCCGGACAGACCGATGCGCAAGGCTTGCTTGCCCGTTCCAAGCGCATCGAGCAGAGCCAACGCATCCTTGCGATGGTCCCTGCGGCCGCTTTCGACCAGCGTGATTGCACGCGCCAGAGCCCGCCGGTTGCCGGCTTGCACATCTTTGGCCAAAGCCGCGATATCTGTGGTCTTGTTCATAGACACCTTCTTATCGGGCAGGGGTCAAAGGTCCAGCCCTCAGAGCAATTCGGCGACCCATGCCGGGACAACTGTTGTGGCCGGTCCAAAGCGGTGTTCGTCAAATGCATTGGCGCGCGCCGAGGGTTCCAGATTGAGTTCAAGCGTCTGTCCCCGCGCCAGTTCCACAAGTCCGGCGGCCGGATAAACCTCGGCCGAGGTGCCAATGGCGACAAAGAGATCAGCAGCGGCTACGGCCTCTGCAATTCTGTCCATGTGGTAGGGGATCTCTCCGAACCAGACGATATCCGGCCGGGTCGCGGCAATCCCGCAAGCCGGGCAAGTGTCAGCGGGTGACATCACCAATGGCGCATCCCAGCGCAGCGCGCAGGACGCACAAAGCGCCTGCATCAATTTGCCGTGCATATGGATGACGGCGGAAGACCCTGCGCGGGTATGCAGATCATCGACGTTCTGGGTGATCAGCGTGACGTCATGCGCGCTAGCAGACAACTTTGCCAGAGCGTGATGGGCTGCATTGGGCATCGCAGCGGCGCAATTGGCGCGGCGGGCATTATAGAACTTGTGGACCAAGGCCGGATTTCGGGCAAAACCCTCGGGGGTTGCCACTTCGTTAAGGTCGTACTTGGTCCATAGGCCATCATTGTCCCGAAAGGTCCCAAGCCCGCTTTCGGCCGATACCCCCGCACCTGTCAAGACTGCAATCTTCATGGCGCCAGTTTGCCCGCCTCAGGCGACCGGCAGCAAGCGATTCGCGTAGCAGGGTCGCTCTGTGCTTTGCGGTTTGGTATGCTTGTGCCAGCGACACGGGAGAAGAGCATCATGGCCAGACCACCTATCCACCTTTGGATCGTCGGGTTTGTATCGCTTGTGTGGAATGCGGGCGGTGCAATGGATTACCTGATGACGCGCGTGAATGCAGCAGAGTATCTGGCTGCCCAACCGGCAGAGCGGCTTGCCATGTTGCAGGATGCGCCGGTCTGGTTCGGTGTCACTTGGGCGATTGGTGTCTGGTTTTCGGTCATCGGGTCGCTCCTTTTGCTCTTGCGATCGCGTTTCGCGGGGTCTGCATTTGCGCTGTCGCTTCTGGGGCTGATCGGATCCTCGGTTTACACATACGGCATTGCACAGGGTGGCAGTATGGTGGCGGCGGCAGGGACTGCGGCAATCGCTTTCACCTTTGCGATTCCGGTCGTTCTTGTGCTGCTTTGGGTCTATGCGCGTGCGATGACCCGTCGCGGTGTTTTGCGCTGATGCGGATCGTTTTTGTTTGTCTTGGGAATATCTGCCGCTCTCCGGCGGCGGAGGCGGTGATGCGTCAGCTTGCCCCCCATTTCACTTTGGACAGTGCCGGCACCGGAGGGTGGCACGTGGGCGACCCGCCTTATGGTCCGATGCAGGATGCCGCACAAGCGCGCGGTATCGACCTGAGCGCCTTGCGGGCGCGGCAGTTTACGGCGGCGGACTTCGATGCTTTCGATCTCATCATTGCAATGGATGCGCAGAACAAGGCCGATATTGAACGGCTGCGGCCCGCGGGGCATGCGACGCCGGTTCAGTGTCTGGCCGATACAGATGTACCCGATCCTTACTACACGCGGGATTTTGAAGGCGCGCTTGATCTGATCGAGACCGCCGCTAGGCGTCTATTGGCTGACATATCTCGGAGGCAAGTTCGGTAAAGGCGCGATAGCGATCCCAGAACCGCTCATCACCGGGGCGGTCTGATTGGCGGGTATCCTGCGCCAGTTGCGGGTTCTCGAAAAAACCGACCACTCGCGCTTGATCGCTGCCTGAAAGGGATTGGTTGGCGACTTGTTGGACGCAGGAGCACAACGCAGGCGAGGCAGCCCGGCGATCCGCTTCCAGACATGCTTCGCTGATGGCGCCTGTCGCGCCCCGGCTGCTGCTGCCACCACCACAAGCTGCTACCGATGCCAAAGCACCTGCCAACAAGAAATACCGCATTCGCCTATCCTCTGCCCGGCCCCCGGGTTAGCCCCGGATGGTCCAATAAGGTTACGCCCCACAAAATAGAGTATGCCGAGCGCTGGACAACGATGCAATCGGGGAAAGTGGATTGGAATACCAACGGGGGGTGTCTGTCTGGAACATAGGTGTGCGAAAGCTGTGCCAGAATGAACGGGTATCGCGGGTGCGCTGCTGCTGCAGGTACTTTGTCGCGGATTGCTTCTGGCCCGAGATTGCCGACGGTAGCAGAAGGTAAGGCATCTTCACGCCCGAATTCACGTTGGATGATAGCTGAAGCTTGCTGGCAGCACGTCCGGTGCGCTTGGTTGACCAAGAAACGGGTTCTATATGTGACGGACGGCCGATGGAGCCTGCCTCCATCGGCCGTCGCTGAAACGTTTTGTCTATCGTCAGGTCCTGACGCTGCCTTTGGTCAGCGCATTGTAGATCGCGCCACCCAGAACCGCGCCGATCACCCATGCGTAGCCCGAAAGGAACGACAGCCACGGCACCCAGACGGTCGCGACCGAGAAGATCGCTGCGAGGCCAAAAGCCTTGACTGCGGCATGGTTCCAGCCGCTCTGATAATGGTATGTGCCAGCATCCATATTGTAGAGGTCGTCGATGTTCAGTTGCTCTTTCCGGTGCCAGTAATAGTCGACGATCATGATTCCGAAGACAGGAGCAAGTGTTGCGCCCAGCGTGTTGACGAAACCGCTGATACCGAACTGACTGATGAAGCTGTTCCAGAACCCCCCGATCACCAGTGCGAAGACCGAGGTGATCAGGCCTGCCTTGCGGAAGCTGATCTTTTCAGGCGCGAGGTTTGAGATGCCGTTCACCGCCGGAATGAAGTTTGCCACCAGATTGATACCAACGGTTGCAGCGAAGAAGGTGATGGCTGCGATCACACCCAGCAGGACACTGTCAGTACGTTCGACGATCTCGGTCGGGTTGATGATCTCTTCACCAAAGACCACGGCTGCGCCGCCGGTTGTAAGCAAGGCCAGCGCCGAGAACAGGATCATGTTGAGTGGCAGCCCGGCAAGGTTGCCGATAATCATCGTCGGCTTGTCCTTGGCGTAGCGCGAGAAGTCGCTGAAATTGATCATGACCGCTGCGAAATAGGCCACCATCGTGCCGACTATCGCGACAAAGCCTTTCAACTCGGTCCAGAACGTGCCCTCGGGATTGGCGAAAATCGTTGCCGTGGCTTGCAGAAGTTGCCCGTCGGATCGCTGCCAGAGGACGATTACAAGGCCGATCATCACAACGTAGACGAAGGGACCGGCGATGTTCAGGAAGGTCTCGACCCACCCCATACCGCGCCAGAAGATCAAAATGTGGAAGGCCCAGACGATAACAAATGAGAGCCAGTCGATACCGGTAAGGCCCAGAATCTCGGTCCCGCCCGCTTCTGCGCCGGTGATCAACCGGATGAGAAGGGCCAGCGCCGTCGAAGCAAAGTAGACCTGCACCCCATACCAAAAGACAGCGACAGTAGCACGTAGAATAGCCGGAAGGTTCGACCCCGCAGTGCCGAGGCTGGCGCGGGCAAAAACCGGATAGGGGATACCGTATTTCTCACCCGCTGCGCCAGAAAGATTGACCATCCACATCACGAAGAGTCCGGCACAGATCAACGCGGCGAATGCAGTCCAGCCGCCAACGCCATATGAGATAAAGAGCGAAGCTACGAGCGAGTAGCCAAAAAGCGACTGTACGTCGTTCGCCCATATATTGAAGATGGCGAACCATCCCCAGGTTTTTTCTTCAGCACCGACAGGGTTGAGCGTGTGTGTGCTTTCCCCTGAAACTGTATCGCCATGGGCGACATGGATTTCGTTTGAAGCCATATTTTCCTCCTAGTGCGCTCCAGGAAAGGCAACTGCGGGTTTCGCGAAACCTTTCGTGAAGTAATGCTTGCATCTAACATTTTAGAAAATATCTTAAAAAGAATACTATAAATCATTTCACATAGCACTTTATGGAATCCGAAGATAATGCCGGTGAGGGAGGCTGCAATGAAGCAAGCGAACGAGGTCCAACTTCTCGCAAATCAGGCCAGTGAGGCTTTGCACGCGGCGATGCTCACCGGGAAATTGCGTGATGGGCAGTTTCTGTCTATGTCGCAACTGGCTGAAATTCTTGATTTTCCAATTGCGCCAATACGTGAGGCCGTAAAAGTGGCGAGCGCGCAAGGGCTGCTGACTGCGCTGCCGAAACGAGGCATCCAGATCATGGAAGCCCGCCCCGAAACGATCCGCGCCTGCCTCGATTTCCGGATGGTCTTGGACCAGGAAGGAGCACGGCGCCGTATTTCAGCCCGCGCGTTTTCTGGACTGGATGCATTGCGCAGGCACCATGTGGAGATGCGGGGTGCAGCCCGAAACAACGAAGCCAAGGCTGTGCCAAAGAAGGCAATCGAGATCGATTTGTCGCTGCACGATTTCCTGGCCGGCGGTCTTGGCAACCCACAGCTCGAGGCAGTCTATGCTGCAAACCGGATGCGCATCGGCATCATCCAGAACTCGCGCCCCTTTCTACAAGACAGAATCGTGTCGGCGATGGACGAGCATATTGCCATTATCGACGCTTTGGAAAATCGCGAGATCGAAACAGCGACCGACGCGATCCGATATCATTGCGAACAGACGCTCCGTTGGTGGGGGGTAACGTGAATGTCGAGCCGTTGCCGTTGTCCCTGCTTTTCGCGGCCAACATGCGCAAAACGCAGGCGTATGAAGCAAAGCAACCAAGGGCAATGAAATTCCGCTCTGCAGTCCGTTCTTGATGCCTGTTTCTTCGCTTGGGGCAGTGGTTTAACTCCATCGTATTTGTGCAAGGCTGCACTCAATCCCGACCGGATCCGTGGTGTCCACCGTGCCGTTCTTGATGGCGCATACACCAACCTTCCTGTTTTGTGGGGTATCGCCCTCTTCGGGTCTCACATGTGTGTTTCCCTGCGTCACCATCCCGCTTGACCGCCTTGCATTTCCCCATCATATCCCAGCTATGACAGACCTTTCGCATATCCGTAATTTCTCGATCGTGGCGCATATCGACCACGGTAAATCGACTTTGGCCGACCGCCTGATCCAGTCCACCAATACAGTGGCCGAGCGGGATATGAAGGCGCAGCTTCTTGATGCCATGGATATCGAGCGGGAACGCGGGATCACCATCAAGGCCAACACCGTGCGGATCGACTATGTCGCCGACAATGGCGAAGCTTATGTCCTGAACCTGATCGACACCCCCGGGCATGT
>CAZTKF010000119.1:0-7461 GCA_964614205.1 uncultured Loktanella sp. | reverse complement strand
AAATAGGCGTGATATAAGTCAAGCCAGATGGGAAAACCTGTTCCAGAACGGGAGGGCAAGGTGGCCACTGGATTGCGGACTACCAGCACGTCGGCTCCGTCATTTTCAATGCAGTCACGATGATCAGGTCGATCGCTTCAGCCAGTTCCATCGGTCATTGGCAGAGCCAGTGGTTGCGCAAGGATCAGGCCGCTGTGGGTTTCTGGAGCTGTGGCAATCCCCTTTGCTGTGCTCAGCGAAGCTCGATTCGGCGAATTCCTGCATCGGCGTCACCCCGCGGATTGGTATAGACCATCGCAGCGACGCTATTGTTCTTTGCAAAAAGTATTGCCAATGATTGGGGGTTTCCAAAAGAAATCAGGACGTCGGAGGGTCCGGATTTGTACCTTGTTAACGCCAACTGATTTGGGCCAGGTTGCACAGTCGTACTATCAAAGGCGTCAATCTCTATGCGGAAAAGTGGACCCAGCGGGGTGGCGCTATCCATGCGTTCGAGACGCGACCGTTGCCTCAATGCGAAGCTCAGGAGCGCTGCCTTGCTTCCTGCCCCGAACTGTCCATCGATCGATCCAGTATAGAACCCTTCGTTCTTTAGCATAATCTGGAGTTCCCTGAGGGCATCCCGCTCGGTAAGACTTGAAAATCTCGGGAGCGACGGGTGACCGGGAAGCATGGCCATTGCATAGTAGGAGCCAGCAGCTTCCGCGAGATCGACAAGTTTGACATCTTGGGACGGCACTGGAGCGTTGGCTTCAGTCAACAAACTTGTCCCCAGGCCGTTATCAGTCAGAATTACCGCGTCCCATGGCGTCACGCCATTTCCATCCGCTGTAGAGGCAACTTCTGCGAGTTCCTTCATGATCCGCTCATATGGCTCAAAAGTCTCTTCAAAGCGGGTTTCGGGGCCAAGCCGCGCAGCAATCTTCACAGCGTTAGATGTCCCTTCTCTGTCTTCCATCAGCAGGAGCCGTTGGCGCTCGCTCGCACTCAGCCTTTGCAGTACCCGGTCAACGAAGTGCGGCCAGTCAGTGCTGTCCCGCGCAAGCGCCGCATCAATCACGGTGGAACCCCGCGCATCTATGAGATCTGGTACTTCAAAGGAGGTGGATTGCACAACCAAGGCAAATACATAGTGGGTGGGGGCATTGAGCGCGAGCAGACTAAGGTACGGTACGCCATCATCGGTGCGCTCGATGAAGTCGGCGCCATCCCTCATCGCTTGGCGTATTTCTCCGTAGTCTCCGTTAACGATCAAGCTGGCCAAATCGAGGTCGAGGCGCTGTGTCTCAGGTAGGCTGCTTCCAAGTTGGCTGGCGAGCGCATCCTCGCCCAACAGGTACGCAACATCGCCGGCCCGCATACCATCAGGATCCTCTAGTTTCGGATCAGCGCCTGCCGCAAGAAGTGCATCCACAACTGCGATTCCATAAGGCACTGCGAGGGTTAGCAAAGGCACTCCCGCTATGCGCAGGTTAGGGTCTGCTCCTGCGGCAGTAAGGAGTTCGATCACATCGACATCCTGCATCATGACCGCGAGCATAAGCGGTGGAATTCCGTCTGCACCAGCCAGGACCGGTGTGGCACCTGAGCCCAGCAAAGCTTCAACTCCTGCTGTGAAGCCAGCCAACTGCGCTTGCATTAGCGGGGTCTGGCCGGATTGGCTGAGCCAGTTCACATCCGCACTTTGTTCGAGCAACCCTTTCAGCGCGGCCAGATCATTTGCATCTATGGCAGCCAACATTTCATAGCGCAGCAGTTCAATTTGCTCAGGCTCAAGTCTCAAGGCGATAGGCCAGTATCCAAGCATCGCGGCCATACCTGCCGGTGTCCGCCCATCGGCGGTTAGGGTTGGGTCGGCACCCGCCGAAACAAGGAACTCAACCATGCCTAAGTCGCCAAGCATAGCGGCCTGGTGCAAGAGCGTCACGCCATCCTCTCCGAGCCTGATGTCTGGAGTGAACCCACTCGAAAGCGCAAGTTCGAGGCCCTCGCGGTCTGCTTCCGTCACAAGCCCCAGCAGAAACGCGGCTTTGTCCGTCTCTGTCAGGTCGACCGCCAGTTCCGCCAACCCTTCTGCAGTATACTGCGCCTCGCGCCAGCCAAAACCCTGTCCAGACGTGCTATCTGCATGCCCTTCGATGGCAGCCACCTCAGGCATCTCGATGCCAAACAAGTCCATCACCTCGCGGTTGCCTGATAAGGCAGCGACTTGACGCAAGCTGCGTCCGAACTCGTCCAGAATGTCAGTAGGCGCTCCTTCTGCGATCAGGATCTCTGCTGTTTCGGCATGACCTCCTGCGACTGCGGCTATCAGGGCCGATTGTTGCGACGGGGATTTGAAATCAGCTTCGCGCCCGTCAAACAATACCAACATAGCCTCTACATTGCCCGTGGAAGCAGCGAAATTAATTGCCGCAGCTCCAACTGGGGTGTCCAGTACGTCTGGTCCAAGCATATCGAGCACTCGGTGTAGCGAGTCCATGTCACCGGTTGCGATCGCGCTAGTTGCTATGCTTTCGTCAAGCAGCGGCTGAGAGGCAGCAGGCATAGCCGTCAGCCAAGCGCCGAGACTGAAAGAAACAATAGCTCTCTTGATCAATGATCCCTACCTAGTTGTTGGAGTTTCGAGTTTCACAATGTCGTACACCGTTATAGATCGCGCAATTGGAGCCAACGCGCGGCTGCGTTAATTGACGCTGACGTATCATCGCGTTGCCCATGTTAAGCAGGCTGTTGAGTTGCTGATCAAGCGTGGGACCGCTACGCGGCGGAGGCGTGTAAACGGGTGGAGGCACATAAATCTGCCTTTGGCGTTGCAGTTCTGCCTGTCGACGCGCTTCTTCCATCGCTCGTTCGCGGGCAAGACGCTCTGCCCTCGCCTGCGCGGCTGCTGCCATTGCCTGACTCGAAGCGGCGCCGCGTTGTGCCTGCTCGGCAATCGCGGCCTCGATTGTTTGTGCCTTGATTGCGGCCAGCCATGAACTCTCACCGGGGCCGACGCTGGCGGAAGGCGGCGCTAGCGCAAATCGGATTTGCCGCCCAGATCTGTCAATTTGCGTATAATAATCCCTCATCATTTCTTGCACCGAAATCTGCCGAGACATCGCTTCAAATTCCATCCACGCGGATCGGTGGATGTTGCGCAGCATTCCAGCGGCGATTTCTGTCGTCAGCATGGACAGAAGATTGGGGCGGAGACGATCGAAGGGTGCTTCGCCGAAACCAAGCTGACGCGGTCCCGCAAAAAAGGGGTTTAGCAGGCGTTCATAGGTCTTGCTGGTTCCAAGAGTTAGGATGGCGGTTTGAAGGGCGGTCGCCTTTTCCCAGGGGCGTTGTTGCAATGTGCTGCCGTCACCCGATAGGAACCGCAAATCGCTGCCACGGCTCCGCGCAATCGCCAGAGCATCGCGTTCTTGCTCCTTGATCGCTTCATTTCGGGCTAGGACAAGCTTCATGCAGTCGCTTTGACCGCGCGATCCACGTGACAAGATCTGACGAGCCTGTTCGCTCAGAGCCGAATGACGTCGCGAGACATCATACCAAGCGTCGGAAAACAATTCGTAGTTAGGCTTCTCTGCTAGTACAGCACGCATTCTGTCCAATATCTGGCCATGCAACCTGAGATGCGCCTGAAAGAACGCATCGCATTCTGCACGTGACGTTGGCGCAATAGGCGGCATCGGCAAACGTTGCGTCTGCGCCATCGACGTAGTGGTGCTCGCAATCACAAGAAATGCAAAGATCAATAGTCTCATCGGAATACTAATAATCATAGCCCTTAATGCTCCAATGGTCTTGAATTTCCCGGTATCTGTCAAGTTTGGCGAAAGAACGATGAAAAGCTTTGGATTCATAGTTTGGTCCCAAGTGGGGACTCGAACTGCACTGGCAAACTAGTCTTGCGGCAAAGACTACGCGCGGGTTCTCTGGATCAAACCGGGCTTCCACGTCGCTGATGGCAACGTCATCAAACCGGACGGAACAGTTGATGCGATCAGTGAGCATCTAAGAGAGTGGGACTTTGACTGATGACCAAGCACTTCGTCTTCCTCGACGACTCTGAGCAGCGCTGGGCGGAGATCCCGGAGAACCATCCTGCAGAGGCTGAAGCTTTGGCTAAGAGATTGGTGGGTGTGGGAAAACCAACACCTGAGGGCTGCATCGTGACAGACACGACCACGGTGAAGAAGGTGCGGTTCAACGGGCAGCAGTTTGCGGCATATCGCTTCATCTTCTGCGCCCTGAACCGGGAGGTGGTCGGATATGATGATGTCATCCGCCACCGCTGCCATAATCGGTTGTGCATCAACCCCGAGCACCTGCAGAGAGGGTCGCGGGCGGACAACAAGCACGACGATTGGGATAACTCGGTGAACGGGATCGACTACAGGTACCTATAGCTTACCTATAGCTATTCCGCTGCCCCGCACGACTGGAAAGGTAGCGGACATTGGCTTGGGGGGCGTAAAGGTCCGCTAAGCGGGACAAAGCCGCCGTTGTTCACCTAGCGGAAAGGGCGGAGAGGCTGCTGCAGGATACTTGACCCTCGCATCACCTGGTGTCGACGGTCGCTATGCGTAGGGAGCGGTCATCTGCTGCGCCTGGCACGAAGGTCTGCAAAGGGCCGAATGCTTATAAAGCGTGACATTCGAGGCGCCCGACGCCACTTCACATGACTTGTCAGCTGCTAGGCGTCAGTTGAATTGCACGAGCCGTTCTTGGCCTTGAAACGTTTCGTGCAACGTAGGCCTGAACATTTTCATATGCATCGAAGCGTTGGTCGCCGAGATGGCCAGACATTCCCGCCCAAGGAGCAATTGCCATGTCGGCGATCGAATAACTTCCGGCCACATACTCCCGCCCTTGGAGTTGTTGATCGAGGACATGAAAAAGACGAAGTGTTTCGTCGAAGTAGCGCTTTTCGGCGTACGGAACCTTCTCTGCAAGGCCACGGAAGTGGTTCGCTTGACCAATCATCGGGCCCAGACCGCCCATCTGCCAGTGCAGCCATTGATTGATCTCGGCCTGCTCTGCGAGGGTTTCGCCACCAAACTTCCCGGACTTCTGCGCAAGATACTGCAGGATCGCACCAGACTCCATCAGGCTGATCCCTGTGTCATGGTCAAGGATGGCCGGAATCTTCCCGTTGGGCGAGAGTTTCAGATAGTCTTGGGAGCGCTGTGCGCCGCTAGAGATGTCAATCCAGTGCACATCATACTCAAGCTCCATTTCCTCAAGAGCAATCGCAATCTTGTAGCCGTTGGGGGTTCCCCAAAGATACGCTGTTATCATTGCAGTTACTCCTTAAGCTGAGTAGCGCCGGACACTTTCGGCCGAAGCGATCAACGCATCTTCTGCGGGGATAAATTTGAAGCCAAACGTTCGTTCAGCCTTGTTGCCCGAAACCGCAAGATTGCGACCCAGATTAGCTAGGATAGGTTTGAGATCAGGCACAAAACGGCCCAGAATCTTGACCATCCATTGCGGTAGTTCCCGCGCAGGTGCCTTGAGACTTGAATCCCAAGCTTTTAGTACCTTCCCAATCTCAACAAAGCGCAACGTATTGCTGGCAGCTGCAAAGCGTTGTCCCTTTGCGTCGGCCAGATCAATTGCCGCGACATGCATCTTTGCGACGTCGCGCACATCTACGAGCGGAAGATCCATTGGAGGTGCGATCGGCAACTTCCCGGTCATCATTTGCTCCACGATCTCCAGCGAAGTCCCGTAGTTCTGATCCATACTGGGGCCGAAGACGCCTCCAGGGTTAATTGTCGTGAGCACCATGTCAGGGTTCTCCGCAACGAAATCCCAAGCTGCTTTCTCCGCCAGGGTTTTTGAAGCCTCGTATGCCCCGACAGAGGGGTCATAGGGACTCGTCCAGTTGCGCTCATCTGACGGTGCGCCTTTTGGTTTTGATGCATCCTTGTAAATTGCCGCGCATGAGGACGTGAGGATCACCCGCTTCACGCCCGCCGCTTTGGCGGCCTTCAACGCTCGCAGCGTCCCGTCAACAGCAGGCCGTATCAGGCTCTGTGGATCTTTGGGTTCTCCCATCGGAAACGGTGAGGCCGTATGCATTAGCACGTGGCATCCCAGCATAGCGTCGTTCCATCCCTCATCCTTGTTGAGATCGAGATAGGCAAACTCGATATCTGCTTCTGGGAACAGCGCCTCGATCTCGGCTTTGCGACCGTCTGATCGGATCGAAGCGCGTACTTGGTATCCCTTTTCGAGCAACTCGCGAAGGATGTGCTTGGCGATGAATCCGGAGGCCCCGGTTACGAAAACTTTGGTCATTGTTGCACTCCTAGAGTGTTGCAGAGCATGTCAAAGGCGAGATCTTCTTCTGCGCCAGTTAGGTTGTGATCAATCACGAGATCGATCTGGGCAAAGATCAAATCACTGATAAAGCCGATGCTCGGCCCACGGATCAAACTGCTTTGGAAAGATTCAATCAGTGGCCGTCCGTAGGGGGCAGCAAGCGCGTCCACCTCGGATATGATGACGGGACTTGCCAAACGAGCATCCTTGAGCAGGTGCATGACCTTATGATCCTGCGGTTCTCGTCTTGCCCATCCCAAGTAAGCATCCCAGTTGGCCCGCATCATCGCACGATCTAGAGTACGACCTTTGGGATCTGGCCAGGCGGCGAGCATGTCCATCTTGGTCTTGCGGTAAACGGCGTCGATCAAGTCCTGCTTTGTCGCAAAAGCATTGAAGAGCGTGCCGTTCGACACGTTCGCTTCTTGAGCGATACGCGCGGTCGAAACGCCCACACCTTCGTTCAAGAAAAGGCGAACTGCCGCCGCAATAATTTGCTTTTGTCTGTCGTTCATAACATCTGATATGGTTAGAGTGACTAGTCAGTCAAGTGCGAGGTCGGAACTTTCGCAAATGCGTTTTCGTAGTGAAACAGTCTGCCAGCGGCGCGACGTCGGGGTGTGCCTGTATCTCGCGTTTGTGTTTGCGCCTAATAGCCGCTTCAAAGTAATGCACCGCAGCATCACAAGTAACGGTGGACGGCAGGATTGGGCCGTGAACAGCCCTGATCCCCCAAAAGAAACCGAGAAAGCCTCCGTATCTAAAACGATACCGAACAAAGGAAGATTTCCAATGCGTATCCAAGGCTAGCACGACCTTCAGGAAGGCGACGTCGTTGTCATCGCGGCCTTTGACGGCTGGCCAGAACACCTGTTCGAGGTCGACCAAGTTTTCGACGACAGCATCAGCAGCTATTCAATCACCGGCCCCTTGGCGGGCGTCTATGGCGAGCCGGGTTTCGAGATGATCCTTCGGGTACATTCTCGTGCAGACGGAAAATAGGTGGGGCAACGACTGGGGCAACCTAAAGGAGCCCCCGCAGGGAAGACGTAAGCTCCTATCGAAAAAAAGCTGGAAGAAGCCTCGCTGGCTGGGATGGTAGGATTCGAACCTACGGTACACTGTACCAAAAACAGTTGC
>CAZTKF010000118.1:0-7519 GCA_964614205.1 uncultured Loktanella sp. | reverse complement strand
GCCCCTTCTGACAGTTCCGCGTGCAACAGGTTCTCCTTCAGGCTGCGTCCTGCGCCCGATACTGCCGCTTTCAGGTCGATGATGATCTGATCAAGATCAATCAGCCCAGCTGCAATCAGCGGACGCAGCGCATATTGGCCTGTCGCTGCATTGCAACCCGTGCCGGCCACCAGCCGCGCGTGCCTGATCTGGTCGCGGTAGAATTCTGTCAGACCGTAGACAGCCTCTTTCTGCAATTCCGGTGCGGCATGGGGTTTACCGTACCATTTTTCATAGTCTGCAGGGTCGCGAAGCCGGAAATCGGCAGAGAGATCTACGATTTTTAGCGTCTTGGGCAGTTGCGCAATCACCGCCTGCGATGTGGCATGCGGCAGGGCGCAAAACACCAGATCAACCCCGGTCAGGTCCATCTCTTCGATCGTGGTCAGATTGGGCAGGTCAAGGTGGCGCAGATGTGGAAACACATCGGCCATGGCCATGCCTGCTTTGGAATTGCCCGAAAGGCCGGTGATACGCAGGCCGGGGTGTGTGGCGATCAGGCGCACGAGTTCGGCGCCAGTGTAACCGGAAGCGCCAAGAATGGCGACGTTATGGGTCATGTCTATATCCCTCGGGATGGTGATCTTGAAACGTGTTATGCGGCGGCAAATGTTATCTGTCGTCGCAGAAACTGCGTGGCGCGGACAGAGACACGGTCAGGGTCACCGGTCGTCAAGAACGCGGATTCAGTGCCGGGCCCCACCATTTCAGGGCGCCTTTGCAGATAATCGGCAAGGCTTTCTGCCACCAGATCGGCTTGGCTGAACACTTTGACGTGCGGGCCAAGTGCCGCCTGAAACGCATCGGCCATCAACGGGTAATGGGTACAGCCCAGCACCGCGGCATCAGGTTCAGGCATCTTGCGTTTGAGCGCATCAACATGGCTGCGCACCAGCGCCTCGGCCAAGATCATGTCCCCGTCCTCGATCGCATCGACAACGCCTCCGCATGCCTGTGCCTCGACATCAACGCCAATGGCGCGGAACGCCAGTTCTCGCTGGAATGCGCGGCTGGACACCGTTGCCGGGGTCGCAAAGAGCGCCACATGTTTGACATCGACCTCGCGCGGGGGGGAGTTGTCGCCCCATTGCCGCTCTGTCAGGGCTTCGATCAAGGGGACGAACACGCCCAGCACGCGCTTGCCCTCGGGCACCCAGCTTTCCTGCATCCGGCGCAATGCCGCAGCCGAGGCAGTATTGCAGGCCAAAATCACCAGATCACAGCCCGCATCAAACAGGCGCTGGGTCGCTTTGGTGGTCAGATCATAGATATCATCGGGGGTCCGCACCCCGTAAGGTGCATGGGCGCTGTCGCCAAGGTAAACAAGTGGCACATCCGGCAGTCGCTTTGCGACGGCATCCAGTACCGTCAGGCCACCCAGCCCGCTATCGAATATGCCCACCGCCATTGCCGCGCACCTTGTATCTGACTTCGAACTCATGCCCCAACAGACAGGCGTCAACAGGGCTTGGGCTTAAGTCATACGTGGCTTTGCGCAGGAAATCCATGCACCCTTTGGGGTCTTTTTTGAATTGATCCAGCGCCGTTTGCGCGATCGGCTCACCGACAACCACACGGACAGGTTTGTTCGTCTTGACCTTGAATTCCCGGATAAACATCCCCGTGCGCAATGTGCTGTGCAGGTGGCTGGCCAACTGAAACAGACGGCTGTTTTGCCCTTCGAAGAAAACAGGAACAACCGTTGCACCGGATTTGGCAATCATCTTGGCAGTAAACGTGCGCCAACTGGGGTCCATCGGTTTGGAAAATGGTGTCGCCGAGGTGGACACGGTCCCTCCGGGAAAGATGCCAATCGCACCTCCCGCCCTGAGATAAGAGACCGCCTGCGCCCGTGTCTGCAGGTTGAGCTTGGCCGCCTCTTTGGTGTCGTCAAAAGAAATCGGCAGAATGATACGTTCAAGATCCGGTGCGCGGCGGAAGATCCGGTGCGCCAGAACGCGAAAATCTCCGTCGCGGCGCTCTGACAGAATGCGCCCCATCATCAGCCCGTCAAGAATGCCGTAGGGATGGTTCGAAACCACGATCAGCGGCCCCGTTTGCGGGATGCTTTCCAGCGCCCCGCCTATGACATCAAGGCTGACACCATAGCGTGCCGTGATGACCTGCCAGAAGTCTGCTCCGGCCGCAACCTCCGCGTCATAGCCGCGGGCCTTACGGATCAGCCGCAAGCGCCCGGTGACGTTTTCCATGACACGGATCATCGCCCGTCCGCTGCGGCCCTTTGCAGAGGAGGCATATGTAATATCGCGCGCCACTTGGCGATTGGTTGCAGGCATAGAGAGCTCGTTGTTCGTTACAGGTTGCCGCTGCTTAGCACTTGCAGGCAACAATCCTATGACAATCTGTCGTTACTCGGCCGCCTGTTGCATCGGCGCTGCACGCATAACCGCAAGCAGCTCTTCGCGGCGCTTGGCCGCTTTGCGCGCATTCGCCTCTCTTACAGGGCCAAAGCCGCGAATATCGCGCGGCAGAGCCGCCAAAGCAATCGCGGCATCGCGTGTATCGGGGCGGACGATGCGTAGCACTTCGGCCATGTCCGCCTCGTATTCCTTGATCAACGCACGCTCCATACGGCGCTCGGCGGTGCGGCCGAAAGGATCAAAAGGTGTGCCGCGCAGCCATTTCAGCTTAGCCAGCTTCGGGAAAGCCCGCGCCATGCGCGCACCGTATTCCTTCTTGGCGGGCCGCCCGTCAGGACCGATCCTGGTCAGCATGGGCGGGGCTAGGTGATAGGTCAGCTTCAGATCACCATCAAACTCGGCTTTCGCCTTCTCTTCGGTCCGGCTCAGCAGGCGCGCGACCTCGTATTCGTCCTTGTAGGCCAACAACTTGTGATAGCCCAATGCCACCGCTTCGCGCAGTGGCGCATCACGGAACCGGTCAACCATCTTGCGATAACGTCGGGCCAGCCGCTTGCCCTGATAGTCCGTCAGATGCGCTTCGCGAAAAGCGATTTTCTCATCCAGCGACTTTGGCAGATCAACCACGTTTGGTGTCAGCAAAGCATCCGCATCCTGCGGATGCATATAGGCCCAACGCCCCAGTTCAAAGGCACGGATGTTGCGCTCGACTGCTGCACCGTTCAATTCAATTGCACTCAGGATCGCCTTGTAACCCACTGGAATTGCGCCCATTTGCCAAGCCGCTCCAAACACCATCATGTTCGAATAGATGCTGTCGCCCAACAGCGCCTTGGCCAGATCAGATGCATCAAAAAGCGCCAGCCCGTGCGACAGGCGGGCTTGAAGCGAAACTTTCAATTGATCTGTCGGCAGGCGGAATTCGGTGTCGCGGGTGAAGTCACCTGTGACAATCTCGTGGCTGTTAACCACCCCTTTCGTACGACCTGTCTGCATCAGACCCAAGGTCTTGGATCCCGCCGACACCACCAGATCACCCCCGATCAACGCATCGCATTCGCCTGTTGCCACACGAATGGCATTGATATCGCTTGGTTTCTCGGCGATCCGGCAATGGATGTGCACCGCACCGCCCTTTTGGGCGAGCCCCGCCATTTCCATCATGCCGGCCCCTTTGCCGTCGATGTGGGCAGCCATGGCAAGAACAGCGCCAATCGTCACCACGCCGGTGCCGCCGACACCCGTAATCACAACGTTATGGGTGCCGTTGATTGTGGGGAGTTCCGGCGCAGGCATGTCGGGCAGATCGACCTCTGCTGTGGCTTCCTTACGGATTTTTGCACCCTCAATCGTCACAAACGACGGGCAGAATCCTTTGACGCAGGAAAAATCCTTGTTGCAGGACGATTGGTCGATCGCCCGTTTGCGGCCCAATTCCGTTTCGACCGGAACGATGGACACACAGTTCGACTGCACCCCGCAATCGCCGCAGCCTTCGCAAACGTCGGTGTTGATGAACACGCGTTTATCCGGATCGGGAAATTGCCCGCGCTTGCGCCTGCGGCGCTTTTCCGCCGCACAGGTCTGCACGTAAACAATGACAGACACACCTTTGTATTTGCTGAACTTCTCTTGCACCAATAGCATCTCGGCCCGCTCATGCACGTCCAGACCTTTCGGAAAGAGATTCAGATCGATATCTTCCTTCTCGTCATAGACCAGCGCAATGTTGCGGACGCCCATTGCCTGCACTTCGCGGCAAATCTGGTCGGCAGTCAGCCCGCCATCATTGCCCTGCCCGCCGGTCATCGCGACGGCATCGTTATAAAGGATCTTGTAGGTGATATTCGTCCCTGCCATCAGCGCAAATCTGATGGCCTGCACGCCAGAATGGTTATAGGTGCCATCGCCAAGGTTCTGGAACACATGATCACGGGTCGAGAACGGCGCCTCACCCACCCAGTTCGCACCTTCACCCCCCATCTGGGTAAAGCCGACCGTTTCACGGTCCATCCACTGCACCATATAGTGACAGCCGATCCCGGCATAGGCGCGCGACCCTGCGGGTACTTTGGTCGAAGTGTTATGCGGACAGCCCGAACAGAAATAGGGCAAACGCTGCGCGATCTCGGGTGCGTTATCGGCGCGGCGGGCCTCGGCCAGTTGCGCAAGGCCTGCCTCGACACCTGCCGACCCACAGCCCTCTTCCACCAGAATGCCGCCCAGCTTTTCGGCGATCACAATCGGGTTCAGATCCGCCTTGGTCTGGAACACCTCTTCGCGACGCCCTGCGGAATGTTCATCGCCCTTGTGCCAGCCGTAAACGCGTCGCCCGTCACGGTCGTCAAACAATGCCTCTTTGACCTGCACTTCGATCAGCTTGCGTTTTTCCTCGACCACCACAATCAGATCGAGCCCTTCGGCCCAATCATGGAACGATGCCATATCCAGCGGCCAGACCTGCCCGACCTTATAGGTGGTGATGCCCAGACGCTCGGCCTCGGCCTCATCAATATTCAGCAATGCCAGAGCGTGCTGCAAATCAAGCCAGTTCTTGCCAGCCGCAACAAAGCCGATCTTCGCGCCCGGCTTGCCCCATTGGCGCTGGTCCATCTTGTTGGCCCTGCTGAACGCCTCCGCAGCAAAGCGTTTGTGGTCGATCATCCGCGCTTCCTGCAATTGCGGGGTATCGACCAGGCGGATATTTAAGCCCCCTTCCGGCATCGCGATGTCCGGACGGACAAAGGACATCCGGTCGGGATTGCCATCCACAACGGATGTCACCTCGATCGTGTCCTTCATCGTCTTGAGCCCCACCCAGACCCCCGCAAAACGCGACAGTTCCCATGCATAAAGCCCGTAATCGAGGATCTCCTGCACTCCGGCGGGCGAGACAATCGGCATATAGGCATCGATCATCGCCCAATCGGACTGGTGCAGCGTGGTCGAGCTTTCGCCCGTGTGGTCATCGCCCATTGCCATGATGACCCCGCCATTGGGGGAAGTGCCTGCCATATTGGCGTGGCGCATCACATCGCCCGAGCGATCCACACCGGGGCCTTTGCCATACCACAGGCCAAAAACGCCATCATATTTGCCCTCGCCGCGCAATTCGGCCTGCTGGCTGCCCCAAAGGGCGGTCGCGGCAAGATCTTCGTTCAATCCCGGCTGGAAGGTGATCTGCGCAGGCTCAAGCACATCTTTCGCCCGTGTCATCTGCATATCGACGGCACCCAGCGGCGACCCGCGATAGCCGGTCACGAAACCTGCAGTATTCAATCCGGCTTTTTCGTCACGCGCACGCTGCATCAGCATCAACCGCACCAGCGCCTGTGTTCCATTCAGCAAAATCTGATGTTTTGTCAGGTCGTAGCGGTCATTCAGAGATACATCCTGATGGCTCATTTCGCACCTCCCCGCGCGTCAAGTCCGTCGCCGCAACTATAGGTCAAAAAGACTGACCTACAAAGCAGAAAATAAATCTGCCCAGTGTTTGCATCAATACACCTTCTGCGGGTAATGTTCTGTCAAAGATAGCGATAACAAACGTGCTGGCGGGGCAAAATGGACTGGGACAAGCTAAGAATATTTCACGCCGTCGCGGATGCAGGATCGCTCACACATGCAGGGGATACGCTGCATCTGTCGCAATCGGCGGTTAGCCGGCAAATCCGCGCACTGGAAGAATCACTCAACACCACGCTGTTTCACCGCCACGCGCGCGGTCTGATCCTGACCGAGCAGGGTGAACTCTTGTTTGATGCCACCAAATCCATGAACAAGCGGCTCGAGGCGGCCTCGGCCCGCATCCGCGACAGTGAGGAAGAGGTCTTTGGCGAGCTGCGCGTCACAACGACGACAGGTTTCGGCACACTTTGGCTGGCCCCGCGCCTGCCCAAGCTTTACGAACTCTATCCCGATCTGAAAATCGACCTGATGCTGGAAGAACGCGTGCTTGACCTGCCCATGCGTGAAGCCGATGTCGCCATCCGCATGAAAGAGCCGTCACAGGCCGACCTGATCCGCAAACGCCTGATGTCGGTGCGGATGCGCCTTTATGCGACACACTCCTATCTGGAAAAGCACGGTACGCCGACAAAACTGTCCGAAATGTCCGACCACCGGCTGATCTGCCAAAGCCTGAATTCCATTCAGGTGGCCGCAGGTGCAACATTATTGCAGCACCTGATGACCGCCGACATCCCCAACACATTTACCGTGAACAACTATTTCGGCGTGCTGCAAGGGGTCTTGAACAATATCGGGATTGGCGTTCTGCCCGACTATGTCACCGAGGATTTCCCCGATCTTGTGCGCGTCCTGCCTGATCTGGAAAGCGGCGAAGTCCCTGTTTTCCTTGCCTACCCCGAAGAGCTGCGCCAATCCAAACGGATCGCCGCATTCCGTGATTTCGTGCAGGATGAAATTTTCGCGCACCGCCGCAAGATGCGCGAAAGCGCGGCTGGCTGAACAGTTTTGCGGGTCTGCCCGAACAGGGGGGACTCCAGCTATGCACCAGACACATAGCGGCTTTGCGTAAGTACTTTCGAATTTTTTCTTGAATGGTCAAAAAACGCGCACTATCTGCACTCTCGAAGGCGATGATGCTTAAGCGCTCATCATCTTCACCTCCCTGTTGGACTACGCCGGGCTTCGTGCCCGGCTTTTTTTTGGGCAAATGGTGTTATGCAGCGCATTCCTTTTTCGCGCCAAGCCGGTCCACTGGTCAAAGCTGCCTATTGGCGCAATCAAACACCTCTCTTTCCCTTGTACGCGCAACCCCGTAAAACACGCGCGACTCGAAGCCCCGGGGGACCAAGATGCAAGAGCCAGCCATCACCGAAGACCTGATCGCAGCCCACGGGCTTTCGCCCGATGAATACCAGCGCATCCTCGAGATCATTGGGCGTGAACCCAGTTTTACCGAACTCGGTATCTTTTCGGCTATGTGGAACGAGCATTGCTCTTATAAATCCTCGAAGAAATGGCTGCGCACCCTGCCAACCGAAGGCCCGCAGGTGATCTGCGGCCCGGGTGAGAATGCTGGCGTGGTGGATATCGGAGACGGTCAGGCCGTAGTCTTCAAAATGGAGAGCCAC
>CAZTKF010000117.1:0-7664 GCA_964614205.1 uncultured Loktanella sp. | reverse complement strand
TGATGTCCAAGATCAAGGTAGAGAACCCCATCGTCGAACTCGACGGTGATGAAATGACCCGCATCATGTGGGACTTCATCAAGAAAAAGCTGATCCTGCCCTATCTGGACATTGACCTACTTTACTATGACCTCGCAATGGAGGTCCGCGACGAAACCAACGACCAGATCACAGTTGATGCCGCTGAAAAGATCAAGGAAATCGGCGTTGGGGTGAAATGTGCCACGATCACGCCGGATGAACAGAGGGTCGAGGAATTCGGGCTCAAGCAGATGTGGCGTTCGCCCAACGGCACGATCCGCAACATCCTTGGCGGGGTGGTATTCCGTGCACCGATCATCTGCAAGAACGTGCCACGTCTGGTCCCTGGCTGGACCGATCCGATCGTGATCGGGCGCCATGCCTTTGGCGACCAGTACAAGGCGACCGATTTCCTGATGCCCGGCCCCGGCAAACTGACCATGAAGTTTGTCGGCGCAGACGGTACGGTGATCGAGAAAGAGGTCTATGATGCCCCTTCTGCCGGTGTGGCTATGGGTATGTATAACCTTGATTCATCAATTATCGATTTCGCACGGGCGTCGTTCAACTATGGTCTGAACCTTGGCTGGCCAGTCTATCTGTCGACTAAGAACACGATCCTCAAAGCCTATGACGGACGGTTCAAGGACCTGTTCCAAAACGTCTTTGACGAGGAATTCAAAGATCAATTCGACGCAGCGGGCATCGAATACCAGCACCGGTTGATCGATGATATGGTGGCCTCGGCGATGAAATGGTCGGGCAAATTCGTATGGGCCTGCAAGAACTATGACGGCGATGTGCAGTCCGACACTGTGGCGCAAGGGTTCGGGTCATTGGGCCTGATGACCAGCCAGTTGATGACCCCCGATGGCAAGATCGTCGAGGCCGAGGCCGCCCACGGCACCGTCACGCGCCACTACCGCCAGCATCAGGCGGGACAAGCGACCTCGACCAATTCGATTGCGTCGATTTTTGCCTGGACCGGCGGGCTAAAGCACCGCGCCAAACTGGATGAGAATGCAGAGCTGATGAGGTTTGCCGAAACTTTGGAAAAGGTCGTCGTGGACACCGTGGAAAGCGGCTTCATGACCAAGGATCTGGCACTGCTGGTCGGACCCGATCAGGGCTGGCTGACCACAGAAGGGTTCCTTGAAAAGATTGACGAGAACCTGAACAAGGCGATGTGACCGACAAGCGTGGGTCACCCCCCCGTCACGCACTGATGGAACGACAAAGGCTGTTCCGCTATCGCAAACAGGCGGCTTGCGCGCGCATCGGGTTGCAACGGTACAGGTTTTCCGTACGAACACGGCGTGGCGGGGGGCATTCCGCACATCCACGGCAGATTAGGGCTGGCCTTTGGCGAAGCTGCACGTTATCCGCGCGGCAACTTACCCTTAAAGGCTGATCTGATGGATATCCGCAATATCGCGATCATCGCGCACGTTGACCACGGCAAGACGACACTTGTTGACGAGCTCCTCAAGCAATCCGGCATCTATCGTGAAAACGAAGCCACCCAAGAGCGCGCGATGGACAGCAACGACATTGAGCGTGAACGCGGAATCACCATTCTGGCGAAATGTACGTCGGTTGAATGGAAGGGCACACGGATCAATATCGTCGACACCCCCGGCCACGCCGATTTCGGTGGCGAAGTCGAGCGTATCCTGTCGATGGTTGATGGTGTCGTGCTGCTGGTTGACGCCGCCGAGGGCCCGATGCCGCAGACCAAATTCGTGACTTCCAAAGCGCTGGCCCTGGGTCTGCGCCCGATCGTCGTTGTGAACAAGGTGGACAAGCCAGATGGCGAGCCTGACCGCGCAGTTGACGAAGTATTCGATCTGTTTGCGGCCCTTGAAGCCACAGATGAACAGCTTGATTTCCCGTCGATGTTCGCCTCTGGCCGCGCTGGCTGGTGTGACGCGGAACTGGACGGACCACGCCAGAACCTCGATGCGCTGTTCGACCTGATCGTCAATCACGTCCCCACACCTGCGCAGATCGCCCGCAAGGACGAGCCGTTCCAGATGCTGGCCACCACCCTGTCGGCCGACCCGTTTATCGGCCGTATCCTGACTGGCCGTGTCGAGGCCGGCACCCTGAAGGCAGGCGACACGGTCAAGGCATTGTCCCGCACAGGTGACAAGATCGAACAATTCCGCGTTTCCAAGATCCTCGCTTTCCGCGGTCTGTCCCAGCAGCCCATCGATGTGGCCGAGGCTGGCGATATCGTCACCATCGCAGGCATGACCAAAGCAACCGTTGCTGACACGCTGTGTGATCCCAGCGTGGAAGCGCCGATCCCGGCGCAGCCCATCGACCCACCTACGATCACTGTGACATTCGGCATCAATGACAGCCCACTGGCGGGCCGTGACGGCAAAAAGGTGCAATCCCGCGTTATCCGCGAACGTCTGATGAAAGAGGCGGAAGTCAACGTCGCCATCAAGATCGCCGACACCCCCGGCGGTGACGCCTTCGAGGTGTCGGGCCGCGGCGAACTCCAAATGGGTGTATTGATCGAAAACATGCGCCGTGAAGGGTTCGAACTGTCGATTTCGCGCCCGCAGGTGATTTTCACCGAACAGGATGGACAACGCATGGAGCCGGTCGAAGAAGTCACGATCGACGTGGATGACGAATACACCGGCGTCGTGGTGGAAAAGTTGACCGGGCCGCGCAAGGGCGAACTGGTCGAGATGAAGCCCGCAGGTGCGGGCAAGACCCGCATCATCGCGCATGTGCCTTCCCGTGGCCTGATCGGCTATCACGGTGAATTCCTGACCGATACCCGCGGGTCCGGCGTGCTCAACCGCTTGTTCCACGGCCAGACCCCCTACAAGGGTAAGATCGAAGGCCGCCGTCAGGGTGTGTTGATCTCGATGGAAAACGGCACCTCGGTCGCCTTTGCCCTGTGGAACCTTGAAGATCGCGGCAAGATGTTCATCGGCGCGCAAGAGGCGGTCTATACCGGCATGATCATCGGGGAACATAGCCGCGAAAACGATCTGGAAGTGAACCCGCTGAAAGGTAAAAAGCTGACCAACGTGCGCGCCTCGGGCACAGATGAAGCCGTGCGCCTGACCCCCCCTGTCACCATGTCGCTGGAACAGGCGATTGCCTATATCGACGACGATGAACTGGTCGAAGTCACACCAAACGCCATCCGCCTGCGCAAGCGCTACCTTGACCCGCACGAACGCAAGCGGCAGGCACGCGCAAGCTAATGCAATTAGGGTGACGGGGGTTCCACCGCGTCACCGACACGCACAACGCCCGGCTTGGCGACGCTGGCATACCATCCGCCATGTCCCCGCATTGCGTTATATCCGCCCGGTCCCAGTGCCTTCTCCATGCGCGAACAGGGCGGGCACGGCCCCTCGATTTCCAAAATCACATCACCGAGGCGGAGCAGGCCCTTGCGTAGCGCAAGCAGGTTAAGCCCCGAAACCACCAGATTGCGGCGCAGCACCTCTGGCGCGATCCCGGACAGGTTGGAAAACGCAGCAATCACCGGCAAATGCTCTGCCTGTATTAGTGTCACCGCCCGCTTGCCTGCGCGTCCGTGATCACCCAGCAGACCGGCCATGGTGACTTCAGTACTTTGCACAACATCCATCGGAGCATATCGCGCGTTGCGCAGCCCGATCCACTCCAGACGGCCCACCCGCGCGTGGCGGGCCATCATTTCGGCAAGCTTGCCTTTCAAGCGATCTCTTCGACGATGCTCAATTCGCGCTGGCTGGCACCTTTGGCAAAGCTCAGGGCCTCTTGGTAAGCGTCCGAGTAATAACAATCATGTGCCGCCTGCAGGCTGGGAAAGCGGGCAACCACGTTTCGCGGGCGATCAGGCCCTTCCAGCTGTTCATAGGCACCGCCGCGGGCCAGAAAAACACCGCCATGATCGGCAATCGCACCAGTGGCCCGCTTGGCGTATTCACCATAAGCGGCCTCGTCCGTGACCTTCACATGGGCAATCCAGAGTGCGCTCATTTCAATCCCTCCAGCACAGCCTTCGCCGCAGTAATCGCGGCATCCGCGTTTTCGACTGATGCGCCGCCCCCCTGTGCCATGTCAGGGCGTCCCCCGCCGCCTTTTCCACCCAGTTCCGGTGTTACCGCCCGCAGGATATCAACCGCCGAGACACGGCCGGTCAGGTCGGCTGTCACGCCAACGGCCACCGCTGCTTTGCCCCCCGCGTCCGCGATCAACAGGATCGCACCGCTCTCGATCGCTGCTTTCATTTCGTCGATCAATGCGGGCAGGTCCTTGCCGGTGACGCCGCTCAGCACCTGCGCCTGAAACGCAATGCCATTGATCACTTCGGAAGGTGCTGCCTCTTTTGCGCCACCACCCATCGCGAGTTCGCGGCGCAATTGTGCCACCTCGTTCGAAAGCGCTTTGCGTTCGTCCATGAGCGCCTTCACGCGCTCGGCCACTTCCGCCGCCGGTGCTTTCAGCGCCGCCGCCACGGCACCCAACCGTTTCTCCTGCTGATGCAGATAGTCCAGAGCCGCCTGTCCCGTCAGCGCCTCGATCCGGCGGACCCCGGCACTTGATGCGCTGTCGCCCAGCGTGACAAAGGCACCGATTTCACCCAGGCGCTTGACATGCGTCCCGCCGCAAAGTTCGAGCGAATAGGTATTCCCGCCGGTTCCCTTGCCGGAGCCCTCTTGCCGGCCCATCGCCACCACGCGCACCTCATCACCGTATTTTTCGCCAAAAAGCGCCTGCGCCCCCATGGCGCGGGCATCATCGGGTGTCATGATGCGGGTCTCGACGGGGCTGTTCTGGCGAATGATCGCATTCACGTCCCGCTCGATCTGTTCAAGCTCGGCTTCATTCAGTGCCTTGTTGTGGCTGAAATCAAAGCGCAGCCGATCCGGTGCATTCAGCGACCCGCGCTGCGCGATATGATCGCCCAGAACCTCGCGCAGTGCCTCGTTCAGCAGGTGCGTGGCCGAGTGGTTTGCCTGAATCTGGGCCCGCCGCTGCGGATCGACCAGCAATTCCGCACCTTGCCCCTTGTGCAGATGCCCTTCGGTGACCTTGGCAAAATGGACGTAGACCTCGCCGAATTTCTTGGTGTCGGTGATGTCGGCCTTTCCCGTTTCGGTACGCAATGTCCCCGCATCGCCAACCTGACCACCGGCCTCGGCATAGAACGGAGTTTGGTTCAGCACGATCTGGACAGCGCCTTCGGCATGATCTGCGGTCGCCCCATCGACGACCAACGCCACGATCTGGCCCTCGGCGGTCAGTGTGTCATAACCCAGAAAATCGGTCGTTCCGCTGGCATCGGCAATATCGAACCAGATCGCGCTGTCAGCAGCCTCGCCCGTACCGGACCATGCGGCACGCGCCTTGGCCTTCTGCTCTGCCATTGCGGCATCGAAACCTTCGGTGTCAACCCCACGCCCTTTTTCGCGCAACGCATCCTGCGTCAGATCAAGCGGGAAACCGTAGGTATCATACAGCTTGAACGCCGCCTTGCCCGGCAGTGCCGCCTCATCCGGCAGGTTGGCCAATTCCTCATCCAGCAGTTTCAGACCGCGATCCAGCGTTTGCTTGAAGCGTAGCTCTTCGTTCAGCAGCGTATCTTCGATCAGACGCTGCCCGCGCCCCAATTCGGGGTAGGCTGCGCCCATCTGTTGCACAAGCGCCGGCACCAGACGGTGCATGACAGGGTCTTTGCTGCCCAGCAGATGCGCATGGCGCATCGCGCGGCGCATGATGCGGCGCAGGACATAGCCGCGGCCTTCATTGGAAGGCAGCACGCCTTCAGCGATCAGAAACGAGGTCGAGCGCAGGTGATCCGCGATCACCCGATGATGGGTGTTGCCCGGCCCGTCGGGATCAGTGGATGTCACTTCTGCCGACGCCTCGATCAAGGCGCGCATCAGGTCCGTGTCATAGTTGTCATGTTTGCCCTGCAACAGTGCGCCAATCCGTTCCAGCCCCATGCCGGTATCGATCGACTGCATATCCAGAGGCTTCATGGTGCCATCATCGAACTGTTCATTCTGCATGAAGACGATGTTCCAGATTTCGATAAAGCGGTCACCGTCTTCCTCGGGGGACCCTGGAGGGCCACCCCAAATGTGTTCGCCGTGGTCATAAAAAATCTCGGTGCATGGCCCACAAGGGCCAGTTGGCCCCATCCGCCAGAAATTATCGTCGGTCGGAATACGGATGATCCGGTCATCGGGCAGGCCCGCCACCTTTTTCCAGATCGCCGCGGCCTCGTCATCGGTGTGATAGACGGTGACCAACAGTCGGTTCTTGTCGATCCCAAAATCCTTGGTCAGCAGTTCCCACGCAAAGGCAATCGCTTCGGCTTTGAAGTAGTCGCCAAAACTGAAATTGCCCAGCATCTCGAAAAACGTATGGTGGCGTGCGGTATAGCCCACATTGTCAAGGTCGTTGTGCTTACCCCCGGCGCGAACGCATTTCTGGCTGGTTGTGGCGCGCACATAGTCGCGGGTTTCCACGCCGGTAAAGAGGTTCTTGAACTGCACCATGCCTGAATTCGTAAACATCAGGGTCGGGTCATTGCGCGGCACCAACGGGCCAGAGGCAACAATCTCGTGCCCCTGTTTCCCAAAGTAGTTCAGAAAGGTCGAACGGATGTCAGCAAGACTTGTCATAGCGCGCTTTCAGGCAGTGATTTCTGTTGAAATGCAGAAATAGCCCCGCGCCCGCACACTGTCCACCGACAATGAGCGCTAGCCTTTCATCACCGCATCAATTCACTCTCCGGCGCATTGAAAAAGGGGGCGCAAACCGCACCCCCTTCCCGATCCTGTCTGGCCTTTCAACAGATGCCATGGGCATCACGGCCGGTTCTCATTACACCTCGACGAGGTCGTCATCACCATCATCATGGCTGCCCTCGGGCAGATCGAAATCCAGACCATGCGCGGCGCGGATCTTGTCCTCGATCTCGAGCGCGACAGCGGGGTTTTCCTTGAGAAAAATCTTGGAGTTCTCACGCCCCTGCCCGATCCGCTCATCGCCATAGCTGAACCATGCCCCCGACTTTTCAACGACACCGGCTTTCACGCCCAGATCAAGCAATTCGCCCATTTTCGAGATGCCTTCGCCATACATGATGTCGAATTCTACCTGTTTGAACGGTGGCGCCACCTTGTTCTTCACGACCTTCACGCGGGTGGCGTTGCCCACAACCTCGTCACGGTCCTTGATCGCACCGATACGACGGATATCAAGCCGGACAGAGGCGTAGAATTTCAGCGCGTTGCCACCCGTCGTCGTTTCGGGCGAGCCGAACATTACACCAATCTTCATCCGGATCTGGTTGATAAAGATCACCATGCAGCCTGAACGGTTGATCGAACCGGTCAGTTTACGCATGGCCTGAGACATCAGCCGCGCATGCACACCGACAGAGCTGTCGCCCATATCGCCTTCCAGTTCGGACTTCGGTGTGAGGGCGGCAACCGAATCCACAATCACCATGCTGACAGCACCCGAGCGGACCAGCGTATCGACAATCTCAAGCGCCTGCTCACCCGTGTCGGGCTGCGAAATCAGCAACTCGTCAAGGTTCACACCCAGCTTTTTGGCATATTGCGGGTCAAGCGCGTGTTCGGCATCGACAAAGGCGCATACGCCGC
>CAZTKF010000116.1:0-7827 GCA_964614205.1 uncultured Loktanella sp. | reverse complement strand
CGCAGCCTGATCGCCTCGAACTGCGGAATACGGGTGGCAAGGACCGGCCAGACCTTGTCTTCCCAAATGCTGTGGTCCTGTACGAAATCGTCGTAGTCCACTGCCGGGTCGTCGTCGGGGGGGCAGCCCGCCAGATAATAGGTTCCGTCTGTGCGCATATGGACACCCGATGGGTCAATCGTCAAAGGCAGGTCACGCTCGAGCGGTTTTTCGGCCTCGAAAACAAACGTATAGCGCTTGCGCGGCTCAACCGGTATTTCAATCCCGGCCATGCGTGAGGTAAGGATAGCACGCGGACCGGATGCATTGACAACGGTGCCGCAGCCCACGACTTCGCCCGACTTGAGGATCACACTCTCTACCCGTGTGCCCGCCGCGTTGCGGTTCATGGCGATGACTTCGTTCGTCAGATATTCCACACCGCGCTCCTTGGCAGTCCTTTTCCACCAGTCAAAAAGCGTGTTGCCGTCGAAATAGCCTTCATCAATACGGTTATGATTGCCCGCAATAATCCCGTCGAGGTTGTAGAACGGATAGTCGCGCGCAATTTCTTCCGGTGTCATGTGTTTGGTGCCTGCCCCACAAGCCGCCTGCAGTTTCTGGTTCTCGCGCAGGGTCGCGGCAAAGGCTTCGTTGTCGGCCAGATAGAGGTAACCGAAACTGTGTAACGCCACATCGGGGACACGCGGGTCGCCGCCCATATAGTCGCGGAAGTTTTTGACGTACTCGGCCGCGAACTGCGAAACCTTTACGTTGATCGCGGCGCTGAACTGCTGGCGCATGCAGGAATTGGTGTGCGACGTAGAGGTGAATTCATAGGTCGGATCGCGTTCGACCACGAGAATGGAGCCGTCAAAATCGGGGTTGTCAGTCAGGAACCATGCGACAGATGATCCGTACATCGCGCCACCAACGATCACCACATCATAGCTGGACTGCGCTGGCGCTTGCATCATCCGGTTTCTCCCTTTGCAACATCAGCAAGAACAGCATCCACAGCCTCTGCGCTCATGCCATATGCCTTTTTCGCAGCCTCGACAGAAATATAGCCGCGCGCAAGGTCGCGTGCGACCAATGCAGGGTCGCGGTCGGATGCCTTGCCATACCCCGCACCACCGGGCAGGGCGAGCACGACACGCCGCCCCGCAGGCACGAATTGCTTTCCCTTTCCTTGCATCGGCGTGCCATCGTCCTGCGCAATACATGTCGGCGCGCCATCGTTACCGCCCTGCCGCCCCCGTGCGGGGTGATCGACACGGTCGAACATTGCCGAGAAATCGAATTCATGCCCGTCAGCGGCGCCGACTTCCATGTATTGGCCCAAACCGCCACGAAGCGCCCCCGCCCCACCGCTGTCAGGCCGCAATTCCTTGCGCCAGATGATGACGGGGCCTGTATGCTCGGTCGCCTCAATCGGCATCGTCATAACCCCGGAAGGGAAGGCCGTCGCATTCAGGCCATCGACCGTTGGCCGCGCGCCCGCCCCGCCGGAGTTGAAGGTCAGCACTTCTGAGCGCCGCCCCTGTTCGCCCGGAGCAGGACGCAGGGACACCTGAAAATTGCACAGGCAACCCGCCCCTTCAGCGGGCACTGTCGCAGGCAGGATCTTGTCAAGTGCATCATAAACGGTATCGGGGATCATGTGCCCGATGATATGACGCAACGCGACGGGCGCGGGGTGTACTGCGTTGACGATGCTGCCCTCGGGCGCCGACACCACGAACGGCGCCAGCGATGCGGCGTTGTTGGGAATCTCCGGAGCGATCGCGCATTTGAGCGCATAACAGGCATAGGCCTTGGTATAGACCAGCGGCACATTGATGCCCTTCTTGTCGATCCCTGAAGTCCCTGTGAAATCACAGTGGATGCTGTCCTCCTCGATGGTCAGTTGCACCTTCAAGTCGATTGGCGTGGAAAAACCGTCGATCCGCATGGCACCTTTGGCCGTTTCGCGGGGCAATCCTGCGATGCGCTCTAACGTGGCACGGCGCGAATTCTCTAGGATAAAATCGCCGATCCCCTCCAGATCGGTCAGTGCGAATTCATCCATCATTTCGGTCAGGCGGCGGTGGCCGATCTCGTTGCAGGTGGCAAGTGCATACATGTCACCCACAAGTTGATCCGGTTCGCGCACATTGCCGCGCACGATACGGATCAGGGTTTCATCGACCGTCCCGCGATCCACGAATTTCATTATCGGGATATAGAGACCTTCTTCATAGACACTCGCTGCATCTGCCCCGAAACCGCGCCCGCCGATATCGACAACATGCGCGGTGCAGGCGAAAAAGCCGACATGTTTGCCTTTGTGAAATGACGGGCTGACCACCGTGATATCGTGCAGATGACCTGTCCCCTCCCATGGGTCATTGGTAATATAGACATCTCCCTCGTTGATATTCGCGCGCCCGATGCGACGGATGAAGTGGGCCACCGCATCCGCCATTGCATTGACATGGCCGGGCGTTCCGGTGACGGCCTGCGCCAGCATCAGACCTTCGGCATTGTAGACACCGGCAGACAGATCCCCCGCTTCGCGCACCGAGGTCGAAAAAGCCGTGCGCACCAGCGCCTGCGCTTGTTCCTCGACAACCGAGATCAAGCGGTTCCACATGACTTGATAGGCAACGTTGCTCATGTCCGTTTCTCCGTGATGTCGATGGTCCCGTCGGGGCGGGCGATGGCTGTGCGGCTGTTGGGCACGACAATCGTGGTTTCATCTTCGGTGATCAGTGCCGGTCCTGCGACGGCATCCCCGGCCTTCAAGGCGCGGCGCAAGACGACAGCGGCCTCACTGGATTTACCTGTCACCGGATCAAAAAGGGCGCGCTTTCCAGCGACCTGACCAGCGGTTCCATTCGGGGTTTCGCCCAGTGCATCCGGTGCCGCGGCCTGAGTGGTGGCGTTGACCGCCCAGACCGTGATTTCGATATCCATGCCCGCGACCGTCCGGCCAAAGAGCGTTGTATAATCAGCCTCGAACAGGGCCTGAAAGGTCGCGGCGTCGGGGTTTGCGGCTTGCGCGGCAGTGAGCACAATCGGGATTTCCCAGCCTTGACCGGTGTAGCGCATATAGACTTTGTATTCAGCCGTGATTGCCGCATCAGGATCGCAGGTGCGGACAAACCCTGTCGCTTCGGTTTCCAGTTCGCGCAGCAGGCCCTTGACCGTATCCGGCGCGAAACCCGACAATTTCATATAGACGCTGCGTGTCGCCTCAAAACTGAAGGGCGCCCGCAGGAACCCGATCGCCGACCCGACACCCGCACCCGTGGGCACCAGCAAACGGTCCACACCCAGCTTTTCACAGAGCCGGCCTGCATGCAGCGGCGCCGCACCTCCAAACGCAATCATGGTGTAGTCGGCAAGATCTTCGCCATTTTCAACAGCGTGGACCCGCGCGGCATTGGCCATGTTTTCATCCACCACCTCGGCCACGCCGAAAGCGGCCGTCTGGGCATCCATCTGCAACGGTTCACCCAAGGCGACAAGCGCCTTGTCGGATGCATCTGTGTGCAGTTTGATCGAGCCACCTGCAAAATTATCCGGGTCAAGCTTGCCCAGCGCAAGGTCCGCATCTGTGACCGCTGGACGATCGCCACCCCGCCCATAACAGGCAGGCCCCGGCTCTGATCCGGCGCTTTCGGGCCCGACCCTGATCTGGTGCATCGCATCCACATGCGCGAGACTCCCGCCCCCTGCCCCGATTTCAACCATGTCGATCACGGGAATCGAGATCGGCATGCCCGACCCTTTCTTGAAGCGGTAGGTGCGGGCGACTTCGAATACCCTTGCGGTCTTGGGGGTCTGGTTCTTGATCAGGCAGATCTTGGCTGTTGTTCCGCCCATGTCGAAGGACAGAACCTTGTCCAGACCATAGCGGGCCGCGAGATTGGCCGCGAAAACAGCACCTCCGGCAGGGCCGGATTCAACCAGACGTACCGGAAAATCAGCCGCGCTTTGCAGGCTGATGATTCCGCCGCCCGAATGCATGAGGAAGATCGGGCAGCGCGCGCCCTCATGCGCCAACCGTCCTTCGAGACGGCCCAGATAGGACTTCATCAGCGGCTTGATATAGGCGTTCGCAACAGTCGTGTTGAAGCGTTCATACTCGCGCATCTGCGGCGACACCTCGGACGACAGTGAAACCATCACGCCGGGCAGTTTTTCCGCCAGCACATCGCGGATCATCCGTTCGTGCGTATCATTCAGGTAGGCATGGATCAGGCCGATCGCGATGCTTTCAAAGCCGTAGGACCTGATCTTGTCCGCCAATGCCGCGACATCTGCACGATCCAGCGAAATCAGGATGTTGCCCTGGGCATCGACCCGTTCCTTCAAGGCAAAGCGGTGCTGACGCGGCAAGAGCGGCTCGGGCAGTTGCAGGTTCAGGTCATATTGTTCAAAGCGGCTCTCGGTCCGCATTTCTATCACATCGCGAAAACCTTCGGTGGTGATGAGCGCGGTTTTTGCCCCGCGGCGTTCAATCAGTGCATTGGTGGCCAAGGTCGTACCATGAATGATCTGTTCGATTTGCGCAGGGGTGATTGCAGCCTTGGCGCAAACCTGATGCATCCCTTCGATAATCGCATTTTCGGGGGCTATGTAAGTGGTCAGAACCTTGGTTGAATACTGGTCTTTTCCGACCTCAAGCACGACATCCGTGAACGTCCCCCCGATATCGACACCCATGCGAATGTGATTTTGCATTTTGCCACCCCTTGATCTCGGGGCGAGGCTAATGCAGTCCTTTAATCACTTCAAATTTTTTAAATTGATATAAAGGATAGAGATTATTGATCTTTTGCAACCTGCACCGCAAGCATAGCCGCCTCAGCCACAAAGCGCGGCGCGCGCTCTTCGTCATAGCGGGCAAAGAAGTGCAAGGGCTGGGGCGTCCAGTCATAATCAAGCTGCATCAGCACCCCTTCTGCAATGTCGCGTTCCACCATCGCGACGGGCAGAACAGCGATGCCCATGGCATCGATCGTCATGGTCTGACAGGCGGCAAGATTGGTGGATGGCACAAGGCGCGGCGCCAGATCACGGCGCACTCCGAAATGGGCGGCGACTTCTTCGTAAAGCCGCGTATCGCGTGCATGGGTCAGGATAGGCTGTGCCGCCAGTGTTTCGATGGTCTGGCGTTTCGCAAGCCCAAGATCAGGTGAGGCAACCCAGATGAGATGATATGCCCCGATCTCGAGCTGGCCGGTGGCAAGGCGGCTGAAAGGTTCGTTCTGCAGGGCCAGGTCAAGGCTGCGTTCCGCAAGACCCTTTTCAAGATTGACCGAGAAATCGACCGTCAGCTCCACTGTCAGACGCGGGTAGACGTCTTTCAAGTGCCGCAGATAATCGCGCAGCCATGTGTGCACGATCATCTCGGTCACACCAAGGCGCAGCGTGCCTTCAATCAGTGCCTTCTGATCCGCCGCCACAACCAGCGCATCCGTCGCGTCAAGAACGCGGCGCGCGTGGGTTAGCAGCTCCTGCCCCTTGCCTGTTAGCCGCACAGAGCCTGCATCGCGTGTCATCAGTGTCGTGCACAGTGCCTGTTCCAACCCGGCAATCCGGGCCGAGATATTGGGCTGCGTGGTGTTCAGACGCTCGGCCGCGCGCCGGAAGCTTTGCAGATCGGCGACCCACACAAAGGCTTCGAGTTGTTTGAGGGTGGGCCGCATCGTCGCCTTGTCTGTTGTACCTGCCGAACCCTAGAGCGCTTCGCACGCTAGTGAAAGTCCCGCGATTTCGGGATCACGCGCACATCGCGGGGGTGCTTTCCGCGCGGGTCATGGGGAATGGATTTCTTAACCTCATCGGCGCGCGCCAGTGGTGCCTCCATCCGGTCATGGGACAGTCGTTCCAATGCATCGCTGCGGTCTGTCAGGTGATTGGCGACCACATGGATCACGTCTTCACTGCGTTGCACCACGCCGCGCACGTCTATGACGCGGGCGCGCATGATCACCTTGCGATAGGCCTCCATCACCTTGGGCCAGACCACCAGATTGGCCACGCCTGTTTCATCCTCAAGCGTGATAAAACACACGCCCTTGGCACTGCCCGGGCGCTGGCGGATCAAGACAATGCCCGCCAGTTTGATCTGCTGTCCGCCCCGCATATCCTGCAACGCGCGGGTGGTGGCATAGCCCTGCCTGTCCATACTGCGCCGCAGAAAGGACATCGGATGCGCCTTCAGCGACAGTCGCGTCGTCTGATAATCAGCGACCACATGTTCGCAGACGGGCATTTCCGGTAATTCAAAGCGGGTTTCTGCACCTTCATCGCGGTTGTCTGCAAACAGCGGCAGATCAGGGGCATCACGCAAGGCTCGCGCGTCCCAAAGCGCCTGCCGCCGGTCCAGTGTCATCGACCGCACCGCATCCGCCGCCGCCAGCCGCCGAATGGTGCCTGCATCCAGCCTTGCGCGCTCTTTCAGGTCTTGCAGATCCGTGAAAGGCGCTGCGCGCGCATCCATCACCCGTTGCCCCATGTCCTGCCGCATCCCGTCAATCTGGCGCAGGCCCAGCCGTACAGCAAAGAGACCGGGGGCGACCGGCTCCAACGTGTTATCCCAGTCGGAATAATTCACATCCGGTGCGCGCACGATCACCTGATGTTCGCGGGCATCGCGCACGATCTGGGCGGGGGCATAGAACCCCATCGGCTGCGAATTGAGCAAGGCGGCACAGAATACATCCGGGTAATGACGCTTGATCCAACAGGATACATAAACCAGATGCGCAAAACTGGCCGCATGGCTTTCGGGGAACCCATAATCGCCAAAGCCCTTGATCTGGTTGAAACAGCGGGCTGCGAATTCAGGTTCATACCCGCGTTTGATCATGCGGCTGACCATCTTGTCCTCAAGCGCGCCGATGGTGCCTTTAGACCGGAATGTCGCCATGGCCTTGCGCAGTTCATTGGCCTCTTTGGTGGAAAATTCAGCCGCGACCATGGCGATTTTCATTGCCTGTTCCTGAAAGATCGGCACGCCCAGTGTGCGCCCCAGCACCTTGCGCAGCTCGTCAGGGTCATGGGGCGGCGCAGGTGAGGGATATTCCGTGGCCTCCTTGCCGCTGCGGCGGCGCAGATAAGGGTGCACCATGTCGCCCTGAATCGGCCCGGGTCGTACGATAGCGACCTGTATGACCAGATCATAGAATTCACGCGGCTTCAGCCGTGGCAGCATGTTCATTTGGGCGCGGCTTTCGACCTGAAAGGTGCCCAGACTGTCGCCCCTGCACAGCATATCGTAAACCGCCGGGTCTTCTTGCGGGATCGTGGCAAGGGTAAAGCGTTTGCCGTAATGGGCATCAATCAGATCAAAGGCCTTGCGGATGCAGGTCAGCATCCCCAGCGCCAGTACATCAACCTTGAGGATGCGCAATTCATCAATATCGTCCTTGTCCCATTCGATGAAACTGCGGTCTGGCATGGCACCGTTGCCGATGGGCACCGTTTCGGTCAGTGGCTTTTCGGTCAGGATGAAACCGCCCACATGCTGCCCCAGATGGCGGGGCATCCCGATCATCTGGTCGGCCAGTTTGATGGTGCGCGCCATGAGCGGATCTTTCAGGTCGATCCCTGCCTCTGCCGCCTCACGCGCGCCAATCTCGCGGCCCCATGAGCCCCAGATCGTTTTGGCCAATGCGGTGGTGATATCCTCGGACAGGCCCATGACCTTTCCCACCTCGCGCACAGCCATGCGCGGGCGGTAGTGGATCACGGTCGCGCATAACGCCGCCCGGTCCCGCCCGTATTTGTCATAGATATGCTGGATCACCTCTTCGCGGCGTTCATGTTCGAAATCGACGTCGATATCGGGGG
>CAZTKF010000115.1:0-7990 GCA_964614205.1 uncultured Loktanella sp. | reverse complement strand
TCATCGAATCCGGCGTTATCAACGCCGAAGACCTGACCAAGTCCAAAGTGGCACTAGTTTACGGTCAGATGAACGAGCCTCCAGGTGCGCGTATGCGTGTTGCCTTGTCTGGTCTGACAATGGCGGAATCCTTCCGTGACCAATCCGGTACGGACGTTCTGTTCTTCGTCGACAACATCTTCCGCTTCACGCAGGCCGGTTCTGAGGTGTCCGCGCTTCTGGGCCGTATTCCATCCGCTGTGGGCTACCAGCCAACACTGGCAACCGACATGGGTGCGATGCAGGAACGCATTACATCAACCAAGAACGGTTCGATCACGTCTGTTCAGGCCATCTACGTGCCTGCGGATGACTTGACTGACCCTGCGCCAGCCACTTCGTTTGCGCACCTTGATGCAACAACCGTTCTGAACCGTGCAATTTCGGAAAAGGGTATCTACCCTGCGGTTGACCCGCTCGATTCCACATCGCGTCTGTTGGACCCTGCCATCGTAGGTGAAGAGCACTACAGCGTTGCTGCCGACGTTCAGCAGATGCTGCAGCGTTACAAGTCGCTTCAGGATATTATCGCGATCCTTGGCATGGACGAACTGTCAGAAGAAGACAAACTGACCGTTGCCCGCGCCCGCAAGATCGAGCGTTTCCTGTCCCAGCCGTTTGACGTGGCACAGGTGTTCACCGGTTCGCCAGGCGTTCAGGTGCCACTGGAAGACACAATCGCGTCGTTCAAGGCCGTTGTTGCAGGCGAGTACGATCACTTCCCAGAGGGTGCCTTCTACATGGTTGGCGGCATCGATGAAGTGAAAGCCAAAGCCGAGAAAATGGCTGCTGACGCAGCCTAAGTAGAGCCGTAAGGAGCCAACATGGCAAACCTACAATTCGATCTTGTCTCGCCCGAACGCCGCTTGGCGTCGGTCGAGGCGACCGAGGTCCGGATCCCCGGCGCAGATGGCGATATGACAGCAATGGCTGATCATGCTCCGACCATCACAACATTGCGCCCCGGTATCCTGACTGTGGTACATAGCGGTGGGTCTGACGCTTACGTGGTGTCTGGCGGTTTCGCCGAGATCACAGCGACAGGCGTTTCTGTTCTTGCCGAGCAAGCCCTGCCACAGTCCGAGGTCACACAAGAGGTTTATGACCAGATGGTTGCAGACGCAAAGGCCGCCCACGGTCGTGCGCAAGAGACCTTCAAGAACGAGCCCGGCCCTGTAGATGACGCCGCCAAGCTGTTGTCGGATATGGTGGCCATCGGCGGGCATATTGGTCTGACAGCCAAAGACTAAGGTTCAGGAAGTTAACAAGCTTAGGCCCCGCCCATGCGGGGCCTTTTGTTTTGACAAGCTATCGCTTCAGAACCCAGAGATTGGCGTCGCCGTACACGTCAACTCCATCCGCCGTTAACGTGATGTCGCGGCCAAGACCATAATAGCTGCCACCAGCATAAATCCCACTGCCATCCGTACCATACATCCGGCCATCAAGTGTCCCGGTCAGTGTGAAATCCTGTACGCCGTTGTCCAGCGCGCCATCAACCTCCACTGACAGACGTGTGTCGCCCAGAGTTCCGGCAATGAGGCCACCGCCGGAAAAACTGATACCCCCCTCGTAGAGGGCCAATTCGGTGCTGTCTGTTTCGGCATTGTATACCCAACCCATGAACGTATTTGCGCCCCCACCCATTACGCCGGACGGCAGGTCCACGGTTAGTGTAGCCGTGCTGCGTACGGCGGCGGCGGGTGAGCTTGTGATGTTGATCTCCATAAACCCGTCGTAAGAGATCAGGCCGGAGCCGGGCAGGTCGGCCAAGAGCGTAAACCCTCCGGCATTATAGTTCGCCCGAACGGCCGAAAACTCATCCGGCATATCACCGACAAAATAGAGTGCCTGCGCTTCGGTAGGGGCTGTGAACGGGCTGACGTATGGCGGGTCTCCTCCACCATCACCTCCGCCACCACCATCGCCTCCGCCCCCTCCTCCGCCGTCGCCACCATTGTCATCCGGCGGGCGACTTGTGCTGCTTGCACATGCTGACAGCGCAAAGATCAACAGGCTCATACCCACAAACTGAAACCAATGGCGTTTCACGACCGCACCTCACTTAACATTTAAAAATCGTTAAGGTTGAGTTATCAGTGATTCATTAACCAAGTGTTATTACGGGTTAAGGAAACGCTAGGTCGGTGATGCAGCGGTTTGACAGTGGCACGTTGGGAATTGACCACGGTGATGTGGTTCTTTTCTCTGATTTCGAGGATGACGGGCAAATGTGGAGCGGTGAAGGGCCGCGTCAGTCGCGGGCTGAGGTATGCTTTTCACAGCCCTATGCGAAGCCGCCCCATGTCCAGGTCTCTATGTCGATGTGGGATATTTCAAACAATACGAACATCCGCGCAGATGTTCAGGCAGAGGACATCACAGAGACCGGATTTACGATCGTCTTCCGGACTTGGTCTGATACACAGGTTGCACGGGTCCGGGTCGCATGGAGTTCCTTTGGGGAACTCCCTCATGATGATGGTTGGGAGCTCTATTAGTGCCTACTCGGCTGCGTAGAGCCCTTCATAGATCGGACCCAGCGTCTTGTGGTCGAACAGCGAAGAAACAGATGTCCCGTTCCATGTGTTCAGGATCGCCTGTGCAAACATAGGGGCTGTTGGCACGATCCGGATGTTCGGGCAGGCCTTGACGGCCTCGGTTGCCGCGATTGTATCGGTGATCACAAGGCTTTTCATCACGGATTTCGAGACGCGGTCGACCGCCGGACCGGACAATACCCCGTGCGTGATGTAGGAATGTACCTCCTTGGCGCCATTCTCCATCAGAACCTCGGCGGCTTTACAAAGCGTACCGGCGGTGTCCACGATATCGTCCACGATGACGCAGACTTTGTCTTTCACATCCCCGATCACTGTCATTTCTGCCACTTCACCCGGCTTGCCCCGCCGCTTGTCAACAATCGAAAGAGGGGCGCCAATGCGCTGCGCCAGATCACGGGCACGGGCCACACCGCCCACGTCAGGCGACACCACCATCACCTCATCCATTTTGCCGCGGAAGTTATGCATCGCATCCAGCGCATAGATGGGCGAGGCATAGAGGTTATCCACGGGGATATCGAAAAAACCCTGAATCTGCGTGGCGTGCAGATCCAGGGTTAGAACGCGTTCGATGCCGGATTCGACAATCATATTTGACACCAGCTTGGCGGTGATAGGGGTCCGGGCCTTGGACCGGCGATCCTGACGGGCATAGCCGAAGTACGGAATGACAGCCGTAATTCGTGCCGCAGACGAGCGTCGCAGCGCATCCGCAATGATCAGAAGCTCCATCAGGTTGTCGTTGGCGGGGTTTGATGTGGGCTGGACGATGAACATATCCTCTCCCCGCACATTCTCGAACACCTCGACGAATACCTCGCCATCATTGAACCGTTCGACGCGGGCATCGCAAAGGCCGACGTCCATGCCGCGATGCATCGACATCCGGCGCGCAATGGCGTTGGCCAGTTGTGGATTGGCATTGCCTGAAATCAGCTTGGGCTCGATCATGGTGGGCATGGGAAGGGGTCCTTTGGCAGAAGGGGCTGCTACGTGAATGTAACAGAATCGTGGCGTTGACACCGCGTAGCACAAGCTTACCGTCTCGCAAAGAATTCAGCAGCCTGAGGACGCGCAAAATGCCCCATATCGACTATTACTTCGCCACTCTGTCGCCGTTTACCTATCTCAGCGGCACCCGTCCGGCAGAAGTCGCGCAGAAGCATGGGGCCACGATCACCTACAAACCGCTCGATATCATGGCGCTGTTCGCGCGCACCGGCGGTGTACCGCCCAAGGATCGCCACCCGAACCGACAAGAGTATCGTCTGCAGGAAATGGCGCGCCGATCCAAGCTTTTGGGCAAGCCGCTGAACCTCAAGCCGATGTTCTGGCCGACCAATGGCGCACCCTCGGCCTACGCGATTATCGCCGCTCAGAACACCGGGGCAGATGTGGCGGAATTGGTCACGGCGTTTGGCGCGGCTTGCTGGGCAGAGGAGCGCGATATCAGTCAGGACGATGTCGTGCGCGACTGTCTGGAAAAATGCGGGTTTGACCCTGCCTTGGCAGACAAGGACATGCTGACAAGCGCTGAAACCTTCGGCCGGAACCTTGAGGATGCAGTCAATGCCGGCGCCTTTGGCGCACCCTTCTTTATCACGGACACAGACCAGCGGTTCTGGGGTGAGGACCGCATCGATGATCTGGATGCCTATTTGTCGGGAAAGCTTTAGTGCCGGAGATTGACGGGCATCACATCCACAGCGTTACGGTCGGCGAAGGTGCACCTGCCGTGATGATCCATTGTGCCTTGTCCAGCCATGATGCCCTGATGCCGTTGGCCAAGGCAGTTGGGGGGCGGGTCACATTGATCGATATGCCCGGGCACGGGCGCAGCGATGACTGGGATGGCAAGCATGACTATCAGACACTTGTGGTCGACGCTGCGGCAGCTTGCTGCGAAGAGCCGTCCCACTTGATCGGGCATTCATTTGGGGCGACGGCAGCCTTGCGTCTGGCTGTGGAGCGTCCCGAATCGGTGAACCGTCTGACCCTGATTGAACCGGTCTATTTTGCGGCCGCCAAAGGCACACCGGAACATGCGATGCACCTGAAAGAGTTTCGCCCCTTTGTTACAGCGATGTTGACTGGCGATGAGGCGCGCGCAGCCGAGATTTTCAACGATCTTTGGGGAGCGACTGTTTGGGAGGACATTCCTGCGCGCCTAAGGGAAAAACTGACCCACCGGATTCACCTCATTGTCGCGGGTGCGGCCGCCATCGAGGAGGATGCGGCAGGGATCACTTCCGCAGACCGCCTGCGTGCTTTGCGCATTCCTGTCACCCTCATCCGCGGGGCGCAGACGCGAGCAGTTATCAGTGCGATTCATGATGCGCTGGGCCGGCGCATCCCGAATGCAACCGATCATGTCATTGACGGTGCAGGACATATGATTTCAATGACGCACACCAAACAGGTGGCCGTCGTTATCCGTGCAGAAGAGCAAGGAACTGGCTGACGCCGTCTTCTGTCATGGACCAGTCGCAGACCAGACGTCCGATCAGTGGCGCATCCCGATCACCTGTTTCGGGGTCGCCATTCATGACGTGATAGACTGCACCTGCGTGAAGCATCCGTTTATGCAAGTGGCGGGGCATCTGGAAAAAGATCATATTGGCCTGCGGTTCAAAAAGGATATCGACCGCATCATGATTGCGCAGACCGTGGGCCAGTTGCGCACAGCGGACATTGGCGGCGCGGGCCATATCCAGCCACAGGTCGTCGGCCAGATAGGCCTGCATCTGGGCTGAAAGATAGCGGTGCTTTGACAGAAGATGCCCGCCGCGTTTGCGGCGCAGTTCGAATTCCCACGCGGTTTCGGGGTTGAAAATAATACAGGCCTCGACGCCCAGCGCACCGTTCTTGGTGCCGCCAAAGCTGACTGTATCGATGCCAGCTTTCCACGTCATTTCGGCAGGGGTGCAACCCAGAGCGGTCAGGGCATTGGCAAAGCGCGCACCGTCAAGATGCGTCTGCATCCCGAATTCTTTCGCGGTTGCGGTCAGCGCGCGGATTTCCTCTAGAGAATAGATTGTACCCTTCTCGGTGACCTGCGTGATCGAAAGCGGTCCGCGCTGGGGTCCGTGCACGCCGCGGTTTTCCTCACCAAGAATTTTCTGGCGCAAGCTGTCTGCCGTCATCTTACCATCGGTGGTCGGGACCAGCGTCAACTTGGCACCGGTGTAAAACTCCGGCGCGTTGCATTCATCCTCGTGGATATGGGCGCATTCGGTGCAAAAGATGGTTTCCCACGGCTTTGTCATCGACGCCAACAGGACGGTGTTGGCCGCTGTGCCGTTGATGATCAAATAAACGGCTGCTTCAGGAGCGTCGAAAATGTCGCGCAACTGCGCACGTACTTCATCCATGATCGGGTCGGCGCCATAGCCCATGGCATAGCCCTGATTGGCAGCGATCAGCGCTTCCATCACCTTCGGATGAGCAGGGCCGGAGTTGTCGGAGGCGAAAAACATCTAAAAGGGCTCCTCGATGATAAAGTCTTCCCAATCGTCTTCATCGACTTGGGTTTCAGGGATGGTCATGCCTTGCACTGAAACCCCGGCCGCATGGACCGAGGCAGGATCGCCGGAAATGAGCGGATGCCAATCGTAGAGCGGGCGGCCTTCATAGACCAAGCGGTAGCCGCAGGTCATGGGCAACCAATAGAGATTGTCGGTGATGGTCTTGGGCGTCAGCACGATGCATTCCGGCACGAACGCATGGCGGTTTTCATAGTTCCCGCAAAGACAGCTTTCGTTGTCCAGTAGGCGGCAGGCGATGCGGGTCAGGGCGACAGTGCCATCGTCATCTTCCAGTTTGTTCAGGCAACACTTGCCACAGCCATCGCAGAGCGCTTCCCATTCCTGCTGGTTCAGTTCATCCATCGGTTTTGTTTCCCAAAACCGCGGGGACAGGCCATTACGGGGGATTTCAGCGGACATTGGCCAGTATCTTTCGAGCGCTGGCGCAATCGGCATCCATTTGTGTGATAAGCCCATCAAGGCTGTCAAACTTCAACTCGGGGCGCAGGAAGTCCACCAAAGCAACAGAAAGCCGCGCGCCGTAAAGATCGCCTTTGAAATCAAAGATGAAAGTTTCGCAATTGGGCGTGTTTTCGCCAAACATCGGGCGCACGCCAATCGATGCTGCACCGTCGTATGTGCCTTTATAGGGCCCATCCAACACATCGACCTTGACTGCGTAGACGCCAAATTTTGGCGGATGAAGTCCGGTGATCGACATGTTTGCAGTCGGATAGCCAAGGTCGCGCCCGCGTTGATCGCCGCGGATCACCGCACCTTCAATACGGTGCCAGTGCCCCAGCATTGCGGCCGCATCGCGGGGTTTCCCGTCGGTCAACGCTTGCCTGATAGCGGTCGAGGACACATTCGCGGTGTCGATCGTGACGATTGGAGCAATTGTGACACCGAACCCCATTTCCGCACCAAAGGCCTTAAGATCCTCGACCGTTCCGGCGCGGTCTTTGCCAAAGCAGAAATCGGCGCCGACAACTACGTGCTTCAGGCCCAGCTGATCGGCAATAATAGTTTGCGCGAAAGCACGTGGGCTGAGATTGGCAAGGGCTGCGTTGAAGGGCACTTCATAGAGCTTCTCGACCCCCAGTTTGGCCAGACGGTTGGCGCGCGCCTCGGCGTTCATCAGGCGGAAGGGTTTGCAATCGCGCGCGAAATAGCTACGCGGATGCGGCTCGAACGTCATGATGCCCAGTGGTGAATCTGCAGCTTTGGCCGCCGCGCGCGTCAGGTCGATTACCGCCTGGTGACCGATGTGCACACCATCGAAATTGCCGATCGCGGCGACGGCGCCTCGGTCGGACGGATCAATGAAAGCAGTGTCACGAATGATGCGCATGGCTTTGCGTAACGGACGCGGCAAAGGCGTGCAAGCACCGCTTGTCAGACCTTTCGGGCTTTCGCGCGCAGAAAGCTGAAAGCTTGATAAGCCCTAGTCGAATTTGCGTGAAGGGGCGAGCACGGTCGCATCGCCAACCAGCACCTTCTTGTTGTTCACAAGGCAGCGGGTGTTCATAGTGACGCGCCGCTTGGAGTGGTCGATGTCTGTCACTTCCACCTCGGCCAGAACCATGTCGCCGGGACGGACAGGGGCAAGGAATTTCAGACTTTGCCCGAGATAAACGGTACCATGTCCTGGCAGTTGTTCCCCAATCACGGCACTGACCAGACCAGCGGTCAGCATACCATGTGCAATCCGCCCGCCAAAGATGGTGTCTTGCGCATAGTCCTCATCCAGATGCACCGGATTCCGGTCGGTCGATACCTCCGAGAACATTTCGATATCGCGGTCTGTGATCACCTTGCGGAGCGACCGGGTCATACCGATTTCAATATCTTCGATGCAGATCG
>CAZTKF010000114.1:0-8396 GCA_964614205.1 uncultured Loktanella sp. | reverse complement strand
AGCGTGCCGTTCATCAGGAACTTCTGGAATTCCTCGGCGATCACGCGTTCGGCGTGGAAATTCATCGTCAGATACGGATCGGCCCAGTTGCCGGTGATGCCCAGACGCTTGAATTCCTCGCGCTGGATATCGACCCAGCCTTCGGCGAACTTGCGGCATTCCTGACGGAAATCGACGACGTTCACATCATCCTTGTCGCGGCCTTTGGCGCGGTATTGTTCCTCGATCTTCCATTCAATCGGCAGACCGTGACAATCCCAACCGGGCACATAGCGGGCATCCCGGCCCATCATTTGCTGGCTGCGCACAACCATATCCTTGAGGATCTTGTTCAGCGCGTGGCCGATGTGCAGGTGCCCGTTGGCGTAGGGCGGGCCATCGTGCAGGGTAAAGGGCTTGCGGCCTTCGGCCTTTTCGCGCAGGCGGTCATAGACCCCGATCTTTTCCCAACGCGCCAGCCATTCAGGCTCGCGCTTGGGCAATCCGGCCCGCATGGGGAAATCGGTGCGGGGCAGGTTCAGGGTTTGTTTATAGTCGGGTGTTTCGGCGCACATGGGTGGCGTCCTTTAGCAGTCAATTGGGGGATATCGTAAATGAGCGGTGCGCGCACGCAGACACCTTTTCCCGGCAGGTTTGCACGCTTCAAACCGCCGGGCAAATAATGCTTATGATCATCCGCCGCAACATGCCCGCGCTTATAGGCCCAGCCTGCGCAAGGGTAAAGGCTCTGCAGGACAAAGACGCGGTGCAAAATGCGCCGCGCTTTTGTGTTTACTCCTTACGCGCCTTGACGCGGCCAAAGTCGGGTGCATCGGTATCCTGACCAGCCTCGATAATGCTGCGGCGGATCGCACGGGTGCGGGTGAAATAGTCATGCAGGTGGTCGCCGTCCCCTTGCCGGATCGCGCGTTGCAACGCAAAGAGTTCCTCGGTGAAGCGCCCGAGGATTTCCAGCGTGGCATCCTTGTTGTTCAGGAACACATCGCGCCACATGACAGGATCGGATGCCGCAATACGGGTGAAGTCGCGGAAACCGGCGGCAGAGTATTTGATGACTTCGCTATCGGTCACGCGGCGCAGATCATCTGCCACCCCGACCATCGTGTAAGCGATCAGGTGCGGTGTGTGGCTCGTCACAGCCAGCACAAGGTCATGGTGGTCTGCATCCATTTCATCGGTGAGCGCACCCATTCCCTGCCAGAAACGCTCCAACCGCGCGACGGCATCGCTGTCGGACCCATCGACCGGCACAATGATCGTGTAGCGGTTGTCGAAAAGTTCAGCAAACCCTGACCGCGGACCGGAATGTTCGGTGCCGGCAAGCGGGTGAGCAGGAATAAAGTGCACATCTTGCGGGATATGGGGGGCAACAGCATCAATAACTGTGCGCTTGACAGAACCAACGTCGCTGACGGTGGCACCCGGTTTGAGCACTGGTCCGATTTCCCGTGCGACAGATTCCATCGCGCCGACAGGCACACATAGCACCACAAGATCGGCGTCTTTCGCCGCCTCTGCCGCACTATCGCATACCACATCGCACAATCCGATTTCGCGCGCGATATCTCGGGTTTCAGCCGAACGGGCGTAGCCGACGATCTCTCCGGCCAGTCCGGCGCGGCGCATCGCATGACACATGGAAGACGCGATCAGCCCAAGGCCGATCAACGCGACCCGTTCGTAGATTTGCGCCATCATGCCACTCCTTTGAATTGTGCGACAGCATGCACCACACGGCGACAGGCGCTTTCGTCACCGACGGTGATCCGCAGACAATGCGGCAGACCATAGCCTGCAACACGCCGCACAATTATGCCTTCGCTGCGCAAATGGTCGTCGCAGGCGTTTGCCTCTGCCGCGTCGGCAAAACGGGCAAGAATGAAGTTCGCGGTCGACGTATCGGACGGCACCCCCAACTCGGCCAGCGCATTGGCAAGCCAGTCGCGCCATTTGGCATTTTCCGCACGGCATTTCGCAGTGTGTTCGGTATCGCGCACAGCAGCTTCCGCAGCGGCCAAAGCAGCGGTCGAGAGGTTAAATGGCCCCCTGATCCGGTTGAGCACATCAATCACCGCCTGCGGCCCATACCCCCAGCCGACGCGCATCCCGCCGAGCCCGTAGATTTTTGAGAAAGTCCGCGACATAAAGACGTTCTCGCGTGCCTCGACCAATGCCTTGCCCGCATCAAACCCATCGACAAATTCGGCATAGGCCCCATCCAGCACCAAGAGCGTCTGCGACGGCAGACCCTCAGCCAGACGCGCGACTTCCGCCTGTCCGATCATTGTCCCGGTGGGGTTGGCGGGGTTTGCAATAAACACAAGCCGCGTTTTCTCTGTGCAGGCGTCAAGGATCGCATCGACATCGACCACACGGTCGTTTTCAGGCACGACCACCGGGGTAGCACCGCACGCATGCGCATAAATCGGGTACATCGAAAACCCGTGTTCGGTAAACAGCACCTCGTCACCCGGTCCGGCGTAGGCCTCGGACAGCAGCTTCAGCACATCGCCCGAGCCGACACCGCAGAAGACCCGTGCGGCATCGACATCCCAGATTTCTGCAATAGCAGCACGCAGGCTTGCGTGATCGGTTGAAGGATAGCGGTGCAGGCTATGGCTCGCACGTACGACAGCTTCTTTCGCCGCCTCGCTGGGACCCAAAGGGTTCTCGTTCGACGACAGCTTGAGCACGTTGCTGATGCCATCCAGATGGGATGCCCCACCCTGGTAAAGCGCGATATCCAGAATGCCCGGTTGAGGTTGAATGCCTTCAGCCATAAAAGTCCGTTCCCGTCTTGTTTGGCCCGTTCTATCGCCCCGCCCGATGCAAGACCAGTGCGAAGGTAGCAGAAGGCGATTTGTCTCGCAGACAGGTCGCGGTAGTGTTCAGATGGGTCCTGCAAGTAGGTCAAGCAGCGCGGATGCGGCCTGTTTTTCAAGGTCCAGAACAGATCGTTCGATCGCCGTCGCCCGTGTTTTTCCGATTATCGGGTCGGCATAGGCGTGGAACTTGGCGCGCAGTTGCGCGGCCGAGGGTGGTTCGGTGTGTTCCCATTTAGGTTCATGCCAGTCGCTGCCTATCTGACGTCCGTCCGTCAACACCACAACAACCCGCGCCATACGCCGCAGCGGAAAGGCTGCATTTGCGGTCTTGTTCTCGCGCATGATCAGTGATCGGGACAGCCGTAGAACCTCGGCGTTGCGCAAACTGTCTCCGGTGATGTCGACAGCATCCAACCGCCCCAGCGTCGCAGCAACCGCGACGGGGAAGGAGGTGGAATACTGCGCCTCTTCGGTTGTCTCGGGTGTAGCGGTGGCCAGCCGAGTGGCCTCGTGAAAGCTCTCCACAGTGATGCCCGCGATGTCGGAGGAGCGCAATTGATACGTTGCGCGCAACGCAAGTATCGCCTCGACCGGGGCTTGCGCCCAGCGGCAAACCGGATAGGGCTTGAAGTATTGTTCGCGCAGGTACCAGCGCCGCCCAAGATCGGACCAGACCTCTGGTTGACGGTCGACCGTGATCGCCGGCGCTCCTGTAAACCCGTTTGCCGCAAGGCGCGCTGCCGCGACGCCGCACATTGCCCCCCAGCCCGATCCGTCCTTCAGCATGGTCGGATGGTCGATGACCCGCATCATCTGGCTGCGCGGGCCATGATATTCGGCAATGCCCAGCGCCTCGCGCGTCACAGAGGCGCTCAGGGCAAGCAGGCGCGCGCTTGCCGCTGCCGCAGCCACAGCGCCCCAACTGCCGGAGGTGTGATAATCGGGAACACTTTGATGTTGCGCGATGCTGCAGCGGGCGCCGAATTCATATCCCATCGCCAAGGTTGTCAGCAGTTCTTTGCCAGACGCTTGCGCCCCATTTGCAAAGACCGCGGGCCAGAGCGGACATCCGATATGCCCCTTGGCCGGATTGAAGCCGTCATGCGCATCAATGCTGTCAATCGTCATCCCATAGGCCAGAGCAACCCCCGTCGCCGAGGCAGTCTTGTCATCGCATGGAAGAGGTTGCAAACCGGCATGTTCCTGCGCCACATAGCGATGAATGATCCGGGACAGCGCAGTCGCGCGCCCGGCAATGCCGACACCGATCAGATCCAGCAAGTGAAGCTTGATCCGGTGGCGCAGGTCGTCCGGCAACGCGTCCCATGTCAGGTCATGAATGAAACCAAGTGGCGTCATCCCCTCAGTCTTGACCACCGGCCTGCCCGTTGCATGCGCTTTCGCGACATCACCTGTCCTGAAATCGCAGCCATCAAAAAAGGCCGCCCCATTTCGGGAGCGGCCTTGAAACCTTGGGCTCTGACAAAAAGGCCAGAGCGACGTCAGGATTAGTTCTTGGCGTAGAATTCGACGACGAGGTTCGGTTCCATCGTCACCGGATAGGGAACATCGCCCAGACCGGGTGTGCGCACAAATGTCGCTGTCATCTTGTTGTGGTCGACTTCCATGTAGTCAGGCACATCGCGCTCTGGCAGTTGGGATGCGACCAGAACCATCTCGAGTTGCTTGGACTTCTGACGCACCTCGATCACGTCGCCTTCTTTGACGCGGTAGGAAGGAATGTTCACCTTCTTGCCGTTCACTGTGACGTGTCCGTGGTTCACAAACTGGCGGGCCGCAAAAACAGTCGGCACGAATTTGGCGCGGTAAACAACAGCGTCCAGACGACGCTCGAGCAGACCGATCAGGTTTTCACCGGTGTCGCCCTTCACACGCTCGGCCTCGCCATAGATGCGGCGGAACTGCTTTTCTGTCAGATCGCCGTAATAGCCCTTCAGCTTCTGCTTGGCGCGCAGCTGGATACCGAAGTCGGACAGTTTGCCCTTGCGGCGCTGACCGTGCTGGCCGGGGCCATATTCACGACGGTTAACGGGGGATTTCGGACGACCCCAGATGTTTTCGCCCATCCGGCGGTCAATTTTGTACTTGGCAGCGGTGCGTTTGGTCACGGCTGATCTCCTTCGTTTCAGTTTTGAAGGGCGTTGTCCTTTCCCCGGATTTGGCCGGGGCGACAGGGTTCCGCTTGCGCGGGCCACCAACACCAATGAATGCGCGGCTTATAAAGAGGATTCGCGGGGTGTCAACGACGAAGGCTTTGTCGTTCACTTAGTGTTATCTGGTTGACTTAACTATGTACAAATTCTGTCCAATTGTCGACAAATGCATACAATATAGAGTATGGTGGGGCGGTAAAAGAGGATTTAGCTTGCCTGGTATTTCCGTAGTTGTGTTAATCAGTTTGGCGGCATTGTGGCTCACCGGTCATCAGGTCGTGAAGCGTCGCTTCGCTGCTCTGAATTCCGATTTGACTGATATTTATCGATCCGTTCTTACCGCCCCACCTTCACCGGATGAGCAACCCCAACTTGTGGCGCTTTGTGTCGATCTGATGCGCAAGCAGCATTGCACCGTTCCGTTCGAGACACTGACCGCCCAAGAACAGCGCATGGTGCTGCACGCGCGTGCCGTCGAGGCCCTGCCGACATGGATGTCGCGCTATGCAGCATTGTCGCTTTCGCCACAGAACAGAAGGCTGATTGGTCAACTGCGTGACATAAAATCATCACGCCCGGATCAGCCAAAGCAATATTTCGGCGCAATCAAGCGTCAGCAGCAATTGCGTTCCGCCGCGAAAGGTTAGAAACCTGCGGCTATGTCGCAGCCGTCCCACTCCAGACAACTTGCCTATGTCGCAGCCGCCTTTGGCGCAGGTGGTTTGCTGTCATTGATGGTGCTGTTCAACGGCACCTTGGCTGCCTATGGCTCTTTGTTCTTTGCCTCATGGGTCCCGCATCTGACCGGAACGGTCGCGGCGCTGCTGTTCCTGATGGTTCTGAGGCCCAAACGGGCGCAAAGGGCGCGCCCGCCGCTCTGGGTCTATCTGGGCGGGATATCGGGCGCGGTGACCGTCATGTTGACATCTGCAACACTGAACAGCGCGCTGGCGTTGTCTGGAACAATCGCGCTTGGTCTGGCGGGGCAGATGGTGTTCAGCCTTTTCGCCGACATGCGCGGTCTATTCGGTTTGCCGCAGCGCACCCCAGTCCGGCGCGACTACCTCGCACTGGCGCTGATCATCGCGGGGAGCCTGATCCTGATCTTCTTCGGGAGCAAGGCATGATCTGGTTTGCAGTTCTTGCGGTCCTTGCCGGTGTTCTTGTCTCGCTCAGCCGCCAGATCAACGGCCGTTTGGCGCTGTCCACTTCGGCGATGGAGTCCTCTTTCTGGAACCACATTGTCGGGCTGGTCTTTATTACGGTTGCGGCCTTGCTCGTTGGCGGCCTGTTCGCTGGAAAGCCCGAAGCATCACCTTGGTGGGCCTACCTTGGCGGTCCGGTGGGCGTGGTCTTCATCGCCGCAGGAAGCTGGCTGATCCCCCGTATCGGCGCCGCCCAGACAGCCCTGCTGATCATCGCAGGACAAATGGTTTCGGGCGTCGTCCTTGACATCATCATGGGCGCGCCCGGCCAATTGTGGGCACGCACCTTGGGTGTCGGGCTCATACTTGCGGGCATGTGGGTCGCCCACGGCGGTCGGGTGAAGCCTTAGGTTTGTTTGCGGTCGTCCACGACCCCCAAGGCCGCCACGCCCGAGTTACCCAACTCTACGGTCGCAAACGGCCCGCCGATACAGAGATTGGCAAGGTCCTTGTTGTCAAGCGGAGGGGTCTCGGCAAACACCTCCTTGGCGAACACTTCGGCATTGTCCTTGGGACGATAGCCCAGATGCCCGGCTTTCGTGTTGTCGACAACGGCGCGGTCGTTGTTGGAGATACCATAGACGATCGTGAAGCCGACCACAGGGCTGTCTATGGACCGCTCGACCAGATGGATCAGGTCATCATAGGACAGCCACGTGCCGATGCTGCGGGCATTGTTCGCCTGCGCGCAAGAGAAGATACGCATACACACGCTTTCGATCCCGCGTTTGTCCCAATAGAGGCTGGCAAGATCTTCGCTGAAACATTTGGCAAGGCCGTAATAGGTGTCAGGGCGGTGTGGGGCATCAAGGCCGATTGTATCGGTTTTCTTGTGCATCCCGACAGCATGAACCGAACTGGCATAGACCACACGTTTGACACCGCAGCGATAGGCGGCCTCCCAGACGTTATATGCCCCGATGATGTTGGATTGCAAAATGTCGTCCCAGGCGGCTTCATCGCCGATGGCCCCGAAATGCACGACCATGTCGGCGCCTTCGATCACTTTCAGCATTGCACCGAGATCTGATAAATCCGCTTTCACATAGGTTTCGCCGTCATAGAGCTTGCCGATATCCTCGACGAGATCGGACGAGACCAGTTCATCACACATCTTGGTCAGCGGCTCGCGCAGATAAGATCCAAGGCGGCCTGCCGCCCCTGTCAGAACAAGTTTCTTCATGTGTTTTCCTTCTCCGTAGCGGCGCGCATCTGCGCAAGCAAAGCATCGGCCCCCTTGGCCAGCAAGTTGGTATCAGTGCCACAGGCCACAAAAGTGAACCCGTCAGCGAAAAGTTTCCGTGCAAAAGCCGGATCGGTCACGAGCGTGCCGACAGGAATGCCCGCATCCATCAGCCTACGGGCCGTAGGCAGGATCAGGTCCCAGACTTCGTCCGACATATGTCTGCCCAATAGCCCCATATCTGCTGCTATATCCGCGGGGCCAAAAAAGACGCCGTCAACACCCTCTAACTGACCGATGTCCAGCGCCTGCGCCACCGCCCCGAGTGTCTCGACCTGAACGATTACGGCGGTCTGATCGTCAGCCTTGTCGTAATAGTCGGTGACCCTGCCAAAGTTGTTCGCGCGGATCGCGCCGGCGACACCCCGCACACCGCCTGGCGGATAGCGGGTCGCGGCGACGGCGGCTTTTGCTTCTGCCACAGACTGCACCATGGGGAAAAGCAGGCCCGGCGCGCCCGTATCCAGCAAGCGCTTGACCACCACGGTATCATTCCATGGCGGGCGCACGATCGCCGTGGACCCGTATGGCGCGATGGCCTGCAACTGGCCCAAGACTGTCGCCATATCGCTGGGGGTGTGCTCCATATCGACAAGCAACCAGTCATAGCCCGCACCTGCGACCACTTCGGCGACATAGTTGCTGGACAGGCTGACCCAAAGACCGATCTGGGGCCGCCCTTGCCGGATCGCGGCAAGGAAAGGGTTGTCTGGCATTTTCATATGACAGCCTTCTCCACGAACTTCTCGCCCTTCTCGATCCGGTCAAAGTGGAACGCGCCAAGGTCAAGCGCGCGGTATTCCCCATAGGTAATGAACTCTGCGGTGCCGCGCCCCATAGCAGGGGACTGCTGGAAACCGTGGCCTGAAAAACCGTTCACGAAGATGAAATTCTCGACGTGTGGATGCGGCCCCAATATCGCGTTCTGGTCAAAGGTGTTATAGGCGTA
>CAZTKF010000113.1:0-8705 GCA_964614205.1 uncultured Loktanella sp. | reverse complement strand
ACCAGACTATCTCGGCATTCTTGAACCGCTCAAGTTCGTTTACGGCTGATTGCGCCGGGAACGGGTAGAACTGTTCGTAACGCAGGATGTAGATGTCATCGATCCCGCGGGCATCGCGTTCTTCCAACAGGTCATAGTAGACCTTGCCGGAACACATTACGACGCGCTTGATCTTGTTGTCCGCGACCAGTTTGGTGTCGGAATTGCCCTGTTGCGCATCGTCCCACAGGACACGGTGGAAGGATGAACCAACCGTGAATTCCTCGCGTTTTGACACAGCCAGCTTGTGCCGGAGCAGCGATTTGGGCGTCATCAGGATCAGAGGCTTGCGGAACGTCCGGTGCAACTGACGGCGCAGGAGATGGAAATAGTTCGCCGGTGTCGTGCAGTTCGCCACAATCCAGTTGTCGCCGCCGCACATGGTCAGGAACCGTTCCAGCCGCGCGCTGGAGTGCTCGGGCCCTTGCCCTTCGTAGCCGTGCGGCAAAAGACAAACGAGGCCGGACATGCGCAGCCATTTGCTTTCACCGGACGAAATGAACTGGTCGAACATGATTTGCGCGCCGTTGGCAAAGTCGCCGAACTGAGCTTCCCAGAGGGTGAGCGCGTTCGGTTCCGCCAGCGAATAGCCGTATTCAAACCCCAGCACGGCATATTCCGACAGCATCGAATCGATGACTTCGTATTGCGCCTGGCCTTCGCGGATGTGATTGAGCGGGTAATACCGTTCTTCCGTTTCCTGATTGACAAGGCCCGAATGCCGCTGACTGAACGTGCCACGGGTCGAATCCTGCCCCGCAAGGCGCACCGGATAGCCCTCGGTTAGGAGCGAGCCAAAGGCAAGCGCTTCGCCTGTGGCCCAGTCGATCCCTTCACCGGTCTCGAACATCTTGGCCTTGGCTTCAAGCAATCTGGCGACGGTTTTGTGCAGCGGGAACCCATCAGGCGCTTTGGACAGCGCTTCGCCTACGGCGTTGAAGGTGGCTTCCTCAATCGCTGTCACCCCGCGCTGGTAATCCTTGTCGTTGCGATCCAGATGCGACCACTTACCGTCCAGCCAGTCGGCCTTGTTGGGCTTGAAGGTCTTGCCCGCTTCAAACTCCTCATTCAAATGCGCCTGAAACGCCGCTTTCATGTCCTCGATTTCGCCCTCGGGGATCAGGCCGTCGCGCACGAGACGTTCGGTGTAGAGTGTCAGGGTGGTTTTCTGCTTTTTGATCTTCTTGTACATCACCGGATTGGTGAACATCGGCTCGTCACCTTCGTTGTGACCAAAGCGGCGATAGCAGATGATATCGACAACCACGTCCTTGTGGAACTTCTGCCGGAATTCCGTCGCAACGCGGGCGGCGTGGACCACCGCCTCGGGATCATCGCCGTTGACGTGGAAGATCGGTGCCTCGACCATCAGGGCGATGTCGGTCGGATAAGGCGACGAACGCGAAAAGTGCGGTGCGGTCGTAAAGCCGATCTGGTTGTTGACGACAATATGCATGGTGCCGCCCGTCTTGTGACCTTTCAGGCCGGACAGGCCAAAGCCTTCGGCCACAACACCCTGACCTGCAAACGCAGCGTCACCGTGCAGCAGTACGCCCATGACCCGGGTGCGGTCGACGTCGTTCTTCTGGTCTTGCTTGGCACGCACCTTACCCAGAACGACGGGGTTCACGGCCTCAAGGTGAGAAGGGTTCGCCGTCAGGGACAGGTGGACAGAGTTGCCGTCGAATTCACGGTCCGACGAGGCCCCAAGGTGATACTTCACATCGCCGGATCCGTCGACATCCTCGGGCTTGAACGAGCCGCCCTGAAATTCGTTGAAAATCGCGCGGTAGGGCTTTTCCATCACGTTCGCCAGAACCGACAGACGGCCACGGTGGGGCATACCGATGATGATTTCATCAAGTCCCAACTGGCCACCGCGTTTGATGATCTGTTCCATCGCGGGGATCAGGCTTTCGCCGCCGTCAAGGCCGAAACGCTTGGTGCCCATGTATTTGACGTGCAGGAATTTCTCGAACCCTTCGGCTTCGACCAAGGAGTTCAGGATCGCCTTGCGCCCTTCCTTGGTAAAGGCGATTTCCTTGCCGTAACCTTCGATGCGCTCTTTCAGCCAGCCAGCTTCCTCGGGGTTGGAGATATGCATGTATTGCAGTGCAAAGGTGCCACAATAGGTCCGCTGCACGATGGCCATGATCTCGTTCATGGTGGCGACTTCGAGCCCGAGCACGTTGTCGATAAAGATCGGGCGGTCCATGTCTGCCGCAGTAAACCCGTAAGAGGCAGGGTCCAGTTCGGGATGCGGTTTCTGGTCGCGCATTCCCAGCGGATCAAGGTCGGCAATCAAGTGGCCACGAATACGGTACGCGCGGATGATCATCAACGCGCGGATACTGTCCAGCACGGCGGCGCGGACCTGATCCTCACTGAGTCCGACACCTTTTTCAGCAGCTTTTTCCTTGATCTTCTTGCCAGCAGCTTCGGGCTCGGCAGGCCACTGGCCATCAAGTGCGGCGGTCAGATCATCGGCAGGTACAGGGGGCCAATCAGTGCGCGCCCAACTTGGTCCAGCGGCCTCTGCCTTGGCATCGGTGGGGGCATCGCCCAGGGACCGGAAGAACGCCTGCCAGCTTTCGTCGACTGCGCCGGGGTTGTCGGCGTATCGGGCGTAGAGCTGTTCGACATATTCGGCGTTATGTCCCTGCAGGAAGGAAGAGGCGTGGAAAACGTCGTTGGGGGATTGGTCGTTCATGAGGGGACCTCAATCAGTTGCCGATGTTGAGTCCCGGGTCAGGCCCGGGACAGCGGGGTCTTGTCATCAAGGCCCCGGATGCTGTCCGGGGCCTCTTTTGTTCATTTGCCGATGGCTTCCAGTACAGCCTCGCCCAGTGTCGCAGGGCTGTCGGCCACGACGATGCCCGCAGACTTCATCGCTTCGATCTTGCTTTCGGCGTCACCCTTGCCGCCGGCGACAATCGCACCCGCGTGGCCCATGCGACGGCCCGGAGGGGCTGTGCGACCGGCGATGAAACCGGCGACAGGCTTCCAGCGGCCTTTCTTTTTCTGTTCGGCCAGAAACGCGGCGGCTTCTTCCTCGGCCGATCCGCCGATTTCGCCGATCATGATGATGGATTGGGTTTCATCATCATCAAGGAACATATCTAGCACGTCGATATGCTCTGTCCCTTTAATGGGGTCGCCGCCGATCCCCACGGCGGTGGACTGGCCCAGCCCGCTGTCGGATGTCTGCTTGACCGCCTCATAGGTCAGTGTGCCGGAACGGGACACGACACCGACCGACCCACGCTTGTGGATGTGGCCGGGCATGATGCCGATCTTGCAGGCGTCCGGTGTGATAATGCCGGGGCAGTTGGGGCCGATCAGGCGGGATTTGGAGCCTTCGAGCGCGCGCTTGACCTTCATCATGTCCAGCACGGGGATGCCTTCGGTGATGCAGATTATCAGTTCCATTTCGGCGTCGATCGCCTCGAGGATAGAGTCCGCAGCGAAGGGCGGGGGCACGTAGATGACCGATGCGTTCGCTTCGGTGACGTGCTTCGCTTCATGCACCGAGTTGAAGATCGGCAGGTCCAGATGTGTCTGACCACCTTTGCTGGGGGTTACGCCGCCGACCATCTTGGTGCCATAGGCAATCGCTTGCTCGGAGTGGAATGTGCCCTGTGAACCGGTAAGGCCCTGACAGATCACTTTAGTGTTTTCGTTTACGAGAATGGCCATGTTGGTGGCTCCTTAAAATCTTTTCTTCGCGTGGGTTGCACCCACCCTACGGCATCAACCTTTGACGGCTTTCACGATCTTCTGCGCACCGTCTTTCAGGTCGTCCGCTGCGATCACGTCCACGTCGGAATTGTTGATGATCTCTTTACCTTTTTCGACATTCGTGCCTTCCAAGCGCACAACAAGCGGCACTTTCAGGCCGACCTCTTTCACGGCTGCAATCACGCCTTCGGCGATGACGTCGCAGCGCATGATGCCGCCGAAGATGTTGACAAGGATGCCTTTGACGTTGGGGTCGGATGTGATGATCTTGAACGCCTCGGTCACCTTTTCCTTGGTGGCACCGCCGCCCACATCAAGGAAGTTGGCAGGCTCGGCCCCGTAAAGCTTGATGATATCCATCGTCGCCATGGCAAGGCCCGCGCCGTTGACCATACAGCCGATTTCACCGTCGAGTGCGATGTAGTTGAGATCGAACTTCGATGCGGCAAGTTCCTTGGGGTCTTCTTCTGTTTCGTCGCGCAGTGCGGCCACATCGGCGTGGCGGTAGACGGCATTGCCATCAAAGGCAACCTTGGCATCGAGAACCTTCAAGTCGCCGCTGTCGGTAATGATCAGCGGGTTAATTTCCAGCATCTCCATGTCTTTTTCGACGAAAGCTTTGTAAAGGTTGCCCATCAACGCAACGCACTGCTTGACCTGCGGGCCTGTCAGGCCCAGAGCGAAAGCAACGCGACGCCCATGGAACGGCTGATAGCCGGTTGCGGGATCAACGGTGAAGTTGAGGATCTTTTCAGGGGTTGAGGCCGCGACCTCTTCGATGTCCATACCGCCCTCCGTCGAGCAGACAAAACCGATCCGGCTTGTCGCGCGATCAACAAGCAGGGCAAGATACATTTCTGTCTCAATACCGGAGCCGTCTTCGATGTAGATGCGGTTGACCTGTTTGCCTGCGGGGCCGGTCTGATGCGTGACCAGTGTACGGCCCAGCATCTTCTTGGCTTCCTGCGCGGCTTCTTCGACGGATTTCGCCAGACGGACGCCGCCAGCTTCACCGGCGTCAGCCTCTTTGAATTTGCCTTTCCCACGGCCACCGGCGTGAATCTGTGCTTTGACGACCCAAAGCGGTCCGTCGAGTTCGCCTGCGGCTGTTTTGGCATCCTCGGCGCGTGTCACAGGGCGGCCGTCAGAGACGGGAGCGCCATAGCTGCGCAACAAAGCTTTGGCCTGATATTCGTGAATGTTCATAAGACAATTCCAATTTGGCTACGGTTGCACACCGTTAGAGCATATAAAAATCAGGGGTTCTAAGAGAAAAATGCCAAATTGCTCCAAAATCGAACATTTGTGATCACAGAATTTTTTCGTGTGATCACAAAAGGAACTTTATGTCTCATTCCATCAACTTTATTCAGTTTTGTCAGAATCGCGATGATGATAGCAAAGGTGGCATGACACAGGATAGGCCAACATGGGCTGTTGTTGCGACAGTGGATGAGCCCCCTGCCTTGGTGCAGGCCTTTGTTGCGTGGCACCTGTCACTTGGGGCAAGCCAAGTGTTCATTTACTGCGATAGACCCGACGATCCGGTGCAGGCATTGCTTGCGCATTTGCCGCAAGTGACGGTGGTTCCCTGCAATGAGGCCCATTGGTTGCGTATCGGGAAAAGCCGCCCGCGCCGCCATCAGGTGCGTCAGGTCGGCAATGCACGTGATGCCTATGCGCGCATGGAGGCCGACTGGCTGTTGCACTGTGATGCGGACGAGTTCCTGTGGCCGGAAATGCCTATATCAGAGACACTTGCTGGTGTAGCTGAAGTGACCGACGCGGTTGTGGTGCCTGTTGCCGAACGGGTGCATTGCCCGCATGCGGTTGAGACCAGCATATTTGAGGGCGCATTCCGTCGACCCTTTCGGCAACCTGCCTCAAAGGGGCGTCGTCTTTTTGGTCCTGACTTTGACCTGACCTATCGTGGGTTGACCGGACATTCCCAAGGCAAGGCCTTTGTCCGGAGGGGACGGGCGCTCAAGCTTTCCATCCATCGCCCGCAACCGGCTCGACCGGATCAGCAGATCGTGCTGGAGACAGCGGGCACAGCGGCGTTGGAACTTCTGCATTTTGATGGTCTCACGCCCAGATACTGGATTTATAAGTTGGCCCGCATGATGCACGCTTTGGAGAAACGGGATGGCATGCCGCCCTCTGCCCATCGTCGCAAACAGGCAGAGGCACTGAAAGCCGACCCTGACAGCGGGCTCGCCCTTTATGACCGGCTAAAGCGACCGGACGGAAAGTTGACTGATCTTCTCAAGCGGAGCAATCTCTGGGCGGCGCCAATGCTTGATCCGTCAGCGGCCATTGCCGCATATTTTCCACCCCAAAGCGTCGACTTGCGCCCTTCTGCCGTGGATGCATGGTTACACCAAGAGAAGTCGCATGTGCTCGCGTTCTTGCGCGTATGACGTCCCCTGACCCATGAAAAAGGGCCGCCCGATGGACGACCCTTTGTGTTTCCAATGCCGGTGTCTGTTTACGCCAGGCTGTCGTCGATGCCTTTGCAGGCTTCAACCAGGCCCTTCACAGCATCGACTGACTTGTCGAACATCGCCTGCTCGGTCTTGTTCATTTTGATCTCGACGACTCGTTCGATACCGCCAGCACCGATGACTGTTGGTACGCCTACGTAGAAGCCATCAAGGCCATAGGCGCCATCAACATGCGCCGCACAGGGCAGAAGGCGTTTTTGGTCTTTGAGGTAGGCCTCGGCCATTTCAATCGCCGATGTCGCAGGTGCATAGAAGGCCGAGCCGGTCTTCAGCAGACCTACAATCTCGGCACCGCCGTCGCGGGTACGCTGGACGATCGCATCCAGTTTTTCCTGCGTGGTCCATCCCATGTCTACCAGATCGGGCAAGGGGATCCCGGCGACGGTGGAATAGCGTGTCAGCGGCACCATGGTGTCGCCGTGGCCACCCAGAACGAAGGCTGTGACGTCACGCATGGAGACGTCGAATTCTTCGGCAAGGAAATGGCGGAAGCGCGCAGAGTCAAGAACACCGGCCATGCCGCAGACCTTTTGGGTGGGTAGGCCAGAGAATTCGCGCAGCGCCCAGACCATCGCGTCCAGCGGGTTGGTGATGCAGATGACGAAGGCATTTGGCGCGTGGGCGGCGATGCCTTCGCCTACGGATTTCATGACCTTGAGGTTGATGCCCAAAAGATCATCGCGGCTCATGCCTGGCTTGCGGGCCACACCTGCAGTGACGACGCAGACGTCGGCGCCTGCGATATCAGCATAATCGTTGGTGCCTTTGAAGCTCCCGTCGAATTTCGCGGCAGGGCCGCTTTCGGCGATATCAAGCGCCTTACCTTGGGGGATGCCTTCTGCAATATCGAAAAGCACAACATCGCCGAGCTCTTTGACGGCGGCGAGGTGCGCAAGCGTGCCGCCGATCTGTCCGGCGCCGATGAGGGCAATCTTGGGTCTGGCCATTGAAACAGGTCCTTTGGTGATTTGGTTTCGGCGCTTTGGGTAAGCGTTTGAAGCTGTTTAGGCAAGAGTGCTGCGTTGCGGCATGGCTTGGAAAGCAGTGGCCAATCTGCTGGCAAGCCGCTAACGAAGTGTAAAGATAGCAAAGATCGGTATGCCCAAGTGATTGAGTTTGGATGGCAATTTTTTGCAGTTGGCATTCCTGCAATCATCTTTGGGGGTATGTCCAAGGGCGGATTCGGGTCTGGTGCGGCCTTTGTCGCCGGAGCGATTCTGGCCCTTGTAGTGCCGCCCGGTGCCGCCTTGGGGATTGTCCTGCCACTGTTCATGCTGGTCGATGCGGCGACGCTGAAGCCCTATTGGGGCAAGTGGCACTGGCCGTCTGCCAAGGGTCTGATGATCGGGGCCGTGCCAGGGTGCGTGATCGCAGCCTGGCTCTATGCCTTTGTTGATGCGGATGTATTTCGTTTGCTGATCGGGGTGATCTGTCTGGCCTTTGTCGCGTTTCAGGCCAGCCGAGCGCTGGGCTGGCTGCACGTCAGACAGATGCCGTTTTCAGCGCCTTTGGCGTGGCTGGCGGGAATGGTCAGCGGGTTTACCAGCTTTGTCAGCCATGCAGGTGGCCCGCCTTCTGCCGTGTTCCTGCTTTCCCAAGGCCTCAGCAAGACAGCCTATCAGGCAACAACAGTTGTGGTCTTCTGGGCCGTGAACTGGATGAAGGCGGTGCCCTATGCATTTCTGGGCATCTTCAGTTGGGATACGGTCATGGGCAGTCTCGCGCTGGCACCATTTGCGCTGTTGGGCGCATGGATCGGCGTCAAAGCCCATCATCTGGTTCCTGAGCGGCTTTTCTTTGGGCTGACCTATGTCTTGTTGGTCGCGACGGGTGTCCGGCTGATCTGGATTGCGGTGATGTAGGCCGGACACCTCCTTTCAGCTTTGGCTGTCGAAGTTGGCAATCGGCTCATTCAGATATTGATAGGCTTGCCCTGCGGCGACCAGACAGGACAGCCCGCCGGGGCGGGTGACGGTGATTGTCCATGAGCCTGTATCCATGGAAGCGAATACCTCGACCACAGAGTTGTCGGCGCCAAGCCCTATGGACTGGCGGGTTTCGCCATAGCTTTGGGCGAGTCTTTCCACCACCTGCCCGTGATCTGCGCAGTTGCGGGTTTGGGCCTGTGTTTGCTGCGCCGCCAGAATCATGGCGCCGATCCCGAAGGACATCAGAAAGAAAGTGCGTCTCATTTGGTTCCCCTTTTGCAAAGCGGGTCGCAGCAGAGGGCGGCGATCCGGCAAGTGGAGCAAATTGTCGGCCGAACATCCGCCAAATTGGTTAACACACCGTAACGATGTGGATTTGCTGCGACGCGGCAATTTCACCTTGAATGATGTGTCAATTTCTGGCCTTTTCCGCGCAACATTATTGCGAGGAAGATTCGATGCATGACCGCCCTTACCGATCCGCCCTGTATATTCC
>CAZTKF010000112.1:0-8755 GCA_964614205.1 uncultured Loktanella sp. | reverse complement strand
TGGGTCTGCACCTTGGCATGGATGTCGAGGACTGGCCACCGGACAACATCGAAGATCTGGCGAAAAAATTCGAAGATCAATTCTAATCGTGTGGGTTGCACCCACCCTACGTAGGGTGGGTGCAACCCACCATCGTAGAAATGCCCGCACTGGCGGGGAACATCCCGGGCATGGTGCCCCACTAACGGAGCTGGCGTCACGCAGCGCACGGCCCACCCTAAAACGAAATGGAGACTATCACATGCGTCACGCAAGAGGTTACCGCCGCCTGAACCGCACACACGAGCACCGCAAAGCGCTGTTCGCGAACATGGCTGGCTCGCTCATCGAACATGAGCAAATCAAGACAACACTGCCAAAGGCCAAAGAACTGCGTCGTATCGTTGAAAAGCTTGTCACACTGGGCAAGCGCGGCGATCTGCATGCACGCCGTCAGGCCAATGCACAACTGAAGCAGGAAATGCACACTGCTAAACTGTTCGAAGTGCTTGGCCCACGTTACGCCGAGCGTCAGGGCGGCTATGTCCGCATCATCAAAGCGGGTTTCCGTTATGGTGACATGGCGCCCATGGCGATCATCGAATTCGTCGACCGCGACGTGGATGCCAAAGGCGCTGCCGACAAGGCGCGTCTGGCCGAGTACGAGGCTGCAGAAGAGTAAACTCTCCTGATTGACCGACCAGAAGCCTCGCCCTCACCGGCGGGGCTTTCGCTTTTTCACACAGAGCATATGTTTCACCTATGGCCGATCTTTTTGACAGCACGCCCAACGAGACTCCGGCAGGCTCCCGCCCGCTGGCAGACCGGCTGCGGCCCAAGAAACTGTCAGAAGTCATTGGGCAGGATCAGGTGCTTGGCCCTGACGCCCCCTTGGGTGCGATGCTGGCGTCCGGCTCTTTGTCGTCCTTGATCTTTTGGGGTCCACCCGGTGTGGGCAAAACCACCATTGCCCGTCTGCTGGCTGATGAAACCGACCTGCATTTTGTGCAAATCAGCGCCATTTTTACCGGCGTGCCGGAGCTGCGCAAGGTGTTCGAGGCCGCCAAGCTGCGCCGCCAGAATGGCAAGGGCACCTTGCTGTTCGTTGATGAAATCCACCGTTTCAACAAAGCCCAGCAGGACGGATTTCTGCCCTATATGGAAGACGGCACGATCCTGCTTGTCGGTGCCACGACCGAGAACCCGAGCTTTGAACTGAACGCCGCTGTGCTGAGCCGAAGCCAGGTTTTCATTCTGAAACGGCTTGATCTGAAAGACCTCGAATTGCTCGCGCAGAGGGCCGAAAAAGAGCTGGGTAAGCTGCTACCGCTGAATGGCCCCGCCCGCGATGCATTGCTTGAGATGGCCGATGGTGATGGCCGCGCGCTGCTGAACCTGATCGAGCAGGTCTGCGCCTGGAAAACAGATGCAAAGCTGACGACCGATGACCTGACCAAGCGGTTGATGAAGCGCGCCGTCAAATACGATAAATCCGGTGATGAACATTATAACCTGATCAGCGCCTTGCATAAATCTGTGCGCGGCTCGGACCCTGATGCGGCGCTTTACTGGTTTGCGCGCATGCTGGCTGGTGGCGAGGATCCGCGCTTTCTGGCCCGCCGCATCACACGTATGGCGGTCGAGGACATCGGCCTTGCCGATCCACAGGCACAGGCGGTTTGCCTACAGTCTTGGGAAACCTACGAGCGGCTGGGCAGCCCCGAGGGCGAATTGGCACTGGCGCAGGCGGTGACCTATCTGGCGCTTGCGCCGAAATCGAACGCGACCTACGTGGCCTACAAAGGGGCCGTTGCTGCGGCCAAAAAAACAGGCTCAGAACCACCCCCTGCTCATATCCTGAACGCGCCGACCAATCTGATGAAAGAACAGGGGTTTGGTGCAGGCTACAGCTATGACCACGATGCTGAAGATGGTTTCAGTGGCCAAAACTATTTTCCCGACACGATGAAGCGCGGGGTCTATTACATTCCTGTAGACCGGGGGTTTGAACGCGAACTGAAGAAACGCGTCGACTACTTTGCCGGACTGCGCGCCAAGCGGGGCAAGAATTGACAACCTGCACACAAAGGCTCATGGGGGCGGCATGATGACATCTGTGATCTCTGTGGCGCTTGGCGGCGCCTTAGGCGCTGTATTGCGTTTCCTTATCGGGCTGACCGTGGCGTTTCCCTATGGCACGCTTGCGGTAAATGTCATTGGGTCATTTGTGATCGGGTTGCTCTGGGTTCTGTTGTCTGCGCGTGGACTGCACCACTGGTTGCCATTCGTGATGATCGGGCTGCTGGGCGGCTTTACCACGTTTTCTACTTTTTCGCTGGATACACTTCGGCTGATCGAAAACGGGCGCATCGCGGCCGCAGGAGGCTATGTGACGGCATCGGTTGTCCTGTCGCTTGTTGCCTGTGCTGCGGGTCTATGGCTTGCCAGAGGAGTGACGACATGAGTGGTGTTCAAACGCGGATTGTTGGTCCTGATGACGGGGACCAGCGGTTAGACCGCTATCTGCGGCGTCTGTTCCCGCATCTCACGCAAGGCCGCATCGAAAAGATGTGTCGCAAGGGTGAACTGCGCGTCGATGGTGGCCGTGTCAAAACCAACACGCGGCTGGACGTCGGTCAGAAGGTCCGCATTCCGCCTTTGCCGTCGCAGGAAGAAGCCGAAGCCGCTGCCAAGCTGGCAAAGCGCGGTGTCTCCAAGGCCGATGCAAAGTTGATCCAGTCCTGTGTGATCTACAAGGATGACCATATCATTGCGATCAACAAGCCTCCTGGTCTGGCGACGCAAGGCGGGTCGAAAACCACGCGCCATGTGGATGGCCTGTCCGAGGCGCTGACTTTCGGTTATGACGAAAAGCCGCGTCTGGTGCATCGTCTGGACAAGGATACATCCGGTGTTCTGCTGCTTGCGCGGACGCGCCTGATGGCCAAGAAGCTGACCGAGAACCTCAAGCATCGCGAGACCCGCAAGATTTATTGGGCCGCGGTCGCCGGTGTTCCGCATCCACGTGCAGGGACAATCAAATACGGGCTGGTCAAAGCCCCCGGTCATGGCCGGGGCGGCGAGAATGAAAAGATGCGCTGTGTGCATCCTCGGGACCTTGAAACAACCGAAGGGGCGAAACGCGCCACAACGGATTACGCGGTGATGGATACGCTGGCCAGCCGCGCGGCGTGGTGCGCTTTGGTGCCGATCACGGGCCGCACCCACCAGTTGCGTGCGCATATGGCTGAAATCGGTCATCCGATTGTAGGTGACGGCAAATATGGCGGATCCAGTCAGGAAAATCTTGGCGATGGCTGGGGTGCCGGCATGGGCAGCGAGATCGGGCGCAAGCTGCATCTGCACGCGCGCAGCCTGACAATTGAACACCCCGCAACGGGCGCGACCCTGCATCTGACCGCGCCGCTGCCCGAGCATATGCAGAACACATGGGATTTCGTGGGCTGGGTCGTTGGTCATGCCCCTGTCGATCCATTCAACATGCCCGATGAGTGATTTGCGACTAGTGATCTTTGATGTCGACGGCACGCTTGTCGACAGCCAGGCCGAGATTGTGGCGGCGATGACGCTGGCTTTTCAGTCAGAGGAGATGGCGTTGCCGGATCGCGCCACCGTGCTGTCCATCGTGGGGTTGTCACTGGCCGAAGCGTTTCGCGTTCTTTGCCCTGACGCGGGTCAGGCGCAGCGCGCACGGTTGGTCGATGCCTATAAAGGGGCCTTCATGCAGTTGCGGTCTGAAAATCAGGAAATGGGCCCGCTTTTCCCCGGTGCGCGTGCCGCGCTGGATATCTTGCAGGGACAGGATCATACGCTTCTAGCCGTCGCGACTGGCAAGTCACGCCGCGGTTTGGACAAGGTATTGGAGCGGCATGGCCTGACCGGCGTTTTCCACTCTGAACAGGTCGCCGACCATCATCCGTCGAAACCCAACCCTTCGATGATTCTGACGGCCTTGAATGAAACCGGTGTTCTGCCGCATAGGGCGGTGATGCTGGGTGACACCACCTATGATATGGACATGGCGCGCGCGGCGGGCATCAGGAAGATCGGGGTGACATGGGGGTATCATGCAGCAGAAACCCTGCGGCCAGATGCCCTGATTGAGGATTTTGCGGCGCTGGCGGGCGCTGTTGATCAGCTGATAGGGTTCTGAACGATGAGCGATTGGCAACCGAAACGGTTCTGGAAAAAGGCGCAGACCGAGGCAACACAGGACGGTTTCTCGGTGAAACTGGACGGTCGACTGGTGCGGACGCCTGCCAAAGCACCTTTGACGCTGCCCACACAAGCGATGGCAGATGCGATTGCTTCGGAGTGGGATGCGCAAATTGACGTGATTGACCCGCGTACCATGCCAGTGACGCGCGGAGCGAATGCCGCGATTGATAAGGTCCGCAGCCAGCGTGACGAAGTGATTGCCCTGCTTTCGGAATATGGCGATAGTGATCTGCTTTGCTATCGGGCGGCTGGCCCTGAAGGTCTCATTAAGCGGCAGGCTGCTGCGTGGGACCCCATGCTCGATTGGGCTGCAGAAGCGCTGGGCGCGCGGCTCTTCGTAGGTGAAGGCGTGATGCATGTTGCACAAAAGCCGGACGCACTTGCAAGGCTCAAGGCAGAAGTCGCGGCCTTTGACGATTTCGCCTTGGCCGGTGTGCATGATCTGATCAGCTTGTCTGGCTCTCTCGTTCTTGCGCTTGCCGTCACAAAAGACGCCATCACCGTTGAGGACGCTTGGGTGCTCTCGCGGATCGATGAGCATTGGCAGATCGAGCAATGGGGCGAGGATGAAGAGGCAGCCGCGGCTGAGTTGGCCAAGAAGACGGCCTTTTGGGATGCAGCAAGGTTCTACCGATTTTCGCGTGGATGATGGAAACGCACTGTTCAGGGACGAATCACTGAAAATTGCTTAATTTAGCGACAATTGCCTGTTGTTTTGCCCTGCCGACCCTTGACTCTATGCCAGAATAACCAAAGTCTTGGTGCATTGAGTTGGTCTGATCCAACTCATCCATCGTTTCTGTCTAACGGGACGGGACAACAAAAAACAGCTATCCCTGCATCGGGATGGAAACTCAGGAAGAGGTAAAAATGAAAAAAACCACATTTTATGGCGCACTGACGGTTGCCGGCTTTGCTGCAAGCATGGCTTCGGCAGCAACACTTGATGACGTCAAAGAGCGTGGCGTACTGAACTGTGGCGTAACGACCGGTCTGATCGGATTTGCATCTCCCGATGCGAACGGCGTTTGGGACGGATTTGACGTTGGCGTCTGCCGCGCTGTTGCTGCTGCTGTTCTGGGCGATCCAACTGCTGTTGAGTTCGTTCCGACAACCGGTAAAACACGTTTTACGGCTCTCGCTTCTGGCGAAATCGACATGCTGGCACGTAACACCACATGGACATTCAGCCGTGACGTCGACCTGAAGTTCGAATTTGTCGGCATCAACTACTATGACGGTCAGGGCTTTATCGCGCCGCGTGACCTTGGTGTTTCTTCTGCGAAGGAACTGGATGGTGCAACGGTCTGCATCCAGACAGGTACAACAACAGAGCTGAACCTGGCTGACTATTTCCGCGCCAACAACATCAGCTACGAGCCTGTGCCGATCGAGACAAACGCTGAAGGTCAGCAGCAGTACCTTGCCGGTGCTTGCGACGTTTACACAACTGACGCATCCGGTCTGGCTGCGACACGTGCTGCCTTTGAAAACCCTGGTGATCACGTCATTCTGCCAGAGATCATCTCAAAAGAGCCACTTGGCCCGCTTGTCCGCCACGGCGACAACGACTGGGGTGATATCGTACGCTGGACTCTGAACGCACTGATCGCAGCAGAAGAACTGGGTGTGACATCTGCCAACGTGGAAGAGCTGTCGGCTGCACCTACAGGTAGCCCCGAAGTGAACCGCCTGCTGGGTACCGAAGGTGAGCTGGGCGCAATGCTGGGTCTGGAAGCAGACTGGGCAAAGAACGCGATTGCCGCTGGTGGTAACTACGGTGAACTGTTCGAAAAGAACATCGGCGAGAACACACCAATCGGTCTGGCACGCGGTCTGAACGCGCAGTGGACAGACGGTGGTCTGCTTTACTCCCCACCATTCCGCTAGAGAATACCGGTAAGAACAAAGGGCGCGGTTACGACCGCGCCCTTTCACGAAGAAGACTATAAAATCGGCGCCAACGAGTTGCACAAGCAACCACACCTACACGCGTCGGAATAACGGGGAAAACATAATGACGTCGGTCACAGACCCACCACAGGGTTCGTTCCGCCTGTCGATGCTTATCAACGACACGCGCTATCGATCCTACACCTTCCAATTCATCGCCCTCGTGCTGCTGATTGCCTTCATGGCCTATCTGGGCGTAAATCTGGTCAGCAACCTTGCGGCGCAAGGTTTGAACATTTCATTCGGATTTCTGAGCGATCCGGCCGGATACGATATCAACCAACGACCGATTGAATACGATAGCCAGTCGCCGCATTTGCGCGCCGCGATGGTGGGTATTCTCAATACGCTGATCGTGGCATTTCTGGCCTGTGTGACCGCAACCATCTTTGGCGTGATTGCAGGTGTCTTGCGGCTGTCCAACAACTGGGTCGTCCGCAAACTTATGGCTGTCTACGTCGAGATGTTCCGGAACGTTCCCGTTCTGATCTGGATCATCATCATCTTTTCGATCATGACCGTCGCGATGCCTGCACCGCGGGCCTTCCGGGGGGAAGATGCGGCATCCAGCATGTTGTTTGATGCTTTCGCCTTTACCAACCGTGGTGTCTATACACCGGCGCCCATTATCGACGGCCTGAGTGGCTGGCTGGTGATCATCGTGTTTCTGCTGTCGATCGTCGGTATCTTTGCATACCGCAGATACGCCACCAAAAAGCTCTACGCGACAGGTCAGCTTCTTCCGACGTTCCTGCCATCGCTTGGCTTGTTTTTCATCCCGACCATTCTGGCGTATTTCATTCTTGGTCGCCCGATCACGCTTGATTACCCATCGCTACAGGGTTTCAACTTCCAAGGCGGCCTGCAACTGCGTGGTTCTCTGATTGCGCTGTGGTTTGCTCTGGCGATCTACACCGGTGCTTTCATCGCAGAGAACGTGCGTGCCGGTATTCAGGCGATCTCGAAGGGCCAGACAGAGGCCGCGGCTTCACTGGGTCTACGCCCCGGTCGGATCATGAACCTTGTCATCCTGCCTCAGGCGTTGCGGGTCATCATCCCACCGCTGATTTCGCAGTATCTGAACATCACCAAGAACAGTTCTTTGGCGATTGCCGTGGGATATATGGATGTGACCGCGACCCTGGGTGGCATCACACTGAACCAGACGGGCCGTGCGATCGAAGCCATCCTGCTGCTGATGTTGTTCTATCTGACGATCTCATTGCTGATTTCCGCCGTGATGAACGTCTACAACAACTCTGTTAAGCTGAAGGAGCGCTGATATGTCAGATAAACACTCAGTCGCTTTTGTTCGCACCGAGACCCTGCCGCAACTGCCGCCACCGGCGAGCGAAGCAGGGGCGATCAAGTGGATGCGCGAAAACCTGTTCTCAAGCGTTCCAAACGGCATCCTGACACTGGTTTCGCTTTATTTCATCTATGCGCTGATCGCATTTGTCGGCCCATGGATGGTAAACGGGATCTGGAACACCAACTCTCTGGCGGAATGCCGCGAAGTCCTGGACGGCGCAACGGGTGCCTGTTTCTCGGTCATTTCCGAGCGTTGGAACCAGCTCTTGTTCGGGTTCAGCTACCCGCCAGAGTTCTACTGGCGTCCGGGTCTGGCGTTTATCCTGTTGTTCGTAGCGGCAGCGCCGGTAATGTTCTTTGATCTGCCACGCAAGTTGTTGATCTTTACAGGGCTTTATCCCTTCTTGGCCTATTGGCTGATCTGGGGTGGGACGATCTATGCGCCGCTGTTTGCGCTTATTGGTATCCTTGTCGGGTATCTGGTTTACGCGCGCTATGTAAAAGACAGCTTTGCGATGGGCTTTTTCGGGGGCGTGATTGCCGCGTTTATCGCGTGGTATATCGGCGGCTTTGTCGTGGGTGCGATCGCACCGGAAGAGCCATTCCTCGAGGCAGTCCAGTCCCGCGATATGGGTGGCTTTATGCTAAACATGATCCTGGGTGTGGTCTGTGTGTCGCTTTCTCTGCCGCTGGGTATCGTGCTGGCGCTGGGGCGTCAGTCTGATATGCCGATCATCAAATGGATCTGCGTGGTCTTTATCGAATTTGTGCGTGGTGTGCCGCTGATCACTCTGCTGTTCGTGGCGAACGTGGTGCTGGCATACTTCCTGCCGCCGGGCACAACCTTCGACCTGATCCTGCGTGTGATCATCATGATTACCATGTTCTCTTCGGCCTACATCGCCGAGGTGATCCGTGGTGGTCTGGCCGCTTTGCCCAAGGGCCAGTACGAGGCTGCAGACAGCCTTGGGCTGGACTATCCGCAGGCAATGCGTCTGATCATCCTGCCGCAGGCGCTCAAGATCTCGATTCCGGGCATCGTGAACGTGGCAGTGGGCCTGTTCAAGGACACCACACTCGTCTCGGTCATTTCGATGTTCGATCTGGTCGGTATGATCCGCGGTCCCATCCTGTCGTCGACCGACTGGAACGGTGTGTACTGGGAGCTGTTCATGGCAGCGTCAGTTCTGTTCTTCGTCGTCTGCTACGGCATTTCACAATACTCACAATGGTTGGAGCGTCGTCTCGCAACCGACCACCGCTAAGGGAGGCT
>CAZTKF010000111.1:0-8931 GCA_964614205.1 uncultured Loktanella sp. | reverse complement strand
AGCGTTTCATGTTCGACTATGATGCCAAGGGCGAACGCGCGACCCGCGATGTGGTCAGCCGTGGCATCTATGCCGAAATGCGCAAGAACAACAATCCCGAGCAAGAGGGCGTGTTCATCTCGATGTCACATCTGGGGCCGGAGAACGTGCGCGAAAAGTTCAAAGGCATGGTGAAACGCTGTGCCGATAGTGGCTTTGACCTGGCCGCGGGCAAGGTCGAAGTGGTGCCAACGGCGCATTACTTCATGGGGGGGGTTGTCGTGGACGTCGATACCCGCACCGCGATGGAAGGGCTTTATGTGGCGGGCGAGGATGCGGGCGGCGCGCATGGTTCAAACCGGTTGGGCGGCAACGGCGTGGCGAATTCCACGGTCTATGGCGGCATTGCGGGCGATACGATGGGCGCCGATGTTGGCCGGATGACACTGCGTGACGTGGATGAAGACGTGCTTGCCGCAGAGCTTGAGCGCGCGATCTACCCGCTCTCTCGCAAGCCCGATCTGGTGATGCCGTTGCGCAAGCAATTGCAGGATTGCATGTGGGAAGACGTGGGCGTGATGCGCACGAAAGCCGGTATGGAACGTGGCTTGAAGGGCATCGCCGCGGTCTCTGATGCGTTGATGGATGTGGGTGTCGACGGCAGCAACCTTGCCTTCAATCTGACGTGGCATGACTGGCTCAACCTGCGCTCGCTTTGTGATATTTCCGAGGTCATCACAAAGGCCGGTCTTACCCGCGAAAACTCGCGCGGGGCGCATTTCCGTGAAGATTTCCCCGAACCGGGAGCGATGGAAGACAGCGAATTTACTGTCGCGCAGATCAAAGACGGCGCGGTCTCGGTCACCCGCACTCCGGTTCAGTTCACAATCGTCAAACCGGGCGAGACCGTCTTGCCCGCAGACGCACCCGAAACACTGGTGGCAGCACAATGATCCCGATAAATCTGATCCAGAAAACAGCCGAAACCCTGATGGACAAGGCGGCTATTGAAATCCCGCAGGACTATCTCGACGGGCTGCAAGAGGCGGCAAAGACCGAGGATGGCGATCTGTCCTCTTTTGTTCTCAAGGCAATGCTTGAGAACTACGAGGCCGCCAAAGAAGACCGCCGCGCCATGTGCGGCGATACCGGCGTGCCACGCTGGTTTGTAAAGATGGGCAATGACGCGCAGGTCGAAGGCGGGATGGTTGCACTGGAAGCGGCCCTGCGCCGCGCCACCGCGAACGCGACGAACGGTGTGCCGCTGCGCCCCAACCGCGTGCATCCGCTTTGGCGGACAGACCACAACAACAATGTCGGCATCGGCGCGCCGGAAATTGAGTACGGTTTCGAACCCGAAGGTGCCTGGATTGACCTGATCACCGTGCACAAGGGCGGCTTGTTTGGCACGGACTACCGTATGCTTTTCCCCTCTGACGGCATTCAGGGGATCAAACGCTTTTACCTTGATAGCCTGATGGCCTTTGGCAAGCGGGGGCTGGCCTGTCAGCCTGCCATCATCGGAATCGGGTTGGGCGGCTCCAAGGATATCTGCATGACACTTGGCAAGCGGGCGTCAACGCTTCGCGTTGTGGGGTCGCGCAATTCTGATCCGGAAATCGCCAAGATGGAAGACGAATTCAAGGAACTGGGCAACTCTATCGGCATGGGCGCAATGGGCTTTGTGGGCAAGAACATGGTGATCGATTGCAATATCGAAGTCGGTTACTGCCACACCGGAGGCATGCCAATGTCGGTCCATGCGTTCTGTCTGTCATCGCGCCGCGCCGTCGCGCGTATCCACGCGGACGGACGGGTCGAACATCGCACAGATCCAGACTGGTTTACCCCGTATCAACGGCGCGAGACCATCGACTGGGAACCTGTACAGGAGGCCGCAGAATGAGCCATCCCGCCAACAGAATCCGTGAAGTCCGCTTGTCCACGACACCGACACCCGACGCCATTGCAGACCTGCGCTTGGGGGATGTCGTTTATCTGGACGGCCTGATGTATACCGCGCGCGAGGGCGTCTACATGCGCGCGCTTGAGGATAAGGCGAACATTCCCATGGAACTGCCTTCGGAATCGGCGGCCAACTTTCATTGCTCTCCCGCGGCACGGATCAATGCCGACGGCAGTTTCGATATGGGTGCTGTCACGGCCACGGCCTCGTTCAGGTTTGCCAAGTGGCTGCCCGAATGGATGGCCAAGACCGGTGCCAAGCTGATTGTGGGCAAGGGCGGGATGACGTCGAAAGACTATAAAGAGTATTTCGTGCCGAATGGTGCGGTCTATCTGTCGACTGTCGGCTATGGCACCGGTGCGCTCTTGGGGCGTGGCGTTGAAAAGGTCGAGGCGGTGCATTGGAACGAGGAACTGGGCCTTGCGCAGGCAATGTGGGTGATCAAATGCAACAAGATGGGGCCGTTTATTGTCGCGTCCGATCTGAATGGTGACTGTCTGTTTGAACGCGAAAATGCAAAGATCGCTGAAAACATCGCGCGGGTGTATGAAGGCACCAAACCGGCGGTGCTGAAACGCTATGGCGAAAGTGATGACCGCACCGAAGAAGTGATCTGAGGACGAGACCTTAAAGGCACCACAGGTTATTGTGCCGCTGCCTTGTGGATCACCGTCGCAAGTGCGTCGTGGAGTTCATCAAGCGCCTGCATCTTGAGCTGGTTTTCCTTGTGGACCAGACCCAGCGTTCTGTAAGGGGCGTCGGGACCAAGGCTCAGGCGTTTTACTGGGATGGCATCCATCGGTTTGACCGCAAGGTCGGGAACGATCGAAACCCCGAGGTTGGCATGCACCATGCTGGCAATGGCTTCGGGGCTGTCCAGTTCCATCGTTTCATTGACTTGGATGCGGTGCGACAGAATCCAGTTCTCGATCAGCGCCCCCACAACGGCACTGCGGTCAAAACGGATGAACGGACGTGTCTTTAAAAGGGTGATCGGGTCGTTTCCGCTTTCTTGTGTCGATGCGATAAGCTGCATTGGCTCTTGCGCCAGTTCGCGGAAGACGACACCCGCAGGCAGCAGATGTGGCTTGCTTGTGATCGCCGCATCCAGATTGCCGCGTTCGATTTCGGCAAGCAGCGTCGCTGTGAGGCCGGGGCGCAGGTGCAACCCGATTTCGGGATACTTGGATTTCAAAGAAGCCATGGCCTGTGGCACCAATCCGGTAAGGGTGGTGCGCAAGACGCCAAGTGTGATCAGCCCATGCAGGCCGCTGTCGTTCAAGACCGAAGGAACCAGCCCGTCATATTCGGCAATCAAGGTGCGGGCCTTGGCAACAATCTGGTGGGCCGCAGGGGTGAGCCGTGGTGTTCTGGTACTGCGATCGAACAGGGTGATGCCAAGATCTGCTTCCAGCGCCTGCATCTGCTGACTGACCGCAGCATGGGTGATATGAACAATATCGGCCGCCGCACTGAAGGTGCGCGCTTCGGCGACTGCAACCAATGTGCGAAGTCTGCGAATTGTCATGTTCCCTCCGAAAGACCGAAAAGACAGGCTGTCAGTATCCGCGCGTTTTCCCCGGTTTTATTAAGCGCAGCTTACATCACGCCCTGCGATGTGACCATTCGCAAATTGGCTGGATAAGTGAAGTTTCGGTATTGTGGATAAAACTTCGCGCCCTGTCGACAATGCATCATTGCAAAGTGTGCCTGGGTCGTGAAAGCTCTGGGACGCGAATATCATAACTGCTGCTTGCGTTGAAAACAGATATCGACGCAGCTTTTTGCGGGCGCTACCTTGGTCGGGTGAGGGGCCGACGGCCTTTGGACTGTCCAGAAGCGGCATCAGACGATGTCTCGAAGTGAGCGGAGCTGAATCGCCAAATATGTGCTTGAGAATGACTTCAATCCGACAACGGTGTCGATCAGGCCAAGCTATGGTTTGTGCCTTGATGATGATGGTTTTTGCGGCTGGTCAGGGCGTGTCACTTCCTGCCACTTTGCAGTTCGAGGGCAATTGGCGCGGGCAGGGGACCGCTTGGCAAAACGGAGAGCCAACGCAGGTCACGTGTCGCCTGACAGTGACACCGGAGAGTAAGACAGATCACCGGTTTGAAGGCAGGTGCGGAACCTCTGCCGGCGTCGAACCCTTTGCGTTCGCGCTGTCTTTGCAGGCAGATGGCGACGCCCGTGTGCGCCCCGTCGCGACTGCGCCTGATGCGCCTGACCCCGTTGATCTGGCAGGGCAATGGACACCCGAGAGCATCACGCTTTCGGGGCGGGACGCTTCGAAAAGCGTCGTGATGCTGCTGGAAGAGATCTTGGTCTCCGGCTTTACCTTTTTCGTGCAAGAGATATCCGGCGAGGATCGCGTGACCCTGCGCGTTGCATTTCAGCGTTCCTAGCCGCTTCTGCTGCCCTTTAGGAAACTAGGCAGCATGAACAAGTCGCACACCATGGCGGTACAGGCGGCTGTGGCCAGAACGATACCTGATTGGGCCAGTGCGGGAATATCCGACATCCAAAGGGCGATGAAACCACAGGCGATCAACACGGTCGTCGAGAAGATTGGCGGAACGACCTCTTCAATTGTCTGCCCGAGCGCATCACCAGAGGCCCCGCGCCTGTTGATCCGATAGCGGTTCCAGAAATGCACGGTGTCATCTACCGAAATGCCGAATGCGATGGTCAGCGCAAGTGCGCCCGTCATGGTGAGTGCGCTTCCCAGCATGCCGAACCCGACCGCCACGATGATCAGCGTCAGCAGATTGGGGAACATGAATAGCAGTGCATTCTTCACCGAGCGCAAGATGACAAAGGCAAACAGCCCGATTGCGATGACCGTCAGAAAGAAGCTTTGATTGATGTCATCGAGGAGACTGGGAATTTCGCGCCCCACAGCAAGCGATTCACCGACCAGCGTGGGGGGCGGCATGTCAAAAGCCGAGACGTCATCCAGCAGCGCCGCGGCTCTATCCAGTAATGCATCTGATGGCTGCGCATATCGTACGGGAACAGGCAAGGCAAAGCGTGAACCGTCTGCCGATTCCAGAAACTGTAGCGATTGTGGTGCGTCGGTATCAAAGGTCTCTCTGAAACGCGGTTCCGAAAACGCGGTTGCGACAACGGCGGACAGGCGCTGGCTGTCTTCATTCTGCACGCCCTTTTCCGGGTTGGCGGCTGCGAAGACCAGAAACAGGCGGTCTGCTCCGCCCAGTTTCTCATCGGCTGCGAAAATGGTTTTGGTATAGGCCGAGCCGTTTGGCAACTGCTCGGTCGGATCATGTGCTGTGCCGGGGTAGGGTGCGAGTGCCGCCAAGGCGAAGGCCGCGACCGTGATCGCAATCGCGACGGTCCGGTAGCGGGTAGGGACAAGGGCAACGAGAAACGTCAGCGTCTCAAACCGCTTGTCCCGAAAATCAGGCTTGAGAAGCAGGTACATCAGCGACACGCCAGCCGATACGGCCGCAAGCTGTAGCAGCAGACCGATGGTTCCGAAGATGGCAAGGTTCAGAAATGGCTCTCCGGCGGCTACGAACATAGCCAGAAACGCCACAATCGTTGTGACAGACGTCACGGCTGCTGCCGGGAAGGTGTCGCGAAAAGCGTCGGAAATCGCTGTTTCTATCGGCTGGGACACGGCTCTGCCCGCCATCGCAAAACCGAAATGCATCGCATCAGCCACCCCCAGAACCAGCAAGAGCGTCGGAACGATCATCAACAGCGGGTCAAGCGGTATGCCCAGCAAACCGATAGCGCCCAAAGACCACGCCACCCCGACCAGCGAGGGCACGACAATCACGGCCACGGCCTTGAAGCTGCCCAACAGAAGATAGGCGACAACGATGCAAATCAATGTGGAGGTGATGATCAGCCGCGTTTGGTCCGCTTGAAGCACACCGACGATGTGGCGCTCTATTGCCCCCCGACCCAACGTGGTCAATTCGACTGTGGCTGGCAGCATTGACCCGAAAAGATCAAGCGCGGCTTGCTTGTCCGCGTCGGTTGCAGCCGGATCCCAGCGAATATTGATTGCAGTGATCGTGCGGTCTTCGGAGACAAGATACCGGGCAAGCGTCGAGTCCTGCCACAGACCGTCCAGCTTTTCGGCATCCGTCAATTCAGCGATTTCGGGTTGCTGCAAATAGGGTGATGTTGTTCCCGGAGCAGGGACAGAAAAGATGCTGTTCACGCCGCCCACACCGTCAGAGAACAGCAGTTCCAGAATGGCGCCGTCCAGCGCAGCCAGAGCATCGGCCAGATCGGGCGCGGTCACGGCGACGATCCCTTCATTCGCCAACGTCGGAAAATCATCCGCGAATGACACCAGATCATCGCGCTGGGGCGAGTCAGTGGGCAGGATACGGGCAATATCCGTTTCAAACCGCAGGAACGCCACGAGAGAAACAAGGCTGGCGAACGTAAGGACGATCAATACCACTGTGGCATAGGTGGGACGGCGCAGGAGAAATTTCATGATCGGGTAAATGGCGACGTTACTTCATGACTTACTGGCTATACTGCCCAAGGGCAGTCTGGGAAACCATAGTATAAGAAGCATATGAAAGACACAGTAATTCAACCGTTTACGGGCCTTCAGTTCTATCTCGCTCATGCACGCAATACGGTCCATGCCGTCTTGCTGGTCGAAGAAGAAGTAACAGATGACATTTTTGCCGATCTCGTCCGGTCTGTGCTGGAACTTGCCCCGCAATTGCAGTGGGAAGAAAGCACTGTCGATGGGTGCTACCGGCCCGCGCAGACCATCGAAGAGATCGTCCAGTCTTGTCAGGTCGAATATTTCACCACACAGACTGACGCCGACACCGCTTTTGACAAATTGCTTCACGCGCCATTGGCCGATCGTGGCCTCGCGTCGTTTCAGGCCTGTTGCCAAAAGATCAGGGGCGACGACGGTCAGGTGAGATCGCGCCTGGTCTTTCATACAACGCACGGCATCATGGAAGGCGGGGATGTTGCCAATATCCTGCGCGGTCGCCTGACATCGCGATCCGAACGCCCGATTGACGATAGCGATATGCAACTGTTGGGGCGGATCATGTCATCAGCGGTCGTCCCGTTGATGTGGGTTGCCCATATGACAATGGCGTGGGCTGAACGGCGCGTTCCATCGGATTTCGGCTATGTACGTTTCGCAATTGATCGCAGCGCACTGAAAATGGCTTGCACCGAACTTGGTGTTGACCAGCGTTCGCTGCTGTTCGCGATCGTCTCAGAGGCCTATCGCAGGCAAAGGCGGCCGAACAAACCGCTGCTGACACTCTATTCCACGCTACCGGCCAAGCGTTCGCGGCTGATCGATGACGAATATCTGAATGTCCGCACGGACGAGGTAACCTTCAAGCCGAAAGACAATCTGCACGACTATATCACCCATGTAAAAGAGATGGTGGCCTCGCGGGGCAAATCACCGATGTTTGTTGCCACCTGCCAGCGCAAGCTCTTGCGCATTCATATGGCAGTTCACAGGCGCTTCCCGCGCGTTTACCCTCGGCAGTTCTTCGGGTTTGCACCACAGCACCTTGTTTTGTCGATGATCCCGCCTGTCAGAACCGGGCACCTGTCTGCGGCATTGGAAGATGCTGTCGTGCTGGCTGGCAGCAACACCGGCACCGCGACATCGTGCATCTTCGTACCATCTGCTCGCACGATTGGTCTGTGTTTCTGGACAGATATCGGTGCCGATACGCTCAAGACAGAAATCGATGACATACTGACCGAACTCGGCATCGGTTCGGCGATACGGGCCGTCTGATCATTTGGCTGGCGGTGGCCATGGTCTTGTTGTGGACAGGGGCGATCCCGCGATCGTCCCTGTCCTGATTTCTTAGTAGTTGGCTGCTTCGTCCAGCACGGCCATCATCAACAGACCGCCACCTATCAAGAGCAGGTAGTCGGCTGCACTGGAACTTCCAGACGGTTGGTCGTCTGCCGGTGCCGCGCAGGCCGAGGTCAGCATGACCAAGGCGACACAACAACTCTTGAAGCCAAGACTGATTTTTGATGTCATCTTATTCTCCGTTTTTTAGCTCTTGTCTGCGGCGCAACAACAGCCACCGCAGACCTCGTGATTACTAAGCCGCGACTTAGAGACCGTCTTCGGCTGCAATCATGGCCATCACGATCGCCACAGGTACAACGCCAACAAGCAAGGCGATGCCAAGGCCTTCGGCTTCGTCTTCGTCATTGGGCACGAGGCCGCATGCAGAGGTCGACAGCAAAGACACAACGCAAAGTGCCTTGATGCCACGGTTCATTGTCTTGAACATGGTATTTCCTTTTGTAAGTCACATCATTGGCGGCCTGAGCAAGCAGGTCCGATCACAGATGCATGGTTTTGAGGGAATTGAGACAGATTGGTGGGCAAGACAGAATATGTATGGAGTAAACACCCTTGATCTGCAGTCTTGCGCCAACAGACGCTGACCGTGTCAGCAGTCAGTTGTACCGGAACATGAGACCAATCCTGCAACGCCAGCAAGGACAACGAGCCCAAGGATTGTCCCATAGAAAATCTTGTCACCAGTGCCCATCTGGGTTGTCTGCGTGTCAGCAGGGCCATCTGGTGCGGATGCCATTGTCTCGGCGCAGGCTGACAGCGAAACTGCGCATGCCAAGGCAAGTGCGACTGGTTTGGTACTTCTCTTATTCATACTGATACTCCGTTATCTCGGTGCTTAGACGATCTTGAGCGCTCACGAAAATGTCAACAGTTTTCTATTATCTATCAAAAACATGGATGCTTCCCGGTCACTAATTGCTGTCAATCTGGCAAACGAAGGCGGCAGGAATAAGGCGAATGTTGTGTGCGATTGACCACCGTTGGTATGACAATATGACGCATTTCGCCTGAATGGCGCCCAAGCGTCACTTTGGGCGCATAGTGTTCAAGATACTCTTAATGCTTTGCAAAGTGGTGCCCGGGGGCGGAATCGAACCACCGACACGAGGATTTTCAATCCACT
>CAZTKF010000110.1:0-8957 GCA_964614205.1 uncultured Loktanella sp. | reverse complement strand
CAGAAGCATATGGTGTGGGGCCTAGATCAGCTTGCCCATGGCGACTGCGGTATCTGCCATGCGGTTCGAGAAGCCCCATTCGTTGTCGTACCACGTCAGAATCCGGACCATGTTACCGTCAAGCACTTTGGTCTGATCAAGGTGGAAGATCGAGGAGTGCGGGTCATGGTTGAAGTCAGAGCTGACCATTGGCAGATCCGTGTAGCCAAGCACACCCTTCAACGGGCCGTCTGCGGCTGCGATGATTGCATTGTTCACTTCTTCCACGGTCGTGGCGCGTGAAGCTTCGAATGTCAGATCAACAACCGACACATTCGGTGTCGGCACGCGGATTGCCACACCGTCAAGCTTGCCATTCAACTCGGGCAGCACAAGGCCGACAGCTTTGGCCGCACCTGTGGACGTGGGGATCATCGACAGGGCCGCCGCACGGGCGCGGTAAAGGTCCTTGTGCATCGTATCCAGCGTTGGCTGGTCACCGGTGTAGCTGTGGATCGTTGTCATAAAGCCCTTGGTGATGCCGACCGCATCGTTCAAGACCTTCGCGACAGGTGACAGGCAGTTCGTTGTGCAGGACGCGTTGGACACGACGATATCATCGGCTGTCAGCGTGCCCTCATTGACGCCATAGACGATTGTCTTGTCTGCATCCTTGCCGGGTGCGGAAATCAGAACGCGGCTGGAGCCGTTGTCAAGGTGGGCCTGACAGGCCTCCTTGCTGGTGAAGATGCCGGTGCATTCCATCACGACGTCGACATCCGACCACGGCAGGTCCGCGGGATTGCGGATCGCGGTCACTTCCATAGGGCCACGGCCCACGTCAATTGTGGTTTCCGTGGTGGTTACAGTTGCCGGGAAGCGCCCATGCACGCTGTCAAAGCGCAGCAGGTGGGCGTTGGTCTCGACCGGCCCAAGGTCGTTGATCGCGACCACTTCGATATCGGTCCGACCGCTTTCGACGATTGCGCGCAGGACGTTGCGGCCAATCCGGCCAAATCCGTTGATAGCTACTTTGACGGCCATGGTAATCTCCTCAGGGTCAATGTTGGCGCTAACATTGCGATTTATGCAGAAAGGTCAACCTTTGATCGCCCCTAGCGCCAGAAGGCCATCCATTCAATCAGGTCTGCCAGTTTGCGAAGCAAGAATACTGTGTGTGACCAGTCGTGCTGATAATAATCAAACGCCAAAAGCGCCGCGATGACGATTCCGATGATGAGTGCAAGTCTGTTGGTCATGAAAAAGGTCTAGCGGGCGCGTCCAGAAATGGCAAAGCCCGCTTGCGCGGGCTTTCCAATATCAACTGTGGCTTTGAAGGTGTCTAGTGCAGACGGCCCATTGTCGCAGCGACATCCGCCATGCGGGCGGAAAAGCCCCACTCGTTGTCGTACCACGCCAGAACGCGGACGGTCTTGCCGCCGACGACCTTGGTCTGGTCCGGTGCAAAGATCGAGCTTTCGGTAGTGTGGTTGAAATCGATGCTGACCTTGGCCTCGTCATCATAGGACATGACCATGCCCATATAGCCCGTAGCCGCTTCGGCGACGATCGCGTTGACATCTTCGACGGTGACGGATTTGCCCGCTTCAAAGGTCAGATCGACGGCGCTGACATTGGGTGTCGGTACGCGCATGGCGGTCCCGTCCAGCTTGCCCGCCAGTTCCGGCAGAACTTCGCCCAGGGCTTTGGCGGCTCCGGTGGATGTGGGGATCATTGCCATGGCCGCGGCGCGTGCGCGGTAAAGGTCGCTGTGGCGGCGGTCCAGCGTGGGCTGGTCGCCGGTGTAGCTGTGGATCGTGGTCATGATCCCGCGCTCGATGCCGATGGCATCGTTCAGCACCTTGGCAAGCGGGGCAAGGCAGTTGGTGGTGCAAGACCCGTTCGAAACCATACGCTCGGTTGCGACCAGATCACGGTGGTTCACACCATAGACGACCGTGCGGTCAACGTTCTTTGCAGGGGCGGAAATCAGCACTTTCTTGGCACCGCGATCCAGATGCACGCCGGATTTCTGGCCATCATTGAATTTGCCGGTACATTCAAGAACCACGTCCACGCCGTCCCAGTCCAGTTCGGTTGGGTCATAGGTGGACATCACATCAATCGGTCCACGTCCCAGATCAAGTGTGTTGCCGTTGACTTTGACCGGATTGCCGAACCGGCCATGGACACTGTCGTACTTCAGCAGATGCGCGTTTGTCTCGATCGGGCCGGTGGCATTGATCTTGACCACTTGCACGTCATTGCGTGCGGCTTCGGTGATATGTGCCAATGTGCAGCGCCCGATGCGGCCAAAGCCGTTGATGCCGATGGTGACTGTCATCCGTGTAATCCTTTGGCTCGCGCTTCCGTTGCGGGCGGTATACGTTGGTATGCGTCATGATTGAAAGGAAAAAGGCATTATTGCTCAATATGTTATCGCTAACCTGCGGTGTTAACGATAACAAAAATGCAAAGACCCCGCGTGTTAACGCAAACAGTTTTCGACCTGTCGAATCAAACGGCGGTTTCGTAGTGTGGCGGCAAAATGAAAGGACCCGCCATGCATCCGCTGATCACGCAAGACCACATAGATACCTACCAGCGGGACGGTGTGGTGCTGATCAAAGGGCTGTTTGCCGATTGGGTGGATGATTTGCGCGACGGCATCGCCGCCAATATGGCAGACCCCGGTCCTTACGCCGCCGAAAACCTGCACAAGGGCGAAGCAGGGCGGTTCTTTGATGATTACTGCAACTGGAACCGGATCGCCCCGTTTGAGGATGCCGCGCGGCACTCGCCTGCGGCAGAGGTGGCTGCTGACCTGATGGAATCGGAAACCTGCCAACTGTTCCATGACCATGTTCTCGTGAAGGAACCCGGAACATCGAAACCGACGCCGTGGCATCAGGACGGGCCATACTATTTTGTCGAGGGCGCGCAAACCGTCAGTTTCTGGTCGCCGCTTGACCCGGTGCGCGAGGCGTCGCTGCGCTGTGTCAAAGGCTCGCACAAGTGGCCGCGTGCCGTGCTGCCGACGCGGTGGTTGTCCGAGACCGATTTCTATCCCGATGAAAAAGACTTCATGCCGGTGCCTGATCCGGATGCGGAAGGGATGGATATCGTCGAGTACGCGATGGAACCGGGCGATGCCGTGGCATTCCACTACCGGATACTGCACGGGGCGCGCGGGAACGAGGCCGCAGCCCGCCGGCGCGCGTTTTCGCTGCGTCTGCTGGGGGATGATGCGCGCTATGTGGAACGTCCGGGGCCCACATCGCCACCTTTTCCGGGGCATGACATGGTGCCGGGGCAGAGGCTGCGCGAAGACTGGTTTCCCGTCCTCTTCCAGCGCGCGTGACCCCCAACCGGCCAGACCGGATGGGGGCTTGCCTGACTACTTGATCAGGGACTTCACCTTGTCGGCGGCGTCTTGCGCCGTGATCCCGAACTCTTTGTAAAGCCGCTCTGCTGGTGCCGAGGCGCCAAAGCCGTGCATTCCGATAAAGCCGGACTTTTCACGCTTGCCGCGTTCGCCAAAGAGCCAGCGATCCCAGCCAAAGCGGATACCGGCCTCGATTGCGACGCGCACCGGACCGCCGGGCAGGACACGTTTGCGGTAGCTTTCTTCTTGCTCTTCGAACAACTCCCAGCAGGGCATCGAGACAACGCGTGTCCCGATCCCTTCGGCCTGCAACAGTGTGCGCGCTTCCATCGCGATGCTGACCTCTGATCCTGTGGCCAGCAGGATCGCCTGACGCTTGCCTTCGGCATCGGCCAGTACATAGGCACCTTGCGCGACAAGGTTCTTGTTCTTGTGCTCGGTCCGCACGGTCGGCACGCCCTGACGGGTCAGCGCCAGAACGCTGGGGGTCTTCTGCGAAGTCAGTGCCAGTTCCCAGCTTTCGGCGGTCTCGACTGTGTCGGCCGGGCGGAACACGTTCATGTTGGGCGTGGCGCGCAGCATGGCCAGGTGTTCGACCGGCTGGTGTGTGGGGCCGTCTTCGCCCAGACCGATGCTGTCGTGGGTCATCACATAGGTGGTTGGCACGCCCATCAGCGCCGACAGGCGCATCGCGCCGCGCGCGTAATCGGTAAAGCACATAAATGTGCCGCCATAGGGGCGCGTGCCGCCGTGCAGCGCCATGCCGTTCATTGCGGCAGCCATCCCGTGTTCACGCACACCGTAGTAAATATACCGGCCTTTGCGGGTGTCGGGATGGAACACGCCCATATCCTTGGTCAGCGTGTTGTTCGATCCCGTCAGGTCAGCCGAGCCGCCAATGGTTTCATGCATGAACGGGTTGATCACTTCCAATGTCATCTCGGAGGATTTGCGTGTCGCCACTTTGGGGGCGCCTTCACTGATCTGCTTTTTCAGTGCGCGGATGGTGGCGGACAGTTTCTTGGGCGCTTCGCCAGCGTAGACCCGTTTGAATTCGGCCTGCTTGCTGGCCGACAGGGCCGCGAAACGGTCATGCCATTCCTTATGCGTGGATGCACCGCGCATGCCAATCGCAGCCCATTGTTCCCGGGCTTCGGCAGAAACCTCGAAATCCCCCATGGGCGCGCCGTAAGCCTCTTTCGCAGCCTTCAGCTGCTCGGGGTCGGTCAGCGCGCCGTGACCTTTGGAGGTATCCTGTGCCGCGTGCCCCAAGGCAATATGGGTCTTGCACGCGATCATGGATGGGCGCGGGTCTTTCTTGGCGGCGATGATCGCGGCATCAATCGCATCGGGATCGTGGCCGTCGATTTCCTGTACATGCCAGCCAGAGGCCGCGAACCGCATCGGCTGATTTGTGATATCCGCGATGCTGACAGGGCCATCGATGGTGATGTTGTTGTTGTCCCAGAAAACGATCAGGTTGGACAGCTTTTGCATACCGGCCAGTGCGATGGCTTCCTGACTGACGCCTTCCATCAGGCAGCCGTCTCCGGCCATCACATAGGTGTGGTGGTTGATGATCTTCTTACCCCAAGTGGCGCGCTGGATTTCCTCGGCGATGGCAAAGCCGACTGAGTTGGCGATGCCCTGACCCAAGGGGCCGGTCGTTGTTTCGATCCCGCGGGCATGGCCGAATTCAGGGTGCCCTGCGGTGCGTGCGCCCCACTGGCGGAAATCCTTGATCTGCTCCAGCGGCATGTCTTCATAGCCCGTCAGATACATCAGGGAGTAAAGCAGCATAGAGCCGTGACCGGCAGACAGGATAAAGCGGTCACGGTCCGGCCAGTCCGGAGCCTTCGGGTCGAAGCGGAGGTGTTTTTCAAACAGAACCGTTGCCACATCGGCCATGCCCATCGGCATACCGGAGTGACCGGAGTTTGCTGCTGCAACCGCATCCAGTGTCAGGGTCCGGATGGCTGTCGCTTTCATCCAATGGTCAGGGTGCGCACTGCGCAGGGCTGCAATATCCAAGGTCTTCAGGTCCTATTTTCAAAAGGTGAATAACGTGCTGGACAGCGTCATATCAGGCCCGACCCCAAGTTCAAGCGTGACGGCTAAGTTACTCATATTCTTGACACCCGTAGGTTTGCGGGCCGGCAAGGTATGGCATACCCTTATCGTCAAGAGGCACGATTCGGCGCAACGCGCCCCGCGACGGCGGCAAAAATCCGGTGCAAGACAAGATTTATGGCAAGACGGGCAAGACCCGCGCGCCGCGAAAGGACGAGCGGATGAGTGACATCAGTACATTGGAAAGCCGTATCACAGCAGCGCTTGACCGGATCAGGCGGGGACTGGATGCGCAGCCTTCACAAGCTGCGGGCAATCCCGAATTGCAGGCTGCGCTGGAGCAGGAACGTGCACAAAACGCCGAATTGGTCGAAAGGGTGCGCATCCTTAAAGAACGGCAGGACACCCAGGTTGCGAGCCTGACGCTGCGGGCCGAAACCCAAAGCAAGCATCTGATGAAACTGGACGAGGAATTGCAGCAGTTGCGCGCCTCGAACGTGCAACTGCGCGAAATGAATGCAAAACTGCGCGAAACCGTCACAACGGGGCTGGCGCCAGAACTGCATGATGCGGCGGTCACCGCTGAAATCGAAGCGCTGAGCGCCCAACGTTCGGCCGATGCGGCCGAGGTGGATGCCATTCTTGAGGAACTGAAGCCCCTGATCGAGGAGACATCCCATGCCGCAGGTTGAGATTGCAATCGGAGGCCGGACCTTTGAGGTAGCCTGTCAGGAGGGGGAAGAGCACTTCCTGCATTCTGCTGCCGCGATGCTGGATGCCGAAGCCTCGCATCTGGCCGAGCAGATCGGGCGGGTGCCGGAAGCACGTATGCTCTTGATGGCGGGCTTGATGCTGGCGGACAAGACGGCGGGACTTGAAGACAATATCCGTGAGCTAGAGGCCGAGGCGGCAAAGATGCGTGCGCAGATTGAAACCCTTAAGGCACAACCCGCGCCGGAACCTGTCCGTGTCGAGGTACCTGTCGTGCCTGCTGCGGTGACAGATGCCTTGGCCGAGATCGCAGCCCGCGCCGAGGCATTGGCCGAACAGGTCGAGGCGCGTTAGCGGACAGGCGGGCAGGGCGCCCGCCCGTTCGGCCTATGCGTTGGCTTCGCGGATTTTGTCAGCGGCGTCTTTGTCAAAGGCCACGCCGTTTTCGGCAAAAAGCGTATCCAATTCGCCGGACAGCGTCATCTCGGTGACGATATCGCATCCACCGACAAATTCACCTTTGACATAGAGCTGTGGGATTGTCGGCCAGTCAGAGAAATCCTTGATGCCTTGCCGGATAGCATCATCGGCAAGCACGTTCACATCGTTGAATTCAACACCCATGAAGTTCAGCACACCTGCGACACGGGATGAAAACCCGCACTGCGGCATGCTCTTGGTGCCTTTCATGAAGAGGACAACATCGTGGGTCGTGACGGTTTCTTTGATTTGGTCGTGTGCTGTCATTGTCTTTCGTCCTGCTTACGGGCGCTAAAGTCATGAAAACCATGCGCCAGATGTTCAAAAATCGGGGCTATTCCGGTGCCTTTGTTGTCAGCGCCAAAGCGTGCAATTCGCCATTGTTGCCATCCATCTTGCCCTTCAGTGCCGCGTACACGGCGCGCTGCTGTTGGACCCGGTTCTTGCCGCGAAAGCTTTCGTCGATCACCTCGGCTGCGAAATGTGCGCCATCGTCGCCCTGCACGTTGATCTTTGCGGTCGGGAAACTCTCGCGCAGCAGTGTCTCGATTTCATGTGCGGTGATGGGCATTTCAGGTCCTCTTGACGTCTTGCGCCTAAGTTAGGGGCGACGGCGCCGGTGGACAAGTGGGGATGCCTCCGGCAGGCGTTTTTCGGGCAAGATGATCATCAGGCGACGGCACTTTCGAATGCAATCCGGAACGAGTGGGCAAGCTCAGACAAAGGTGCGCTCTGGCTCCCAAAGGTGATCTGGTCCCCGCCGACCTTGCCGACCGTTGTCAGGGTTACGCCGGACTGGTTCGCTGCGATCATCAGGGCCTCTGCCTGATCGAAGTTGCAGGCGATCAGATAGCGGGCCTGATCCTCGCCAAAGAGGGTTGGCGTATCCTCAACGTCAAGCGTGAGGCCGATGCCTGCGGCTTCGGCCATTTCGAAGGCCGCCAGAGCAAGCCCACCATCGGACAGGTCGGTGCATGCCTTGATATATGCGTGGTTGGCGCGAATGAAGTCACCATGCGCTTTCTCGGCGGTCAGATCGACAGGCGGTGCGTCGCCTTCGGCGCGTCCGTAGACTTCGGCCAGAAGGGCGGATTGGCCCAAGTGGCCTTGGGTTTCGCCCAAAAGCAGCAGGACATGGCCCTCGCGGATGTTGCCGGTAATCATCTGGTCGGGATTGTGGATGATGCCCACCGCGCCGATTGTGGGTGTGGGCAGAATGCCCTTGCCGTCGGTTTCGTTGTAAAGCGAAACGTTGCCCGAAACGATCGGCATATCCAGCGCCTTGACCGCTTCGCCGATCCCTTGGATGGCGCCGACAAACTGACCCATAATACGGGGTTTTTCGGGGTTGCCGAAGTTCATGTTGTCGGTTGTCGCCAGCGGGGTTGCGCCGACAGCGGTCAGGTTGCGATAGGCCTCGGCCACGGCCTGTTTGCCGCCCTCTACAGGGTTAGCCATGACGTAGCGCGGTGTCACGTCGCTGGTGAAGGCCAGCGCCTTGTCGGTGCCGTGCACGCGCACGATGCCGGAACCGGCACCCGGTGTGCGTGCCGTGTCACCCATCACTTGCTGGTCGTATTGTTCATAGACCCATTGCTTTCCCGCGTAGTTCGGGCTGGTAATCAAGGCTTTGAGCCCGTCAACAGGGTGTACGCCCACGATATCGCCCAAGGGTTCTGGCTGTGGTGTCGGCTCCCACGGGCGGTCATATTCAGGGGCTGATCCCGAAAGGGTGGCCAGCGGCAGGTCGGCCATAATCCGGCCGTTGTGTTCGACGATGAACCGGTCTTCGGCAATCGTTTCACCCACGATGGCGAAATCAAGGTCCCATTTTTCGAAGACAGCGCGGGCTTCGGCCTCAAGCTCGGGCTTGAGCACCATCAGCATGCGCTCCTGACTCTCCGACAGCATCATCTCGTAGGCTGTCATATTGTCTTCGCGTTGTGGCACGGCATCAAGGTTCAGCTTGACCCCCAAGCCGCCTTTGTCGCCCATCTCGACCGCCGAACAGGTCAGCCCCGCGGCGCCCATATCCTGGATCGAGATCACGGCGCCGGTGGCCATCAGTTCCAGCGTGGCTTCCATCAGGCGCTTCTCGGTAAAGGGGTCACCCACCTGCACAGTGGGGCGTTTTTCTTCAATCGTCTCGTCGAATTCCGCCGAGGCCATGGTAGCGCCGCCGACACCGTCGCGCCCTGTTTTGGCGCCAAGATACACAACGGGCATGCCGATACCCGAAGCTGCCGAGTAGAAAATCTTGTCCGCATCGGCGAGGCCTGCCGCGAATGCATTGACAAGGCAGTTGCCGTTGTAGGCAGGATCAAAGCGGACT
>CAZTKF010000109.1:0-9076 GCA_964614205.1 uncultured Loktanella sp. | reverse complement strand
TCGGCGCGCATCTTGCCCGCCTCTTTGGCCGCCTGTTCACCGCCGAGAGTCACAAAGTCATCATAGGCGATGGTTTCGGCACGGATGAACCCGCGCTCGAAATCGCCGTGGATCACGCCGGCCGCCTGCGGGGCTGAGGTGCCTTCTTTGATGGTCCATGCGCGGGCCTCTTTGGGACCAACGGTAAAGTAGGTCTGCAAATGCAGCAATTCGTAGCCCGCGCGGATCAGCCGGTCGAGGCCAGCCTCTTCAAGGCCCATTTCCTCAAGAAACATCGCGGCCTCATCAGGGTCAAGCTGGCTGATCTCTTCTTCGATGCGCGCGGAAATTACCACATGTGAATTGCCTTGCGCCGCTGCCATTTCGGCCACACGGGCGGATTGGCTGTTGCCCGTGCCAGCGCTGTCTTCCTCGACGTTGCAGACATAGAGGACCGGCTTGGTGGTCAGCAGTTGCAGCATCTTCCACTGCTTTGCGTCCTCGGGGTCCACCGCAACGGTGCGTGCGGGCTTGCCGTTTTCCAGCGCCGCTTGTGCCAGTTCCAGAAGCCGCACCTGCTGGACCGCCTCTTTGTCGCCACCACGCACCTTGCGCGTCAGGTTTTGCAGGCGCTTTTCGATGCTTTCCAGATCGGCCAGCATCAGTTCGGTTTCGATCACCTCTGCGTCTTCCACCGGATCGACACGTCCTTCGACATGGGTGATGTCATCATCTTCAAAGCAACGCAACACATGGGCAATCGCGTCGCACTCGCGGATGTTGGCCAGAAACTGGTTGCCCAGACCCTCGCCTTTGCTGGCGCCTTTCACCAGCCCCGCAATATCCACAAATGTCATGCGTGTCGGAATGATCTGTTTGGACCCTGCAATCGCCGCCAGTTTTTCAAGACGCGCATCGGGAACAGCGACATCACCGACATTGGGTTCGATGGTACAAAACGGAAAGTTGGCCGCCTGCGCCGCAGCCGTTTTTGTCAATGCGTTAAACAAGGTCGATTTGCCAACATTCGGCAAACCCACAATACCCATCTTGAAACCCATCGCGGCTCTCCTTTGATCCTTGCCGCGCTTCTAGGGGGCGATGGCCAACTGCGCAAGCCGCTTGGACAAACGCACTCTGCCATTGATTTTCCGCGCACCTTCAAGCAAACCGGACCAAGTTTGCAGACCGGGGACTGAAATGAGCAGAATCGACGCAAAATTTGCGCATTTGCGCGAGCAGGGCAAAAAAGCATTTGTGGCCTATGTCATGGCCGGTGATCCTGACTATGAAACCGGGCTTGAGATTGTCAAAGGCCTGCCCGCTGCCGGTGTCGATATCATCGAATTGGGTATCCCCTTTACCGACCCGATGGCCGATGGCGCAACCATTCAGCTTGCGGGGCAACGCGCCCTTGAGGCCGGACAAACTCTGGAAAAAACGCTGCAGTACGCACGGGAACTGCGCAAGATCGATGACACGACCCCGATTGTCATGATGGGGTACTACAACCCGATCTATTCGCGTGGCGTTGATATTTTCTTGAAGGACGCAAAGGCAGCAGGTGTTGATGGCCTGATTATCGTCGATCTGCCCCCTGAAGAAGACGAGGAGCTTTGCATTCCAGCCCAGAAGGCGGGCATCAACTTCATCCGGTTGGCCACCCCCACGACGGACGACAAGCGCTTGCCGACGGTTTTGCAGAATACCTCGGGCTTTGTTTACTATGTTTCTGTCACCGGCATCACCGGCACCGCCGATGCGCAGGCCGGTGACGTGGCGCCCGAAGTGGCGCGGATTAAATCCAAGACCGATCTGCCCGTCATCGTCGGTTTCGGGATCAAGACACCGGATGCAGCCGAGGCAATTGCCCGTGTGGCCGATGGTGCCGTGGTTGGCTCGGCAATCGTCGAAAAGATCGGCGCAGGCGAAAGCGTCAGCGATGTTCTGGCATTTGTGAAAACACTGGCGGACGGCACTCATCGGGGCTGATACGAACATTGCTTTGACATTGATCCACATCAAAGTGGACACTTGCGCAAATCTTTTAAATCGGTAACAAATAATTACCAATTCAAGGATTTCGCCATGCCTGTCATTACAACCATCGCTGACCTCAAGCGGCTTCATAAACGTCGCACACCGAAGATGTTTTATGACTACGCCGAAAGCGGCAGTTGGACCGAACAGACATTCCGCGAGAATACCTCTGATTTTGACCAGATCCGCCTGCGCCAGCGCATCGCAGTCGATATGACAAACCGCACCACAGCAAGCCAGATGATCGGTCAGGACGTATCTATGCCGGTCGCGCTTGCCCCGGTCGGGATGACAGGCATGCAATGCGCAGACGGCGAAATCAAAGCAGCGCGCGCTGCCGAAAAATTCGGCGTGCCGTTCACGCTGTCAACGATGTCGATCTGCTCGATCGAGGATGTGGCGGCCAAGACCGAGAAACCGTTCTGGTTTCAGGTCTACACGCTGACCGACGACGACTTCATGGAGCGGCTTTTTGATCGCGCCCGTGCGGCAGGGTGTTCGGCGATTGTCATCACACTCGATCTGCAAATCATGGGTCAGCGGCACAAGGACCTCAAGAACGGGCTGTCGGCGCCGCCAAAACTGACGTTGGCCAGCATGGCCAACCTTGCGACCAAATGGCCGTGGGGCCTTGAGATGCTGGGGACGCCACGGCGCTTCTTCGGTAACATTGTGGGGCATGCCAAAGGCGTGTCGGACCCATCGTCCCTCTCATCTTGGATCGCCGAGGCTTTTGATCACTCGCTTGACTGGGCGCGCGTCGAACAACTGATGAAGATGTGGGGCGGCAAGGTGATCCTGAAAGGGATACTGGATGCCGACGACGCCAGAAAAGCCGCTGAACTGGGGGCGGATGCGATTATTGTGTCCAACCACGGCGGACGGCAGCTGGATGGTGCTTTGTCTTCGATCCGTGCGTTGCCAGCGATTATGGAGGCCGTCGGAGACAAGGTAGAGGTGCATCTCGACAGCGGAATCCGCTCTGGTCAGGACGTGCTCAAGGCGCTGGCGATGGGGGCGAAGGGCACCTATATCGGAAGGGCATTCGTCAACGGGCTTGGCGCGATGGGCGAGAAAGGGGTCACCACCGCCCTCGAAGTGATCCACAAAGAGCTGGACCTTACGATGGCGCTTTGTGGGCGGCGGGACGTGAAAACACTGGACCGCGACATCTTGCTTGTCCCGGAAGACTTTGAAGGGCGCTGGCGTCAATAAACCGAATTCACCACCGGATCAGACGTAGTCCTTACGCCGTCCCACATTTTGTTGCTCTATTCGTCAGTTCGCCTAACTGTTGACACTTTCTTTACCTCTATGGCAGGTCGGCGCCGGCAGGGTTTGCAGACACTTGCAGCGCCGTCGGACAAAAAGTCACGCAACGAGGAACATTTTAATGCGTATAAAAACAACAGCTTGCATCATTGCAATGGCACTTTCCGCCAATACAGCATTTGCCGGGGGACTTTCCCCCGCAATCACTGAAACGCCAGTCACCGAAACGGAAGTGGCCGCCGCAGCCCCGTCCATCAATCCGACCTATATTGTTGTCGGTGTCCTTGCGGCACTTCTTGTTGCTGCGGCGGTCGGTGAAGACGATGAGCCAGTACGACGGGTCCGACTGGAACAGGTTCAAGATCCACAATAGACCGAATCGATTGTCGACAGTTTGTGATTGAAACAGGCTGTTGCGAACCAGTTCAGGCTTTGCATCAGCCACCTTTTATTGTATCTATTTGCGCTACCAAAACCCTCAAATCCGCACATTGTTGAGCAAATGGCGCCTAAACGTTGACGAACTGTTAACCTTTGAGCATGCTCGCAGTCTGCATGGTGTAACTGAAAATTCCGCCTGCCAGTAGAATCAGTTAACGAGTTAGGAACGTAAAAATGCTACTCAAGACAACACTTTCCGCGGCCATCGTCGCGCTTTCTGCCAATGCTGCAGTGGCCGGTGGTCTTTCACCTGAAATCGTCGAAGCGACAATAGTCGAAGAAGCAGTCGCGCCTGCCGGCCCGTCGATTAACCCCGCCTACATCGTGGTCGGCGTGCTTGCTGCACTGTTGATTGCCTCGGCTGGCAGTGATGATCCTGCAGAAGAGGAAGAGGAACAGCAGATCGTGGAAAAGGATCCTTGCCTGATTAATCCCCAATTGTGCGAATGATCATCGCACGTCTTTCTGTTTCACCAGTCGCATTGTTCGGCTGAAATAGAGGGCGGCACATCATGGTGGCCGCCCTTTGCACAGGCAAGGCAAGGTACCTTGTGCCCGACATGCGCCTTGTTATCCATGTGACTGTTTCTTCGCCGCAAGAGCAAGCGGCACTGCGCTCAGCAGCAGGAGTGCGACCGCGAGGAACGCGATGCGCAGTCCAAACACCTCGGACATCAGCCCCATGAGCATTGGCGCAAAGAAGAACCCCGAAAACCCGATGACCGCTGTGCGGCTGATTGCCTCGGTCCGCAGATGCGGCGCAACCATTTTACCAACAAACGCAAGTCCGATAGGTCCAATGACCGACACACCCAGCCCCAGAATGCCAAACCCGACGTAGGCTATCACCGGCGTCGGAGCCAGAGCGGCAATCACCGCGCCCGTGGCCGAGATCACAGAGGCCCCGATCACCAGCGGTATTTCCCGCAGCCTCTCGGCCACGGCCTGACCCGAGAACCGTCCGAAGGCCATCGTAAGCCCCAGCATAGCCGGACCCAGCGCACCTTCGGCCGCACCGCCGCCAAGCGTGCGTTCAACATGCAACGCCGACCACGCTTCGACCGTCGCCTCTGACATAAACGCAACAAGGACAATCGCACCGCAGATCATGATCGGCCAAAGGGGGTAACGCCCCGCATAACCATCTTCGGCATCGACGTAGGTGACATCCATCCGCATCAAAGGCAGCGCAAGCAAAGCAACAAGACCAAAACCGGCAAAAACGGGGGTCGGCGGCAGACCTGCTTCGCGGGTGACACCAACAATCAACGCACCAACGGCGTAGGCCACAGAAAACATCGCATGGTTGGCGTTCATCAAGGGACGATTGTGTCTGGCCTCAAGTTCGCTCACACGGGCGTTCATGATGACATCCAGCAGACCAGAGGCAAGACCGACAAACGCCATGGAAAACGCAAAAACCAACGGCAGCGTAATCTGTCCCGGCACAAGCCACGCAAGCGCCAGTAGCGCCGCTCCTGCCTGCATACCGCGCGCACCCAGCAACCTGTCGGCGCGCGGTGCGAGCCACATCGCCGAGACAAGACCTGTCGCCGATCCCAGCAAGAGCGTGCCGAAGACGGCGTCAGACGCACCCAGTTGGTCCTTGATCACAGGCACATAGGCAGCAAAACATCCCCAAAACATACCAACTACAACAAATGCAGTGGCGGGGCGTCGGGATACGGATAGGGCATTCAGAATGGACATAGGCGTATCCCTGCCCCGCACCGGAAACCAAAGCAAGTTTCAAAGTTGGCTGCGCGTGTAAAAACGTCTTTCCAAAAGAGCGAATCCCCCCTATACGGCGGGCTTCATCGGGCTCGGACACCCTTGGAGGCGGGCCCCTACATATCGGAGATATACTATGGCTGGAAAGATCCCAGATCTGAACGCCAAGGTACGCGCGGGGACAGGCAAGGGGGCCGCCCGCCAAGCTCGCCGTGATGGCGACGTACCTGGCATTGTTTATGGTGGCGGTGCAGACCCGCAATCCATCAGCATCCCATTCGACTACCTTCTGACAAAACTGCGCAAGGGTGGCTTCATGTCCACGCTGCACAACCTCAAGATCGAGGGGCAGGATGATGTGCGCGTGATCTGCCGCGGCGTCCAGCGTGATGTGGTCAAGGACCTGCCGACACACATCGACCTGATGCGCCTCAAGCGGACCAGCCGTGTGAAAATCTTTATTCCCGTCGAGTTTCTCAACGCGGATACATGCCCCGGCGTGAAAAAGGGCGGTGTTCTGACTGTTGTGCGCAACGAAGTCGAGCTTGACGTTCTGGCCGGCGACATTCCTGAGCACATCACAGTTGATCTGGCCGAAGCTCAGATGGGTGACACAATTTCCATCAGCGACGTTACACTGCCTGAAGGTGCAACACCTGCCATCACCGACCGTGACTTTGTCATCGCAAACATCTCTGCACCACGTGCGCTTCTGGCGGACGATGGCGATGAAGGCGACGAAGTCGCAGCCGATGAAGTGCCAACAACTGGCGATCAGGCTTCTGACGACTAAGACGTCACATTGCGACGCAATGTTTTCTAAAGGGCATCCCGATTGGGTGCCCTTTTTGCTTGCCCTGCCCGCCGACAAACTGCATCTGGCGCTGCACTGCGGCATGCGGTAGATTGCACGCATGAAACTACTTGTCGGCCTTGGAAACCCCGGAGCGAAATACGCGCATAACCGCCACAATATCGGCTTTATGGCGCTGGATCGGATTGCGGCCGATCACGGGTTCAGCAACTGGCGTTCCAAGTTTCAGGGCCAGACCTGCGAAGGCCGCTTTGGATCACAGCGGGTCACGCTATTGAAACCCGAAACCTTCATGAACCTCTCAGGTCAATCTGTTGGCGAGGCGATGCGCTACCTCAAACTCGCCCCGGAAGACGTGATTGTCTTTCATGATGAAATTGATCTGGCACCGGGAAAGGTGCGGCTCAAGACAGGGGGCGGGCATGCAGGACACAACGGTTTGCGTTCAATTCACGGGCATATCGGACCGGACTATGACCGGGTCCGCTTGGGGGTCGGCCATCCGGGGCATAAGGATGCGGTTCCCGGATATGTCTTGCGCGACTTCTCAAAGGCAGATGCAGAGTGGCTTGATGATGAATTGCGCGGCATCAGTGACGGGATCGCTGACTTGGTCGCAGGCGATGGCCCCAGATTCCTGAACGCTATTGCCCTGCGTGTCGCCCCGCCGCGTTCGTCGAAATCTGCTCCAGAGCCAAAGAGCGCCGCGCCAGCCGCTCCATCTGCACCCGACACACGTTCGCCCATGCAAAAGCTGCTGGACAAGTTCCGTTGACGCCTGCCCCGATTCAAGAGGCATTTCGTCATCAATCCACAGCCTGCACGCAGCTCGGTTCGCCATTCATGGGCCGCTTGATGGCCCTCTGCGGCACGATGGAGTGGCCTGCCGGAGCGGTGACGGACCGTATTTTCTCATGGCAGGGTGACATCAGCCCAAGTGGACAATCTGTACCGCTACGCCTTGCGGGTGCCCTGCATGCGCTACACCTGCAAGGTCACGAAAGGCTGATTGCGGTCTATCCTCCGCTTGAGGCCGACGATAATCGACTATGGGACGCCATCTGTACCGTTCTGGTCTCTGATGCCGATCATATCATGTCGTGGCTGGATAGTGCGCCCCAGACGAACGAAGTGCGCCGCTCTGCTGTCCTGATAGCCGTTGGACATCTGCTCGCTGAACGGTTTGGGCTGCCGCTCCGCATATCTGAGCTGGGCGCCAGCGGCGGGCTGAATCTGCATTGGGACAGTTTTGGTCTCAGGCTGAACGACCGGATGTTTGGCGCCAGCGACCCAGCACTGGTCCTGACACCGGATTGGAACGGCCCGCTACCACCCGGCACACGGCCCACTGTCATTGCACGCGGCGGTGTCGATCTGAACCCGCTTGATCCCGCCGACCCGCAGGATGCATTGCGTTTGCAAGCCTATCTCTGGCCGGATCAACCCGAGCGACTGGCGCTGACCCGTGCGGCAATCGCAGCAGCCTGCACACCGGTCGTGCAGAGTGACGCGATCGATTGGCTCAAGGGGCGTCTGGCGCATTTGCCCGGCCAGACACATCTGGTCTATAGTACTGTTGCTTGGCAGTATTTCCCCGATAACAAAAAGGCCGAAGGCACCGCGCTTATGATGCAGGCCGGTGCCACCGCAACGGCTGATGCGCCGCTCTGCTGGTTCGGCATGGAAAATGACGGCGGCCCTCAGGGCGCCGCGCTGACACTCCGGCTTTGGCCCGGTGATCTGACACTCAACCTTGGCCGCGCTGATTTCCACGGACGCTGGGTCACTTGGTCCGGGGATCGGGGAGGCGTGAACAAAGCGTCACACCCCGTGGCAACGCAAGGAGATTGCGCTACATCGTAACGGGCTTGATGAGAGGCTTAAGGAAAATGGAAAAAGACCCTTCATTCAATGTGCTTGGCAGTGCGCTTGCACCCTGCTCGACCGATCCAATGACAGGATTTTTCCGCAACGGGGCATGCGATACCTGTGCGGCGGATCAAGGAAGTCACACTGTCTGCGCGGTCATGACAGACGAATTCCTGGCCTTTTCAAAATATGTCGGCAATGACCTGAGCACACCACGGCCAGAATATGGTTTCCCGGGCCTGAAAGCCGGAGATAGCTGGTGTCTCTGCGCCGGTCGGTTCTTGCAGGCCCATGAAGAAGGTTGCGCACCGGCCGTCAACTTGCATGCAACCCACGTCCGCGCTTTGGAAATTGTGTCGATTGACGTGCTGCGTGCACATGCTGCACAAGAACCGGACGGCTGATCAGGCCTTTGCCATCAGGTCATCAATAAACAGGCTGAGCAGTTGGGTGCGCCCTGACACACCGGCCTTGCGATAGATTGCGTTCGTCTGGGCCTTGATCGTTCCTTCGCTGACATCGCGCAGACCTGCAATTTCCTGCGTCGACATCCCCTTGATGGCAAACAATGCGACATCACGTTCGGCCGGGGTCAACGCCCAAGATGTAAACCGCTCTTCTAGGACGTCCATAAATGCACCGGATGCCAACCTTAACTGATCCTCGACAACCACATTGCGGGCCATGGTCCGGCGCAAGACGACCCATCCAAGACCGACGCCAAGAACAAGCCCCACTGCGGCACCTATCTCGACCAATTCAAGCAGTTTCCAGTTCAGTGGAGTGATACCCAGCACCGAAGCCAGAATCTGCGAAACAAAAAAGAAAGCGCAAAGAACCTGCACCACGACGACAACCAGAACGGGCCACTGACCTTTGAACAACGGGGCTTCCTTTGGTCAGTCTTGATTAGTCATCATCGCGTTCATC
>CAZTKF010000108.1:0-9151 GCA_964614205.1 uncultured Loktanella sp. | reverse complement strand
TGGGCTCCAAGCAGACCTTGGGGTACGTTAGAAAGCGTCAATATTTTTCCTCATTGAGGATGAACAGCGCGGTGCCACCGCTCATCCTTCAATGATTAGGCGTCTTCCAAGATCAGATCTGACGCCTTTTCCCCGATCATGATCGCAGGTGCGTTTGTATTCCCGGACACAATCTCGGGCATGATGGAACAGTCGGCCACCCGCAAACCGTCAATGCCGTGCACACGCAGGCGTGCGTCAACCACGGCGTCCTTGCCTTGACCCATCTTACAGGTGCCGGTCGGGTGATAGATTGACGCGGTGTTGTTGCGCGCCCAATCCAAAGTTGCCTCATAGTCGTTCATGTCGAGACTGGCATGTGGACGGAACTCTTCGCTGATTTTCGAGGTCAGCGGCGCATGGCGCGCAATCGTGCGTGCAATGTTCACACCAGCGACCACGGTGCGGCAGTCTGTTTCTGTGGACAGGTAATTAGGGATGATCTTGGGATAGGCCTTGGGATCATTGCCCTGCAACCGGATTTCGCCTTTGCTTTCCGGGCGCAGTTGGCACACCGACATGGTGAAGGCCGAGAACTTGTCCGCGCCTTTTCCGGGGTTTTCGGCGGACAGCGGTTGCACGTGGAATTGGATGTCGGGGGTTTCCATGTCGTCACGGGTCTTGAGGAATCCGGTCGCGAGGCTGGCGGCCATTGTCATTGGACCCGCGCGGAACATCAGGTACTTGAGACCGATTCTGGCCTGTCCCACGAGCGAGCTGACTTCGTCGTTCAGGGTTGGTTCGTTGCACTTGTAGACAAGACGTGCTTGCAGGTGGTCTTGCAGGTTCTTGCCGACTCCGGGAACGTCATTCACAACATCAATGCCGTTCTCGGCAAGCTGGGCCGCCTCGCCGATCCCGGAAAGCATCAAGAGCTGGGGTGAATTGATCGCACCGCCGGAAAGCACGATTTCCTTGCGGGCCTTGACTATCTGCAATTTCCCGCTGCGATCTGTGTAGGTTACGCCAGTCGCGCGCTTGCCCTCGACAATGACTTTCTCGACCTGGGCGTGGGTGATGATTTGCAGGTTCTCACGAGACTTGACGGGGTTCAGGAATGCGACAGCAGAGCTGCATCTCCGCCCGTTACGGGCGGTCAACTGGAAGAATCCGACCCCTTCCTGATCCGCGCCATTGTAATCAGGGTTGAACTTGTACCCTGCTGCCTGTGCCGCTGCGACCCAGGCATCGGTGATCGGGCGTTGAATGCGCATGTTCGACACCGACAAAGCGCCTTTGTCTCCATGGAATTCATCGGCGCCACGCTCGTTGTTTTCTGACCTCTTGAACAGCGGCAGAACATCGTCCCAGCCCCAGCCGGTGTTCCCCATCTGACGCCAGCGGTCATAGTCCCGTGGCTGCCCGCGGACATAAAGAAGACCGTTCAGTGAAGACGAACCACCTAAGACCTTTCCACGTGGCCATTCAATGGACCGTCCGTTCAGGCCCGGGTCAGGTTCTGTCTTGTAACACCAGTCCACCTTTGGATTGTGGATCGTCTTGAAATATCCGACGGGGATGTGGATCCAGGGATTGTTGTCTTTGCCCCCCGCCTCAAGCAGGATCACCTTATGCGCGGGATTTGCACTGAGTCGGTTGGCAAGGACACAGCCTGCTGAACCTGCGCCTACTACAATAAAATCGGCTTCCACTGAATCGTTCTCCATTTATTTGAAAAAACTCTATGCAGAACGATCAGACTATACTAGGCTTTTTTGAAACTATTAGTCTCAATAATCGACAACATGGGAGGAAACATGATGATTGGAGATAAACTGAGCCGTATTTCGCGGAGGGATCTGTTCAAGCTGGCAGGTCAATACGGGATGAGCTCTACACTGATGGCAGCAGGGACGTTTGGTGGGGCAATGAGCCTTGCAAACTTGGCTTCTGCGGCTGAATCGACCTACGAGCGTCGCTTCTCGAAAGAGGCAAAGTATAACCTCAAGTTCGGCGCTGCGGGCTTCAACGCGCGCAACCTGTTGATCGAGCGTGCAGGTGCGCTGGAATTCGCACGTGACCTCGAAGCGCGGACAGATGGAGAGATTCGCATCGAGTTCATCGGTGACAACCAGATCTGCGGTCAGACATCCTGCGTCGAAAAGACACAGCAGGGCATCGTTGATATCTATGCGGCATCCACACAGAACTCTGCCGGTGGCGCGCCCTATCTGAACGTGCTGGACTATGCGTATATGTTCCGTAACCGCGCGGACCAGTACCACTTCCTCTATTCTCCGGCATCCATGCGTCTTCTGCGCGAGCCCTATGAGAAGCGCCACGGTCTGAAATTCCTCTTCAGCCACGCAGAACTGCGCGGCATCCAGTTGGGCCTGAACTTTGAAGACAAGCCAACAGTGACTTCGGTCGAGGAACTGGCAGGTACAAAGAACCGCGTGACCGGGACACAGCTTGGCCGGATCGCGATGGAAGCGCTGAACCTGAACCCTGTTCCTGTTGCTTGGGAAGAAACACTCGACGGTCTGAAGCAGGGCCTGATCGACGGTGCTGAAACATGGGCCTCTGCTGTGGCTTATGCGAACATGGCGCCAGTTGTTTCCCAGTCGGTACACCTGAACTTCTTCTGCGGTACAGAGCATACAGCAATGTCTGCATCTGTCTTCGACAGCCTTGAAGGTTACCTGCAGGATGCGGTGATGGAATCAGCCTACTGGGCGCAGACACACGTGCAGGCAGCGAACGAAGTGGCCCTGATCAACACAGTTGGCCAGTCCGATCCACAGCTTCCAAACACGATCTTTGCCCAAAACAACGTCCGCAACGCGTTCCTGTCTCCCGAAGAGATCAAGAAAGCTGAAGAGATGTGCTCGCCAGAGTATCAGCCTCAGCTTTGGGAGGAATGGCGCGAGCGTCTCAACGGTTGGTCCGGTGGTCTGGACACGTATCAGGAGATCTATGACGAGGTCCGCACGATCAGTGCCGATACGTTGCCAGAGAACGTTGAACCACGTCGTTGGTGGAAAGGCTAAGTCAGCCTGACACAAACCACAGATTTGGGCCGGCCGAATGGGAGTTCGGTCGGCCCTTTTCAACACAAAAAGACCGCACCATAGTGGCGGCATTCTGACACGTTAGGGGGGAGACCTATATGTCGATCTTGGCTGAAGCGGTGGCCGTTGTTCCCGCTATTTTCTCGGGCAGTACATGGGACATGCGGCAAGCATTCGATGCAGACGGCATGTGGCTGTTCTGCTTTGTCTTTACATTTGTAGGCGGCGTCCTTGCACACCTTCTGTATCACTACGTGCCATTCATCGAGCGCCACTTGGAGCGCACAACAGCGGTTGTGATGTACCTGATCATCGCAGGCATCATCTGTTGGGGGGTCATTGACCGGTTTGTGTTTTCAAGTCAGTGGTCAGGGTCGACGACCGTGCCGCCTTTCCTGTTCATGGTGATGGCGTGGTTTGCGTGTTCCTATAACGTGAAGCTGCGCACACACCTCAGCTTTAGCGAATTCCGCTCAAAGATGCCGCCAGCGGGTCAGATGGCAACGCTGACGCTGGACGCGATCCTGTGGTTCGGCTTCTGCTGGATCGCAATCACGACATCGCTGCGCTTTACCGCATTGTCCGCCGACAACTTCCAGCTGGTTGATGGCGTTGATGACGTCATGAAATGGTGGTTCTACATCACGGTCCCAATCGCATTTACCCTGATGTCCGGTCGCGTCATCGGCAACTGGTTGGAAGACTGGAGAAACTTCAGATCCGGTGACCAGATCATCAAGCAGGCTGTTATCGGGGGGGATGTGTAATGACCGACGGCACATGGATTACACTTATTTCGTTAGGCGTTACGCTGTTCTTTATGCTCGGCACACCGGTCTTGCTGATCATCTTTTACTGGGTCATCGGCATCAGTTTTGTCATCGACCTGCCTCTGGCAAACACAGGCAACGAGTTGATTAACGTGTTCAGTAAAGGCTTTGCCTTGCTGGCGATGCCGCTCTTTATTCTGACTGGGGACCTGATCAACCAGTCCGGCATTGCCAGAAGACTGTCGGATTTCGCTTACTCGGTACTTGGCTGGCTGCGCGGCGGTTTGGCAATGGCATCGATCGCGGCCTGTGGTCTCTTTGCGGCGATCTCGGGGTCGAACTCGGCGACAACGGCGACAATCGGATCGATGCTCCACCCTGAAATGGTCAAGGGGAACTATGATGAACGCTTCTCTGCGGCGACTGCTGCTGCGGGTGGTACGGTTGGTATCATCATTCCGCCCTCCATCATCTTCATCGTCTACGGCTTTTTGCTGAACCTGCCAATCTCTGATCTGTTTGTTGCAGGGATCATTCCAGGCTCACTGATGGTGCTGGGCATGATGACCGCCGCCTTTGTGATCTGTACGATCAACGGTTGGGGCGTTCTGATCGGTCTGTCGATCTCGCGGATGATCAAGACAGGAATTGGCGCATGGCTGGGTTTCTTTGCCATCGGTCTGGTGCTTTGGGGCATTTATACCGGTCGCTTCTCACCCACCGAGGCTGCGGGCGTGACCGTGGGCTTTTGTGTGTTTATCGGCTTGCTTTGCTATCCGTTGAACAAGATCATGGGTAGCGCAGCTGATGTTCCGGTGCAGGACAAGAGCTTTGGCTCGATGTTCGTCGTCGAAGGCTTTACGCTCTGGCAGGTGCCTTCCATCGTGTCCCGCTCGGCGCAGATCACAGGCATTCTGGTTCCCTTGATTGCGGTGTCGGTTGCGATGCAGCAGGTGATGTCATCGCTTGGTGCCAAGGACTTTATCGGTGACTTCGTAACCGGGATGGGCGGCTACTACGCGGTGCTGTTCACGTCGATGGCGATTGTGTTTGTCACCGGGATGATCCTTGAATCACTGCCGGTCACGATCATTCTTGCACCAATTCTGGCGCCAATCGCAGCGTCGGTCGGGATTGATCCGATCCACTTTGCGGTGGTCTTCCTTGTGGGAGCATCTATCGGCTTTGTGACGCCCCCCTACGGTCTGAACCTCTATGTGGCCTCGGGCGTGACCGGTGTGCCTTACTTCAGACTGTTGCGCTACATTGTGCCTTACCTGATCGCTCTGGTCGCCGTATGGTTCTTCGTGGCACTCGTGCCCGAGACTGCGCTGGCAATTCTGCCGGAAAGATAAAGCGACAAAGGTTAGCTACATGAAAGACGAGGACACCGGCCAAATTCCGACCAACCTTCGGCTCTTGCTGCTGCTGGAGGAAGTCGCGAAGGTCGGTGTCCCCGTGACCCCTTCGGTGGTGAATGAGGCACTGGGACTTCCCAAGCCCACCATTCACCGCCTTTTTGCGACCGCAGAGGCCGAAGGTTTTCTGCAGCGTGATATTGATGGCCGGTCCTATAGCCCCGGTCGGAGGATGCGCCTTTTATCAATCAATACACTGTCTTCAGAGCGCGTGCGGACCGTGCGTCTTGCTATTCTCAAGTCACTTGCGATGGCCGTTGGCGAGACGTGCAATCTTGCCATCCCGGAGCGCGAGGGGATGTTCTATCTGGATCGTGTTGAAACCCATTGGCCATTGCGCATTCAGCTGCCTGTAGGGACACAGGTGCCGTTTCACTGCACGGCAAGCGGCAAGATGTATCTGTCTACCTTGCGCCCTGACTACCTCGAGCGGTTCCTCAAGAACCATAGTCTGGACAAGCAGACAGAAAAGACGATCACCAGCGCGGCCAAGCTTCAGGAAGAACTGTCCAAAACCCGAGAACGCGGATATGCGACGGACAATGAGGAATTCATGACCGGTATGACGGCAATTGCCGTTCCGATCCTTGATAACAGGGGGCGGCTCTTGTCGACCTTGTCGATCCATGCGCCAGAGCAACGGCGGCACTTGCCTGATCTGGTCGAGTATCTTGAACCATTGCACAAAGCTGCGGAAGAGCTGTCTGCGCTTGCGGGCCGCTAGATGGGCGCGACTTGTGACGTGGCTGATATCCTGATGCTGTTGCCAGAATCTGGTGTGAGGTTCTCTATGTGATCTCCGATTGCAGAAAGACCGCACCAATTCAGGGGTATTGCAGCAGGAGCGGATGCTCAAGAAAGCGGCAAGAGATGCCTTCCGATTGCATGAAACACGCAGCGACGGAGGCAAATTGTGTCAAGAATACCTGTCAGAGGTGTTGGACAGGGGGCTGCGTCAGTATTACTACTTGGTAAACATCGCCAGTTTTGGCAATAATGCGAACAGCCAAACCGACCAGGGATTCAATTGATGACGCTCGCCGTCCCGAAACTGCGGTCCTGTGAGGACTGCCCGATCCGTTACAATGCGGTTTGCTCGAAATGCGACACTGACGAGTTGGAGCGGCTTGAGGAGATCAAGTACTACCGAACATATTCGGCTGGCCAGACGATCTTTTTCGGCGGTGATCCGTTGGAATTTGTGGGATCTGTGGTGTCGGGCGTTTCAAGCCTCACACGTACCCTGCCGGATGGCCGCGTGCAGATGGTTGGCCTGCTTTTGCCCGGTGATTTTATGGGGCGGCCGAACCGTACGACTATCGATTGCGATGTGGTTGCAGAAACGGATGTGATGCTTTGTTGTTTCCGCAGGAAGCCGTTCGAACAACTGATCGAAGATACGCCACATGTCGGGCAGCGTTTGTTGGAAATGACGCTGGACGAGCTGGATTCGGCGCGCGAATGGATGCTGGTGCTGGGGCGCAAGACCGCCCGCGAGAAGATTGCGTCGCTCTTGCATATGATCGCAGTGCGCATGGCCTCTTTGAAGCCGGGAGAAACAGCAGAGGCCACTTTTACGCTGCCGATTACCCGCGAGACCATGGCGAATTATCTGGGCCTTACAATCGAGACCGTCAGCAGACAGATGTCCGCACTCAAGAAAGACGGGTTGATTGCCTTTGATGAACGGCGCGATATTCGTGTCCCGGACCTTGATGCACTCAAGGCCGAAACGGGCGAGGACGAGTAGACCACCTTGTGTCCACGCTGCGCGTGATCTGACGCGCAACCAAATCCTACTACCGTGACATCAGGATAGGTCTGTCAGCGGCTTCCAAGAGACTGCGTGTTGCGCCGCCAAAGACGGCTTCACGCAGGCGCGAATGCCCATAGGCACCGCTTACAATCAGTTGCGCCCCGACCTCTTTTGCGCGACGCAAAAGCATATCACCGACATGGGGTTCGGTCTTTGCCAGCACAGCGACTTCGGATTTCGTACCATGGCGCATCAGGTATTGCGCCATCGCGCCGCCGGGGTCTGACCGGTCCGCCGCATGGGCAGGCGGATCGATGATGCAGATATCTGCCACATCGGCCTGTTCCAGAAGGGGCAGCGCTGCACGCGCTGCGGCCAGCGCCTCGGCCCCGTCGTTCCATCCCATCAGCACATGGCCACCCGCATCGGGTGCCTTGCAGCCTTTGGGGATCATCAAAACCGGACGCTCGGCTGAAAACAGGCACGCTTCGACCAAAGCCGCGGCCTCCGGATTGTCCTGATATGGTCGGGGGAGGACGACCAGATCAGAAAAACGTAGTTTGCGCGCAAGATAGCCTGTCAGCGCCGGACCCTGCACGGTGGCCGCCTGCATTGACCAGCGCACCATTTCGCCATGCATGCGATCCTTTAACCAGACCTCAACCTTTTCGCGCTGATCGATTGCATCGCGGGTCTGTTCGGCGATCATCAGTGCCTCGGACCCCATGTAATAGTTGTTGGTTTCCGTGTGACTGATCGTGACAACATAGATATCCAAATGTGCGTCCATACGATCAGCAAGCGAGATCGCAGCATCCAGGCCTTCGGTAGACTGGTCGGTATCTGTGAGAATCGTCGCAATGATCCTGTAATTCATCTGGTTCGGCCTTCCCCATATCGGTCCAACGTTGGGGGCGATCGTTCGCGCAAAACCGCTCCTTGAGGGGATGTTGCCGATCTCTCGCAGCTGTTGCCTTGATCCAAGTCAAACGCGCCATTGATCCACATCAAAGACCAAAGAAAGCGCAGATTCCATAAGCGAAACCACCAAGTAGCTGTCGGACCAGTACGTTCCGGCCAAAGAAGGGGAATTCTTATGGGGAATTATTTTAAGCTAATAGCATTGGGGGGCGTGACGCTCTTTGCTGCTATTGCTGCAAATTGGGGGCGTGATACGGCGTATATCGTTCACGCCATGATCATTATGGCGGTTGGCGCCTTCATGTTCGTGCGTGTCCTGCGGAACATGGATGCGCCGGTCTATGGAACGCCAGACGGGTACATGGACGATGTTGTGCGCGCAGGCGTGATCGCAACAGGGTTCTGGGGTGTCGTCGGCTTTCTGGTTGGTGTCGTGATTGCCTTCCAACTGGCTTTCCCCTGGCTCAACTTCGAGGTTCTTCAACCTTATGGCAATTTCGGCCGGCTCCGCCCACTGCACACAAGTGCGGTGATTTTTGCATTTGGGGGTAACGCCCTCATCATGTCCTCATTCTACATTGTGCAACGTACATCCGGTGCGCGCCTGTGGGGGGGAAACCTCGCATGGTTCGTATTCTGGGGCTACAACCTCTTTATCGTATTGGCGGCGACAGGGTATCTACTTGGTGCGACGCAATCCAAGGAATACGCTGAACCCGAGTGGTATGTTGACCTGTGGCTTACTGTTGTCTGGGTTGCCTTCCTCGCGGTCTATCTGGGTACGATCTTCAAGCGGACAGAAAAGCACATCTACGTTGCAAACTGGTTCCTGCTGAGCTTCATCATCACCGTTGCGATGCTGCATATCGTCAACAACCTGAGCATTCCGGTCAGCATCTGGGGCAGCAAGTCCGTTCAGGTCTTCTCGGGTGTGCAGGATGCAATGACGCAGTGGTGGTATGGCCATAATGCGGTGGGATTCTTCCTGACAGCCGGCTTCCTGGGCATGATGTACTACTTTGTTCCCAAGCAGGCTGGTCGTCCGGTCTTCTCTTACAAGCTGTCGATCATCCACTTCTGGGCGTTGATCTTCCTGTACATCTGGGCGGGTCCACACCACTTGCACTACACAGCACTGCCTGACTGGGCTTCGACGCTTGGTATGGTCTTTTCCATCGTGCTCTGGATGCCCAGCTGGGGTGGCATGATCAACGGTCTGATGACGCTGCAAGGCGC
>CAZTKF010000107.1:0-9155 GCA_964614205.1 uncultured Loktanella sp. | reverse complement strand
GGTCCGCAGCGGCACAGGTGCGCTGCACCGGGGGGCCTTCACCGAATTCGGTCGTATGGCCCCCAAAAGGCCGTTGATAAATCTTGCCCTCTTCGGTGCGGCTGAACGGCACCCCATAGTGCTCCAGCTCATAAACCGCCTTGGGGGCCTCGCGCGCCAGATACTCCATCGCATCCGTGTCACCCAGCCAGTCGGATCCTTTGACCGTGTCATACATGTGCCACTGCCAGTTATCGGGTCCCATGTTGCTCAGCGACGCGGCGATCCCGCCCTGTGCAGCCACCGTGTGTGAACGCGTCGGAAACACCTTTGAGATACAGGCTGTACGCAGACCCTGCTCTGCCATGCCCAATGTCGCGCGCAAGCCAGCGCCGCCGGCGCCCACGACAACCACGTCATATTCGTGCGTTTCATAATCATATGCGGCCATATCGGTCTCCCTTCGGCTCTGAATTCAAAGCGCCAGCTTGGCGATGGCGAAAACGCCCACCGCCGCGGCACCGTAGCTAAGGCAGGTCATCAGGATGATCGTGACCTTCTGCGCTGTTCCATGCACGTAGTCTTCGATCAGCGTTTGACAGCCGTCGTTGAAATGTTTGAAGCCAACCACCAGCGTCAGCGCCGCGACAATCGCGGGCCACGGACGGCTGTAATAGGCCAGAATCTCTTCGTAAGTCCCGCCAAGTGCCGCCCCAAAGGTAAATACGAAGAGCGGGATAAGGATCAGCAGCGCCACAGAGCTGACCTTCATCGACCAGAAATGTGCCGTCCCGGTCTTGGCCGAGCCCAGCCCCATCGCACGCTTGCGGTCTGTCAAATAAGCCATTCTCGTTTCTCCTTACGCCAGCGCCACAACGGTGATCAGCGTCAGCAGCACCGACCCACCAAGGCAGGCCCAGCCAAGTTTTTCCGCCGTTGGAATGTCCAGCGCATAGCCATTGTCCCAAATGAGGTGCCGGATGCCTGCCAGCGTGTGATACCACAGCCCCAGGACCGAGAAGAACATGATCAGATCGCCAAACCAGCTGGTCACAAAACCGTTCACAGCGTTGAAATAGTCCTCTGACGTCGCCGCGGCCAGAAACCACCAGACAATCATCAGCGCCGCGATCAGCATCGCATTGCCGGTGATCCGCGTCAGGATCGACGTCATCGAGGTAAGCTGCGGACGGTATATTGTCAGGTGTGGCGACAGGGGACGGTTGCCCCGGTTTACATCGGCCATGGCATGGGTCCTTTGGAATGTGGCTTTGTATTCATGTTGGCTATGGCAATTCATAAAGCATTCTGACGCCGTGTCACGGGGTCCGGATCATTTGACGCAGTCAATTGCCCGGAATGCCCCATAAAATCAGCCTCATGGCTGTTTGAGGCGTATTTTGTGATCACACGCCGTAACGCTGTGATCACAGGTTGTGCTATCCAGCTCCAAACGACTCAATTGTTTGGTGGTTTCCCGCTCCAGCTTGCGCCTGATCTGCTCGGGATAATCCTCGAATCCATCGGCGGTGATCACAAATGCCCCCTCGCCCACAATGAGGTTTTCAAAGAAATACGCGGTCAGATCTGTCTCATCGGTCTCAATCGCTAGGGCATTGACTGTGATCTTCTTTTGCTTCAGCGCCGCAAGCGTCTCACGCGGCTCCACCCCTTCGTTGGACACACCGTCTCCCGACACATCAATGACCCGCCGCTCACATTGTGGCACCTGATCGAAAAGCGCGGCCGACACTTGTACCGCTTCCCCAATCGCCGTGGAAAAGTTCCGCCAGACACGCTGATTTTCGCCAATACGCAAAGCCAGGGCCTGCACATCCGCGATGCCGGTCATCGCCGTCCAGGGAATGGTCTGCCGCTGCCGCGAGGCCCCGGTCCATTGTACCAGCGTCACCTGCGCCTGCGCATCCACCAGCGCATCGGCGACCACACCGTCCCCAAGTGCTGCGGCCAATCCATCCATCTGAATGCGGTACTCTCGGTGATCAACGGAGCCCGAGACATCAACAGCAAGCACAAGAGCCAGATCACAGGCCCACACACGGGCTGGAAAGCACAACAAGAGGGCAAGCAGGACGCGCATGAGCGGTACCGTAGATCGAAAATCTTCGCGGTGCACCCCGTGACTTGTCACGAACAAGAGACCGGCTTTCCTTACTCTATGGCAGGGCTCTAAAGTGCATTGCGCGGGTCTCCCCCACAGACCGGCAGAAGGCTCAGGAGACATGCACATGCCACAACTCGATACGCTGACTTTGGGGGTGAAGGACCCTGACGCCCAGCGGAAGTTCTACTACGACGTACTAGGCATGTCTGATCTCGGTGAAGGGCGGATCGGCTATGCCCGCGCGGAAGTGGCTCTGCGGTTTGTTCAGGCCAGTGGTACATATTCCCCTCAGGTCACTGATCTTTATTGGAAAATCGCGATCTCGGTGCCTGACATTGATCTCGCTTTTCAGCAGTTAGCAGCAAGCGGGCAAGAATGCTCATCACCCAGACAATTCCGCGATGTCGGGCATCTGGCAAAGCTCGTAGACCCGGAAGGCTTCACGGTCGAGTTGCTTGATCACTGGTTCAAGGGCGAACGTCCTCAGTCCGAAGACATTGATCCCGACAAACTGGGCGGTGGTCCGCACATTAGCCTTGTCACACTGCGAACACATGACATTGCCAAGGTCGAACCCGACATTCTGAGCTTTGGGATGGCCCCGGTATCAGTGCAGCCGGTCACGCCCCACGGTTTCACGCTCTACTTCTACAACTTTGGCGATGAGCTTCCGCCGGACAGCGACCTGAAGGCCATCCAGAACCGCACTTGGGTCTATCAACGCCGCACAACTTTGCTTGAAATTCAGGAGGTCCATGCTTTGGAAAGTGCGACCCTCCCAAATCAAGGCGATGCGGGCTACATGGGACTAACCCTTTGCGGTGTCGAAGGAGACTGCGCGTCCGATCTTCTGCGGATTGAAGCCAAAAGCTGATACCGCGAAACCCATGGTAAAACGAAAAAGGCGCGCAAAAAGCGCGCCTTTTCCAAAACTTGCAGGCAGTGTTACAGGCTGTCGTCGATACCCTTGCAGGCCTCTACCAAGCCTTTGACCGCATTGACAGAATTGTCGAACATCGACTGTTCGTCCTTGTTCATGGAAATCTCAACAACGCGCTCGACACCGCCAGCGCCGATCACCGTGGGAACGCCCACATAGAAACCGTTCAAGCCGTAAGCGCCATCCACGTAAGCCGCGCAAGGCAGCACACGCTTTTGGTCTTTCAGATAGCTCTCAGCCATCTCAATCGCAGATGTCGCTGGCGCATAAAACGCAGAGCCAGTCTTCAGCAGGCCAACAATCTCGGCACCGCCGTCGCGGGTGCGCTGCACGATGGCATCGAGCTTGTCTTGCGTGGTCCAGCCCATCTTGACGAGATCCGGCAGCGGGATACCCGCAACTGTGGAGTAGCGTACGAGGGGTACCATAGTGTCGCCATGACCGCCCAGAACAAAGGCGGTGACGTCCTTCATGGAAACGTTGAATTCGGTTGCCAGGAAATGGCGGAAGCGCGCACTGTCCAGAACACCCGCCATACCGCAGACTTTCTCGTGCGGCAGGCCAGAGAATTCGCGCAGCGCCCAAACCATCGCGTCCAGCGGGTTGGTGATGCAGATCACGAAGGCGTCCGGTGCGTGCTGGGCAATGCCTTCGCCCACGGATTTCATGACCTTCAGGTTGATGCCCAGCAGATCATCGCGGCTCATGCCCGGCTTCCTCGGCACACCGGCCGTGACGATGCAGACATCCGCGCCTGCGATATCGGCGTAGTCGGTGGTGCCTTTCAGGCTTGCATCAAAGCCTTCGGAAGGACCGGCTTCGGCGATGTCGAGCGCCTTGCCCTGAGGGGTGCCGTCCGCGATATCAAAGAGGACGACGTCGCCCAATTCTTTCATCGCTGCAAGGTGGGCAAGAGTGCCGCCAATCTGTCCCGCGCCGATGAGCGCGATCTTGGGTCTGGCCATTTCGGGTCTCCACGATTTTGGTTCCGGCGTTTGCCTAACCAGTCGAGAGACCCTCTGCAAGGGCGCGAATGGAGCGCCCCTGCACGAATATCAGGCGTCAGAGCCTTTCGTTGGCAGCGCTTCTGCCAGCGATTCATAGGCTTGGCCGCTTGCCACAAGGCAGGTCACGCCATTGGGCGAGGTGACCGTAATCGTCCAGGTACCAGTTTCCTCGGACGCATAGACCTCGACCACGCGGTTGTTGGGGCCAAGCCCAATCGACTGGCGCGTTTCGCCGTATGTTTCCGAAAGCCGCTGCACGACATGTTCACGTGCACCGCAATTCTGCGTCTGACCAAAGGCGTGGTTCGTCGCCAGGATCAGGGCCCCGACGCCCAACGTGAGGGCCATAAAGGACTTATTCATGGGTTCTTCCCCTTTCCGGGGGCGAGGGATGCGCACGGCACGGGGATCGCACCGAGCCCTCGCCATTCATGAGCCACTTTCGTCCGCCGGGTTGTTTCGGTCCCGCTCGTGGCGCTGGGGACAAATTTGAGCCTCAGGTCGGAAAAAAGGGTTAACGCGCCGGGCGATGGTCCGATCGCGCGGCTTAGGTGCTTAAATTCAGGGCAATCAAGACGTTGCGGAAAGGTCTTGCGCCCGCGCAGCGAGCATGTTGGCTTCGCTGCACCACAGCAAAGTCGACAGAATCATGACCCAGACCCACAGACCGCTTCGTTCCGTGCTTTATATTCCGGGTTCCAAGGACCGGGCGTTGGACAAGGCGCGCGGGCTTGCCGCCGACGCGATCATCTTCGATCTGGAAGACGCCGTCGCCCCCAGTGAAAAGGACGCCGCGCGCGAAACCCTCAAGGCTGCATTGGCACAAGGCGGTTATGGCCAACGCACGCTTCTGGTACGCATCAATGCCTTGGACACGGACTGGGCCCTGGACGATCTGGCGAGCCTGGCGGGAATAGCGTTCGACGCGGTGCTTTTGCCGAAGGTGGCCGATGCGGCCGCCGTCACGGCGCTATCGAACGCCATGGGTGACGCTGGTGTCGATGCATCCGTCGCGATCTGGGCGATGATCGAGACACCAATGGGTGTTTTGAACGCAGCCGAAATCGGGGCACACCCACGGATGGCGGGCTTTGTTCTTGGTACAAATGACCTTGCCGCGGATCTTCAGATTGCTGGCGGTGACCGCGCGGCGATGATGATGGCGCTTCAGTTGACTGTTTTGGCGGCGCGGGCCACGGGTGTTGCCTGCATCGACGGGGTCTACAATGCGTTCAAGGATGAAGCGGGTCTGATCGCGGAATGCACCCAAGGGCGCGGCCTTGGCATGGACGGCAAATCCCTGATTCATCCCGCGCAACTGGCACCCGCCAACGCCGTCTTTGCACCGGAGCCCGAGGCGCTGGACCTTGCGCGTCGTCAGATCGAAGCATTTGAGGCCGCAGATACGGGCGTCGCGGTTCTGGATGGCAAGATCGTCGAGAATTTGCATGTCGCCGCTGCGCGCCGCATCCTTGCGCAAGCAGATGTCATTGCAGCCATGGAGGCGGAGACATGATCTGGATCGTCCTGGGATTGGCCATCTGGTACGGCGCGCATTTGCTCAAGCGCTGGGCGCCGAACCAGCGCGCGGCGATGACCGAGCGGATGGGGGACGCCTCCAAGGGTGTGATCGCAGGCGCGCTCGCGCTGTCGATCTTTTTCTTCTGGCTGGGCTACAGGCAGGCCGAGGTCGTCCCACTTTGGTATTTCCCGTGGGCCGTGCATCTCAACAACCTGCTCATGATCATCGCGGTGATCCTTTTCGGTCTAGGCAGTTCCAAAAGTCGGTTCCGCTCGAAGATGCGACATCCGATGCTGACGGGGTTTGCCGTCTGGGCGTTTGCGCATCTTCTTGTGAACGGCGATCTGGCCTCGTTGGTGATGTTTGGCGGGTTGTTGGTCTGGGCGATCATCGAGATCCCCGTGATCAACCGCGCTGAACCCGACTATGTCCCTTACGAAGGTGGTTCGGTTGCGGGGGACATTCGGCTTTTGATCATCTCGCTGGTGGTCTTTTCGGTGATCGCGGGGCTTCACATGCTTCTTGGTCCCTGGCCGTTCCCGTCATGAGCACGCTTTACCGTCTATTGACCGGCGACGACACGTCTGCCTTTTGCCACAAGGTTTCTGACGCTCTTGCCAAGGGATGGAGCCTTCATGGCTCGCCAGCCTATGCCTTTGACGAGGCCAACGGCGTCATGCGATGCGCGCAGGCGGTCACGAAAGAAGTCGATGCCGACTATTCCCCCGACATGAAACTGGGACAGCAATGAAGACCAATCCGGGCCGCTTTTTCGAGGACTACACGCTGGGCGAGGTCATCACGCACGCTGTGCCACGCACGATTTCGGGCGGTGAGCGCGCGCTTTATCACGCGCTATACCCCGCGCGGCACGCCATGGCGTCTTCGGATGCATTTGCGCGGGTATCTGGCCTTCCAGCAGCGCCATTGGACGATATGCTCGTCTTTCACACGGTCTTTGGAAAAACGGTCCCGGACATCTCGTTGAATGCGGTTGCGAACCTTGGATATGCGGACGGGCGTTTCCACCGGCCTGTTTATCCCGGGGCGACGATTACCGCTACGTCCGAGGTGATCGGCTTGCGCGAAATCGGGTCCGGTAAGGCTGGGATCGTCTGGGTGCGGACCACCGGGCGCGATGGCGAGTGGGTGGTGCTCGACTACGTGCGCTGGGTCCTCGTGCGCAAACGCGACGCGAATAGCCCGGCGCCCGACGCGGTTATCCCAGATTTGCCCGAGGCCGTTTCGGCCGATGACTTGATCATCCCCAAGGGCCTCGATTTCTCGGGCTACGATTGTACTTTGGCAGGTGAGCCGCACCGTTACGGGGACTATGAGATCGGCGAAAAGATCGATCACGTCGATCAGATCACGATTGAAGAAGCCGAGCATATGATGGCGACGCGCCTCTGGCAGAATACGGCCAAGGTACATTTCGATGCGACCAACCGTGATGACGGCAACCGGCTGATATATGGCGGGCATGTCATCAGTCTTGGTCGAGCGCTTAGTTTCAATGGCCTGGCAAATGCGCAGATGATCGTGGCTTTGAACGGTGGCACGCACGCCAATCCCTGTTTTGCCGGTGACACAGTGCGCGCGTGGTCGGAGGTTCTGGACAAGGCCGAAGTTGCGCCGGGCATCGGGGCTTTGCGCTTGCAGCTTGTGGTAACGAAGTCCGGAATAGCCCCTTTCACGCTCTTGTCGGACGACGGGAAAATCTCGCCCGATGTATTTCTGGAACTCGACTATTGGGCATTGATGCCCACCTGAGCAAGGCTGTGATCACAAAGTCCTGCGTGCAACCTTTGCGTTTCTGAAGAGTGTCGCTACACTTAGCTTAGCCGCAATTTCTGGACGGGAGCGCCCATGAAGAATGCTTTGCCTTTGCTCGCAGGAATGGCTTTGTCGGCGTCGAGCGCCATGGCTTGCGAGCCCACCGGGCCACGCGATATTCCCTATGTGGAATCCATGAAAGATGCCTTTTTTGCTGCCGACTACGTCACGTTTGCGCAGCGAATGGGGCCGTTTTTTCCGCAGATCGATCAGCAGTTCGAGGGCCTTTTTGGCCCGCTTCAGGAAGTCTTTCCCGACGGCTTCACCCGTTGCGTCACGGTCCTGCAACGCAGGGAAGAGCCGGGGTTTTACCAGGACCTCGTGCTTGTGTACCCGACATCGAGCCCTGAAACGCCACTCGCCTTGTTGCTGATTGCGGTGGACCCAGGTGATGGCATCAAGTTGCTGGAGTTCAATTACAATACAAACGTCAGTGTGGTTTTGAGGGAGCTTAAGTGATAGCGCCCGACAATGTGATCACACAAAATTGGCATGTGATCACGTTATGACGAAATCCACCGAAATGCGTGGATTTGCCGCGTATTTCGACCACTCACCACGTGACTCCGGCGGCAAATCCGTTATCCATGGGGAAAAGAGAAGGGACCGGAGCACGATATGGCCGACGCAAACCGCGGGAACCGCCCGCTATCGCCGCATTTGACGATCTATCGTCCGCAATGGACGTCAATGTCGTCCATCTTGGTTCGTATCACCGGCATCGCATTGTTGTTCGGCTCGATCCTGCTTGTCTGGTGGTTGATCGCGGCGGCAACCTCCGAAAGCGCTTTCGCCGGTATCGATGGGTTCTTGCGAAGCTGGTTTGGCCTTCTGATCCTCTTCGCGGCGACGTGGGCGATCTTTTATCACATGCTCGGCCGGCTTCGGCACGTCATCTGGGATTTCGGTCATTTCCTTGATGTCGAGACATCCGAAAAAATGGCCATGGGGATGGTCGGCGGCGCAACGCTTCTGACCCTGATCGTCTGGGTGGCGCTATGAGCGAGATGGGCATCGAATACAAAACCGGTCGCAAACGTGCAGTTGGTCTTGGGTCCGCGCGTGGCGGCACGCAACATCACTGGCAGATGATCCTGAGTTCGATCGCGATGCTTTTCGCGGTGCCTGCCTTGGTGATTTCCTTCGGCCTTGCGCTGGGCGGCGATCACGCGGCAGTCGTCAGCTTCTTCTCGCATCCGGCGGCGACGATCATCATGGGGCTGAGCCTGACCGTGACAATCCGCCACTTCATGTTCGAGACACTTGAAGCGATCGAGGACTATGTTCACGGCATCCGAGGCAAGCTGGCGATGTTCGCCACGACCGCACTCGCCTCCATCATGATCGTCGTCGGCCTTTTCGCCCTCGCCAAAATCGCACTCTGAGGTTCTGACTATGGCAGCTTACGAATACGAGACCCACGAGTACGACTGTATCGTCGTTGGGGCAGGCGGCGCGGGCTTGCGCGCGACGTTGGGCATGGCTGAGCAGGGCTTGCGCACGGCCTGTATCACGAAGGTGTTTCCGACCCGCTCGCACACGGTTGCGGCACAGGGCGGCATTGCGGCTTCGCTTGGCAATATGGGCCCCGACAGCTGGCAATGGCACATGTACGACACCGTTAAGGGGTCGGACTGGCTTGGGGATACGGATGCGATGGAATACCTTGCGCGTGAGGCGCCCAAGGCGGTCTACGAGCTGGAACATTACGGCGTGCCGTTCTCGCGCACCGAAGAAGGCAAGATC
>CAZTKF010000106.1:0-9167 GCA_964614205.1 uncultured Loktanella sp. | reverse complement strand
CGGACCGAGGCAATTCGCATACAACTGGGTCTTGGTCTGGGCGATGCGGCGTTCTTCCTCGGGGGCAAACCTGCCGCGTTCGAGGCCGTGGCCGGCAAGGCCCGCACCGTGATCGGCGATGAACTGGGCCTGACAGACAAGGACCGCTTTGCATTCGCTTGGATCGTGGATTTCCCGATCTACGAAAAGGACGACGAGACCGGCAAGATCGATTTCGAGCATAACCCGTTTTCAATGCCCCAAGGCGGAATGGAAGCGCTGGAAGGCGATCCTCTGGAGGTGCTGGGCTATCAGTATGACCTGTCGTGCAACGGGTATGAACTGGTGTCAGGTGCCATCCGGAACCACCGTCCCGAAATCATGTTCAAGGCCTTTGAGATCGCAGGCTACGGCGAAGAGGAAGTCAGGAAGCGTTTTGGCGGAATGGTCAATGCGTTCCAATATGGCGCACCACCTCACGGGGGCTGTGCCGCCGGTATCGACCGGATCGTGATGCTGCTGGCGGATGAGGCGAATATCCGTGAGGTCATCATGTTCCCGATGAACCAGCGGGCCGAAGATCTGATGATGGATGCGCCCAGCGAGCCGCAGAACGAGCAATTGCGCGAATTGCGCCTGCGGGTGCTGCCGCCTGAAAGCTAGAGCGGTCCGCCCGCCGCAATGCGGGTCTGCACCAGCTGGGACAGCGCGATAACCCCTGCATCCGGCTTGCTGCCTGCGCGACGCAGTTTTTTCAGATGCGCGACGGCTGCATCAAGGTCATGATCCTGCACGCTTTGCGCGACTCCGCCCAGAAATTGTGTGACATAGTCAAGCGCGTCTTCATCGGTGGTGTCATCGAGAACCTGTGCAATATGGCTGAGGTCGTCGCGGTAGGCGATCAGGTCTGGTCGTATCACTTCGTCATCTACGCCGCGCGGTGAAGGCGGTTGCCGGTCCCGCGGCAAGTGCTGCAAGATGGCGGTTTGAAAGGCCAGCAGACTTTCTACAGGTTTGGGGATGAAACCGTCGGCACCTGCGGCCAGAACCTGCCCGCTGTGATCTTCGCCGCTCATCCCCAGAACAACCTCGATCCGCGGTGTGGCCCCCGCCACTGACCCGATCAGCGCCAACCCAGAGCCATCCGGCAACCCGACATCCACCAGAAGGACATTTGGCCGATAGATCGCAAGATGCCGCCGCGCGTTTTCAAGGCTGTCGGCCCGCCTGAGCCGCGCACCTGATCGCAGGCACATCAGCCTGACAGCCTCACTGGCAAAGCGGCTGTCCTCGACGACCAGCACGGTCAGGCCCAACAGGGGGCGGCGTGCGGTCGGTGCGCGAGTAAAGAGCAGATCGTCGCGAGTTTCCATCTTGATTCGTCCCCTGGTGGCGGCCCGCTTATTCAAAGCATCTCAAGGTGAAGAGAAGATTAAGCCCTTCGTCCGTTGCGCCGTCCCGCCCTACGCGCCATAAAGTGCAAAAAAGGAGAAATGCCCATGATTGGCCGCCTGAACCACGTTGCAATTGCCGTCCCTGACCTTGAGGCCGCTGCTGCGCAGTACCGCACTATGCTGGGGGCGGATGTCGGCGCGCCGCAAGACGAGCCCGATCACGGTGTCACGGTTGTTTTCATCAATCTGCCCAATACCAAGATCGAACTGCTTTATCCGCTGGGCGAGGCGTCACCTATACAGGGTTTTCTGGACAAGAACCCGTCGGGGGGAATTCACCACATCTGCTATGAGGTGGACGATATTCTATCCGCCCGCGATCATTTGCTGGCCGAAGGGGCCCGTGTGCTGGGCAATGGCGAGCCCAAGATCGGTGCGCATGGCAAGCCGGTTCTCTTTCTCCACCCCAAGGATTTCAATGGCTGTCTAGTTGAACTGGAACAGGTCTAGCCCCTTGTTCTGCCGCGCAATCGGCGTATCTGAGGGCTAAGGTTTAAACATAAGGAATTCTGCTTTGGGTCCTGTCTCTGGTCTTGTCCTGCTGGCTGTCATCTGGACAGTTGTGTTCTTCATCGTGCTGCCCTTGCGGCTGGAAACCCAGGGCGAGGCCGGTGAAATCGTGCCCGGTACCCATGCATCATCGCCGGCAAATTTCGATCTCAAGCGCAAGGCAAAGGTGACAACGCTTTGGGCACTGCCCATCTGGGCCGTCATTGCAGGCACGATCCTGTCCGGTGTTATTACCGTGCGCGATATCGACTGGTTCGAGCGTATGTCCACGCCAGAGGTCAGTCGCGACTGACTGCATGATAAAGATGCGTAAAGGTGGCCGCCCCCAAAATGGGGATCACTAGGTTCACCAGCGGAAATGAGAGCGGGACCGCCATAAGGCAGCCCGCGAGCCAGATTCTGGGCTGGTGCTGTTTGTAGAGTTCTTTCGCGCGGGCCCGCCCGACCCGGCGCATTGCTGCAAGCTGAAAATACTCTCGCCCCAGCAAGAACCCGTTGAGCGCGTAGAAGATGAAGATCGCGGCAAAGGGAAAAAGCGCATAAAGAATAAAGGCAAAGATATTTGCCGCAACCAGGACGCCCAGAAAGTTGACGGTATCGCGCGCTCCGTCCCAGAAGCTAACGTGCGGCACCTCTGGCAGGCTGGGAAAGTGTTTATCCTCAACTGCTTGTGCCACTTCATCCAGAAACAGGGATGTAATGGCCGATGCGACCGGCACCATCAGAAAGATCGACATCACAATGATCAGCCCCAGTGATCCCCATCCCAGAAGATCGCCCAGCCACGTGACTTCGCCCACACCGGGCAGATTGATCGGTTCTGCCGTGAGCCACTCGATGATCCACAAAAGACCGGCATAAAGACCCACCAGCAAGGCGATGGTCAGGCCGATACCGCGCCACAGGACATTACGGAACCGCCGGTCGGGCAGTTGCGCGATGGCCTTGAGGAATGACGCAAGGATCATGCTTCCGCCCATGTGGTAATGCTGTCGAGATCAGGGCGGGGGCGCTCGGGCGGCGCGCTTGTCTCGGTCCCCAGATGGATGAACCCCGCGACGGTTTCGTGGTCGGCAAGGCCCAGACCCTCGGTTACGAAGGTGCGGTCGTGGCTGGCCCAGCCTGACAGCCAGTTCGCCCCCCAGCCAGCGGCAAGCGCGGCATTGAGCAGCGCAAGACATACGGCCCCTGCCGAATACACCTGTTCGATATGCGGGATCTTGTCAGAAGGTTTTGGGCTGCTGATGACGGCAATGGCCAGATCTGCAGCCTCAAACTGGTTCTGGGCCTTGGCAATCTTGTCGGGATCAATGCCAAGTGCTGCGCCGCGGTCCGGTATCATGCTGGCCAGTCGCGCCAATGCGGGCCTGCTCAGGACGATAAACCGCCATGGCTCCAGCTTGCCATGATCAGGGGTACGTGCGGCGGCTGTCAGAAGGGTCTCAAGCGTGGCGCGGTCGGGTACCGGCGTCGTCAGCGTCTTGGCGGGCCGCGACCGGCGTGTCAGCAGAAAATCAAGCGCAGCAGGATTGGGCGTGGGCATGGATGGTCCTATCGTGGTTTTGTGGCAGATATGTGCGGGCCTTGCCAAAGACAACCGGATCAGAGCGCCGCTTCCATTTCGGACAGCCATAAATCGACAAAGGCATCAAACCGCGCATCGGGCTGGCGAAGCTGGAACACCTCTCCGAACGGATCTGGTGCTGTGATGGCGCTACCAGCCAGTTCCTGCAGCACGTTGTGACCGCAGAAAGGGACGTAGGTTTCAGAATAGCCACCTTCATGCACCATCACCAGCTTTCCGCCACAGATATCCTGCGTCAGTGCCATGACCTGTCGGGTCATCATGGTAAATGTGTCGGCGGTGGCCAGCATACGCCCAAGCGGGTCGTTCGCGGCGGCATCGAAACCACAGGCGATGATCAGCACATCGGGTCCGAAATCGCGGATTGCTGGCAGCGCCAGCCGTGCCATCGCACCGAGATAACCGCTGTGGCCGGTTCCCGGCGGCAGCGGGATATTGAGGTTGTAACCTGCGCCTTTGCCTGTGCCACGATCCGCAAAAGCGCCGGTATCCATCGGATAATTGCGCTCCTGATGCAAAGAAACCGTCAGGACATCAGCACGGTCATAGAATACCGCCTCGGTTCCGTTGCCGTGATGCACATCCCAGTCAAGCACCGCAAAGCGGTCGGCCAGTCCCGCGGCCTTAGCCGCCTCGATGGCAATGCCGATGTTGTTGAGCAGACAGAACCCGTTAGGCCGGTCCGGCAGGCAGTGATGGCCCGGCGGGCGTGACAGGGCATAGGCATTGGCGACATCGCCCCGCAAGACAGCCGCCAGTGCCGCTTTGGCCAGTCCGGCAGATTGCGCCGCTAGTTCGTATCCACCAGGACCAAAAGGTGCGCGTAGTCCCAATTCGCCACCACCCCCATCCGAGAGAGACTTGAACGCATCAAGATAATGCGCTGGGTGCACACGCAGCAGATCATCCTGTGTCGCAGGATCGGCGCTGCGCAGGGAAAGTTCCGCAGCCAGCCCTGTCACCTCGATCAGGTTCTTCAACCGGCGCTTTGTTTCCGGGTTTTCCGGCAATCCGCCGTGCAACGGCTGCACCAATCCTCCGACGGGCAGCATGCCTGCGTAGTTGCCGCCACCGTGCCAGAAACACCGCTCATCCCAAAAGAACCCTGTCGTCATCCCCAGCCCTGTCTTCTTATGTTCAAAAATACCTCCGCCGGAGGCTCCGGCAGGTGCCGCATGCTCAGGTCTTGCGCAACTGATAGACACCTTCCGGCAAATCCAGAGCCGCCTCCAGATCGCGCAATTGCGACAAGGAAAGCGTGATCCGCACGACATCATCGCGGCGCGGGTCAAACTGCGTGATCGTCACGCAATCATCAAAAGCGTTGATGATCACATCTTCCTTCAGCGGGGCCTCGCCTTCGTCGACCAAGGTCACAACGGTGGCGTCAAACTCGTGTTCGATTGTAAACATGAATCCAGACTACCGGCGCACCGACTGCGGCGCAATCGGTGCAGAGAGCAGATCAAAGAAAATAAAACTGGTCAGACCATTGCGGCGGTCGCAAGGACAATGGCCGCAAAGAAACAGGCAGAGGCGGCGACAACAAAACCATGCCAGATCGCGATAGAGAATTTCATCGTTTCGCTGGCATAGAACGGTACCCCTGCCGTGTAGAGCAAACCGCCCACGGCGATCAGCACCATCGCAGGTACCGGAACAATCGGCCAAAGCGACCAGATCAGCGCAAGGCTGAGCCACCCCATGATCAGATAAAGTGCCGGCCCGAAACGCCCCGGCGTACGCCAGAAGAACAGCTTGAGCACCATCCCGATCATCGCAAGAACCCAGACAAGGGCAAGAACGCCATAGGCAAAGCCGGTGCCGATCATCACGACCAAAGGTGTGTAGGTCCCCGCAATCTTGAGGTAGATTGCCGCATGATCCACGCGGCGCAGTATGGGGCGGATGCTTTCCCAAGGGGTCATGTGGTAGAAAGCAGAAGCGACAAAGGTCGCAATCAGTGTCGCGCCGTATACCGAAATTGCAGCGATGTGCCCCGCTGCCGCCTGTCCCGAGGACCAGACAATCAAGACGACGGCGCCAGCGACAGCGCCAAGTACGCCCACAGCATGCATTGTGCCATCGGCGATGCGTTCAGAGCGGGCGTATGTTGGATACATGGCAGTCACCTGAAAGATATATGTCAACGGTAGCGGGATCACAGGGTCCGTCAAATGTTTCGTCGGGTCAGCGGGGGCTTGGCAGGCCCGGTCGGATCGCACACACTTGGTTTACAGCGCGAGAGGTTAACAAAGATGTGGCAACAGATACTGCGGGTGCGGCAACGGGCAATCTGGTCTTGGGACGGCTTAGTGCATGTCTACAGAACCGAAGGGTCCTTGATGCAATGGCTGGTCGCCAATGCACTGTTCGGGGTTCTTGCATGCGTGCTGCCCCTGTCGGCGGGTGAGCGCGGCATGCTGCTGATGGGCGGGATCATCGTGCTGGCCGCCGAGTGTATGAATACTGCGATCGAGCGGGTGGTGGATGATATCGGCACCGAAAAGCGCGACGCCGCGAAATACGCGAAAGACTGTGGATCGGCGGCAGTGGCGGTAACGGCAGTGGCTGTTGGCGTCGCCTGGGTCTGTGTACTGGCCGGTTTGGCGATCTAGGGCTTATTGGATGTCTCCAGTAGCCGCGCGACCGATGCCGTATCGAGGAGGGTCGTGATCTCCAGCGGGTCAAGCGCACGCCCCAGTATTTCTTCCAAAGCCAGCACAATGCGAAAATGCGCGAGGCTGTCCCATTCTGCCGACGTCATCAGGCTTGTTTCCTGGGTGACGCTTTCGCGGCCGACATTCAGAGCTTTGGCAATCAGTGCGGCGGCATCACTGTTCACGGGAACCCACCTGTTCAGCGCGTCTGTCGCGCCAGTCTTGTGCCAGCATTTCATAGTGTACGGTGTCGCAGTGTTCGCCGGTGACAGGTGAAAGCCATGCCATGCGATCGTGTCCGGTCATGCGGAAGCCCATCTTGTTGTAATTGTAAATCGAACTGATATTGCGGCTCAGCACACGCCCGGCGAAGCGGACGACACGATCCGAGCCGCTGAAATGATCAAGGATGCCGGTGCGGACTTCCTCAAAGACACCTTTTCCCCACCAGCTTCGGGCGTGGATGACAATAGCCAGACTTGCGGTGCCGGATTCATCAATCGTCGTTCTGTGAACGCCGATCGTGCCTTTCAGCTCTTTGGACACGATGGCATGAAAAAACCGTGAATAGCCGTCTGGCTTGCCGACAGCGCCAGCCCACGCGACCGCCGAGTATTCGGCCTGTTGCATCATAAAATTATGCAGAATTTCAGGATCCTTGCGCCATGGCGACGTCACCTTGATCGCCTCTGCGCGCGTGCAATTCACGATATTGAACCGCGTGGTGATGATCGGTTCACACAGATAGGCGTCAGGGGGGTGTTTCCGGCGCAACATGTTCAGGACCATTTCGCGACCATCCTGTCTTTCACGTCCAACCGTGCTATTTTTCCCCTATCATTCTTGGGAATTTCATCCACGATTTCAACTCTGGATGGGACGGCATCGTCGCGTGCATTGTCGCGGCACCAGTTGATCAGCGATTGGGCATCCAGCGCCACGTTGGTAGAGCGGACGATCGCGGCGACCCGCTCACCCGCGATGGGGTCAGGAATGCCAAAGCTGCAGGCCTCGGCGATGTCCGGATGCCCTTCCAGCAGCATATCGACTTCCTCGGCAAGGACCTTGATGCCGGCAACATTGATTTCATTCTTCGTACGTCCGACCAAAGTCAGGGATTGGTCGGGCGACAGCCGGCCCAGATCGCCGGTCAGCATGAAGTCGTCGAACATGACTTCGCCTGTCTTGTCCGGATCGCGCCAGAACCCCAGCATCTGTCCGGGGCTCTTGACGGCAATCTGGCCTTCGCCCGCGCTTTGCAAGGCACCGTCGCGCAAGACGCGGAAAACCCCGCCCCAAGGTTTGCCAACATAGCCGTCGCTGCAACCCTGCTGTGCAAATGAACCACCGGATATCCAGTTTGCGGTTTCAGTCATCCCATAGGTGTTAAAGACCTGTTTGGTTCCGCACCACGTGCAAATCCTTTCCCAAAGCTGCCATGACAACGGGGCCGATCCCACATGGACGCGCTGCATTGCATTCTTGGGAGGCGCAGAGGTTGCCAGCACCATTTTCCAAAACGAGGGCACAGAGCTGAAGAATGTGATCCGGTTCTGATCAAGTGTTTCGCCAAAGCTGGCAAGTTCATGCAACTGCACCTTGGGCAAAAGCAAAAGGTGACGGCCTGCATAGAGTGCCGTAAGCGCGTTTCCGATCAGCCCGTGTCCGAAGAACAGAGGAAGTGTGCACAGCGTGTTCTTCAGCTTCGCGTCGCCAATCGCATTGAGGTTCGCATCAAGACGGTCGCAAAGCCCTGCAATACCGTGAGTTACGCCTTTGGGAACGCCGGTTGTGCCGGATGTCATCAGGATTAGCGCGGCTCCATCAATGTCGTGCGGGCGCGAAGGGCTGGCGGCTAGCTGGCTGGTCTGTCCATCCGTGAGCCAAAGTGCGGCCCCAGTTGTTGCGATGACGTTTTCCCGTTCTTTAGCCTTGATGCCCGGGTTCACCATGACGGCGCAACTGCCGCACTGCCAAACAGCGAAAAGGCTGACAAGGCAATCCAGAGGATCATTGATCGCAATGACGACACGACTGTGGGCTTGCAGCCCATACCCCATGATGACTGCTGCGCGGTCCGCGATAGCCTTTACAAAGGCTGGATGATCGAGCGTTCTTCCCGTTCGGACGCAGGAAATGCGCATCGTCGCGGGTAGGCGTTCAAGAGGTGAATGATATGTCATGTTGATCAGTCAAAATACATGTTTTTCAATTAGTTGACGCAACAACACATGGCATCTGTCGCGAAATCAGGACGGTCTGATCCGCCGCTGCTGCGCTCACTAGCGCTTGCTTCAACCTAGTTTCCCACGTAATGATTTGGCAATAACTGAGTATTCGGGGAAGGAACGAGTTATGCTTAAAACGATAAAGGCTGCAGTTGCTGCAACAACAGCGGTTGTGTTGTCGGGTACCACCGCTTCGGCTGGTGGGCTGTCGGATGCGATTGTGGAAACGCCCGTTGTTGTGGAGGATCCGGTCGAAGTCGAGCCTGCAGGTGGTAGCTTGCCGGGCTGGGTTATCCCAGCGGCGATTGTCGCCCTGCTGATCGGGATTGCGTCCAGCGGTAGCGACGATGACAACCCCAAGCGGCGCTAGCACGCGACCATTGACCTGAATGGTGTTTTGCCATTTTGAAAAAAGAGCGGCGCAACTTTTCACAGATGCGCCGCTTTTTCGTGTGTTTCTTCGGCGCTACCGCACGAATTTCTTGTGCTTCATGCGCTTGGGCTCAAGTGCGTCGGCACCAAGTCGCGCCTTCTTGTCTTCTTCATAGTCAGTAAAGGCCCCTTGGAACCATTCTACATGGGCGTCACCTTCAAAGGCAAGAATATGGGTGCAAATCCGGTCAAGGAAGAACCGGTCGTGGCTGATCACCACAGCACAGCCTGCGAAATCGACCAGCGCGTCTTCCAGTGCGCGGAGCGTTTCGACGTCAAGGTCGTTGGTCGGTTCGTCAAGCAGCAGGACGTTGCCGCC
>CAZTKF010000105.1:0-9265 GCA_964614205.1 uncultured Loktanella sp. | reverse complement strand
AATTGAGTTGGGCGATCTGATGGACCTCAGCCTTGCGGGCGAGCTCGACTTCAGTGTCGACGTCACGGGCTTTGAGACGCCAGAGATCGACATCATCATAGCAGACAAGCGTGACGCAGCAGTGGAACCCGCCGAGACTGTCGATATGCCCGATCCCGCGAAGCCATGCGTGACACAACCGGGCGATCTCTGGGTTCTGGGCGAGCATCGTATACTCTGCGGGGATGCTCTTGACGCTGAGAGTTACGCCCGCGTTCTTGACGGTGAGACGTGCCGGATGATCTTTACGGACCCGCCCTACAATGTGCCCGTCAACGGCCATGTGCGCAGTGGCAATGGAGGTGTGCATCGCGAGTTCGCCATGGCTTCAGGAGAAATGACGAACGCCGAGTTCCGCACATTCCTGAAAAGCTGTATTGTGCATTTTGCTGCCAGCCTGCCCACAGGCGGGATCGTGATGGTCTGCATGGACTGGCGCCATATCGAAGAGCTGATCTCGACTGGCAAGGCTTGCGGGCTGGACCTCATCAATCTCTGCGTCTGGAACAAGACCAACGGCGGCATGGGCAGTCTATATCGCTCAAAGCATGAGCTGGTCGCGATCTTCAAGAAACCCGGAGCGGCGCACATCAACAACGTCGCCCTCGGCAAGCACGGTCGCAACCGGACCAACGTCTGGGACTATGCTGGCGTGAACACCTTCGGGGCGGGACGAGACGCAGATCTTGTAGATCATCCCACCGTGAAGCCGACGGCACTTGTGGCCGATGCGATCATGGATGTCAGCCATCGTGGTGACATCGTGCTGGATGCGTTCGGCGGTTCCGGTGCGACCCTGTTGGCCGCTGAGAAAACCGGGCGGCGGGCCCGGCTCATTGAGCTCGATCCGCTCTATGTCGATGTCGCCATCCGTCGCTGGCAGGAGATGACAGGCAAGCAGGCCATCCACGCGACAACCGGTGAGACCTGGGAACACCGTGCCGCAGCGGTCGCAGCTGCGAAGGAGGTGACCCATGACAAAGGATAATAAGAAGAAGATGAAGCGTGACTATGATGTCGGCTACGCCAAACCACCCAAGGAAAGCCAGTTCAAGAAGGGTGAGTCGGGAAACCTGAAGGGCCGGCCCAAGGGCGCTAAAGGCGTCCTCGCCAGCCTCAAGCGTGAGCTCGAATCCAAGATCACAGTTCAGGAAGGCAACCGCACGGAGCGCATTACGAAAGCTGAGGCGATGGCCAAGCAGTTGATGAACAAAGCTCTGAAAGGTGACATCAGGGCGATGATAACGCTGCTAAGACTAGACCCTGAGCTTTACGGGGATGCGGTGGCCTATCTTGAGGCAGATGCGGGACTGTCAGAACAGGCGCCAGAGCCAGTTGACTATGAGATCCTGCGTCATTTCTTCTCGCAACCAAACAGCAACAAAGTCCATGGTGATGCCCCTATGGAACAAAGCGACATCGACGACGCAAAGTTGGATTATGAGGAGCAAGATAGTGACGCTTCTTGATCCTCGAATGGTTGCACGTGCCACGAACGAGGTTTGCCGCAACAACTTCTTTCCATTTGTGTGGAAAGTCTTCGAGACGCTCCATCAAGGCAGCAACAAAAAGTTTGAACCCGACTGGCATGTGCAGGCAATGTGCCATGAACTCGACAACGTCAGAACAGGAGAAAACAAGCGGCTCATCATCAATATCCCACCCCGCTGTCTGAAGTCTGTCACTGTCGCCGTTGCTTATGCCGCGTATCTGCTTGGACATAACCCGTGTGCCAAGATCATCGTGGCGAGTTATGGCCTCGATCTGGCGCGCAAACATTCTGCGGATTGTCGCAAAGTCATGGAGACAACATGGTATCGCGCAATGTTTCCTGCAACGCGGTTGGCGCAGAGAGGCAATACATCTGAAGAAATCCGCACGACGAAAGGAGGCAGTCGCAAGGCTGTCTCCATTGGCAGTTCAGTCACTGGCCACGGCGCGGACTACATCATCATCGACGATCTGTTAAAGGCTGGTGATGCGAGCTCCGAGGCAGAACTTCTCAAGGCGCAGGAGTTCATCGAGGGGACGTTACTGTCCCGTTTTGATCGGCCTTCAGACGGCCGCGTTGTCATGATTGCTCAGCGTCTGCATGAAATGGATCCACCGGGCTATCTGCTGAGCAAAGGGACCTACCGACATATCAATCTTCCAGCGATTGCGGAAGAGGATGAAGTGGTCCAGATCGGCGGCGGGCAAACCCATCGACGAACGCCTGGGGATCTTCTTTCCCCGATCCGTCTAAATCAGGACACACTTGATCGGATGCGCCGAGAGATGGGCGCGGCGACCTTCAACTGCCAGTACCAGCAGAACCCGATCGCGCCGGATGGATCTCCACTTCGGTGGGAATGGTTCGGAACCTATGACATAGTTGAGGACAGGCGCCGGTATCAGTTGGTTGCGCAAAGCTGGGACACGGGCATGTCAGCAGCCCCCCGGTCCGACTACTCGGTCTGTACCACTTGGGGATTCCGGGAGAACGCCTGGTATCTTCTGGATGTCTGGCGTGGTCAGTTGGACTACCCCGACCTGAAAACGCGAACGCTGGCTCTGGTTGATCGATGGGACCCTGATCGCGTTCTGATCGAAGATGCCGCAACGGGCAAACCGTTGTTCGACGAATTATTTTGGGATGATCGGCGACGCTACCAACTTATCCGACCAGACAAGGATAAGGAAACCCGTTTCCAGTCAGCCTGCGCGCCTGTTGAGGAAGGCAAAGTCATTCTTCCAAAAGAAGCCGAGTGGTTGTCCGCATTCAAACGCGAATTGCAGTCGTTCCCTCGCGGTCGGTATGACGATCAGGTCGATAGCTTCAGCCAATTCCTGAACTGGTCAAAAGGTTCTGGATTCTATCGCGCGCTTGATCGGGACCACCCGATCAGAATCGCACGCCGCGAGAGAATAAGAGCACGGCCGCGGCCGCGATAGCATCGCTGACTTCGCGGTTCGAATACCTCCGCCTCCGCCACTTGCATTAGAGAAACTGTTCTCCCGATCCGGCGGTCGCCAAGATTTTCCGTTATGTTAGAGGGTTTTGCCGGGGTGACTGAACAATGCCCACGCTAGGAGCAGCATTAAATCGTTCTCTCTCGGTCGATATTCTCTGAAGCTGATGACTGAACAGATTTAGTGTTCAGATTGTAAGGCGCTGTTTTAGAATGGGTTTTCGTGTCACTCAAATCGACTTCGATGCCAGTCTCGTTGGGTCAATGGAAACTGAAATCGGAACATGTCTCACCAATTGCAAAGGCGTTGGAACATTGATTTGTTGCAGCACAGCATTCGACAGGAAGGGCGGGAAGCAGACGTTCGCCGCAGGCGCAAAGAACCAAGACACATCAGACATTCGTGCGGTTCTTAGCTCTCCTTAGAGGCGGGTTTTCGGATCAGCGCCGACGTTAGTGACCTAATCCCGCAGCACCAAAGTACCGTCTTACGCAACGCAATACATGCGTTTCAATCAGATCTCCTGGCGTTGTCGCAATCTCTCCGAACTCCATGCCCATAAAGGATTGCGAGACCAATGTCTCGGGCAAGGGCTTCCGGGAAAGGGTCGCAAGCATCATTCCAAGGGCCTCGGCAACCGCAGGGTCGGCCCAGTAGTAGCGAATGCGGTCGCTGTAGCTGAAGGTCTTGAGGATTTCGACATCCGATGGGCTCCCCGCGTAATAGGCCTGCCAATTGCCAGGTGCATCAGTCATGCGACGGGCCAGCACGGCGCGGATGTCCGGGCCATCGTATCCCGGCAGGCGGGCTGCAATGTCGGCAAGGGCCCAGATCGCCTCGCGGAAGCGGAATGTCAGTTCCGGCCCTACCTTCAGGAAAAAGAAGTGCTGCGCAACCAGTTGCGCCAGTGCATCAGTGGATTGGTAGTCGGTCGAGTGGGCCTCGAAGGCAAGGTCCGGATGAGTGCCGATGGCGTCACTGAGCGGACGGGCCTTTTCCGGGATGAAGGGATAGACCTGCGTATGGCCGAAATCTACGCCTGGCTGTGTGACGACCGAGACGATCCGCGCCCACGCAGCGTTCAGCCCCCGAGCCGACCATGCGGCGCGGTGGGTGTCGATCGTGGCCGTCAAACGATCTACAGAGGTTACTTCCAGTGTGTCAGGTTCTTCCGTCTCACCACCGGGAATAGGTACCTCGGTGCCAATGATATATACAAGTTTGGAAGGGTCAGGAGCATATTCCTCCGCCACCGCGCAGAGTTCTGCTGCCCGCTCCGCGATCTGCTCGAAACTCGGGTTCGGCTCGCCTCCGCAGGCCATGCTGGCATCCAGATGGATCTTGGTGAACCCTGCTTCGACATAGAGGCGCACAAGCTCACGGGCCTTTGCCATGGCCTGTTTAACCGGTTCCTTGCGCCATGGGTTAGGTCCAAGATGATCCCCGCCAACGATGATCTGGTCACGCGACGTTCCTGCCGCATCCGCCATGCCCATCAGCCAAGAGAGAAAGGAGCGGGGCGTCATACCAGTATATCCACCGTCCTGATTTACCTGATTGCAAGTCGCCTCAATCACCGTGGGCTGGCCGGTACGCGCGGTCTCCGCCAGGATCGCCTTCAGGACATGTTCGTTGGCTGTGCAGAAGCAGGGCAGCCCGACAGCTTCTCCTGCCCTATTACGGGCGATCAGGTCATGGATAACGCTCATGGCATGCTCCTATCTGGTCAGAAAGGCGTCGATCTCTGCTGGGCTGGAATTACCTTCCATTGGCCCGCGACGCGTGACGGCAATGGCTCCAGCGGCATTGGCGCGATGGCTGGCCTCGGCAAGCGGCACGCCCTGCGCCAGCAGCGCGACAAATGTTCCGCAAAAGCAATCGCCGGCACCAGTTGGGTCGACCTCGGTTACATTGTGACCGGTCAGGTCCAGCCGTTGACCACGGTGGATTACGGTTGCCCCCTGCGCGCCACGTTTCAGGACGACAATTTCGGCTTTAGTGGCAAGCATCTGATCGACAGCTTCGGCTTCGGGCAAGCCGGGGAAGAGAAATTCAAGGTCGCTGGTCGATGGCAAGAGCACGTGGCTGCGCGCCATGACGTCGCGCAGCGCTTCGGATGCTGCCGGGTCGCGCATCAGTTCGGGGCGGGCGTTCGGGTCGCATGTGATGCGCCCGCCTGCCGCGTCGACCTGACCTACCAACGCCGTAATCGCAGCGCGCAATGCGGCATTACCCAGCGAGGCTGCGGAGACGTGAAGCCAGGTTCGATCCGCGTCGGGCAGTACGTCCGGAACCTGAACGTGATCCGCGGCGGTACCTGTCAGGTGAAATATGAAGTCGCGCCGCCCGTCGTCATAATAAGACACGAATGCCACTCCGGTGGCCAGTGTCGAGGATATTGCCACGCCTGATGTGTCTACTCCATCTGACTGCAATCGGGTCAGCACAGAGGTTCCGAAGCCATCGTCACCGATGCCGCCAAACAATCGCGTCGGTACTCCCATTCGCGCGGCTTGGTCCAAGAAGATTGCTGGTGCACCGCTTGGGTATGGACCAGAGTACGGCGCGACCTTCCTGAGCCCACAATTTTTCTGGTGCGAGATGAACTCTACGAGTATCTCACCAGCAGTTGTGATGATCGGCTTGTCTGCCATCTTGCGCTCCCATGTTTGAATTGCATGTAGACTTTTTGTTTACATGTGTCAAAGTCAAAAGGAAATTCGATGCGCCAGAGGTATGTTTGGCGTCGGACTGCAAGCAAATGCCAACAGAACGGATATGACTCAGAAACCAAAGATTAACACAATGAAAGAGCTTTCGGCCGAGATTGGTATCTCGAGACCGACACTTTCTCGGTATTTCCAGGATCCGGATGCAGTGAGAGCCTCTACACGTAAGAAGATCGCTGCAGAGCTTGAACGCGTTGACTACGTCTACAACTTCATCGCCACCAGACAGAACCGCAAATCCACTGGGATGATCGGAGTGATCGTCCCTCATTTCAACGACCTGTTCTTTACAAGCTTGCTGGAGGCAATTGATGCGGCCGCCCGAGCGTCCGGCCTCACGGTCCTGACGCAAAGCTCGCATGGCGATGAAGGGCAAGAGACGAGGGCGTTGGAGAAGCTCCGCTCAATGAGCGTGGATGGTGCCGTGATTGCTCCGCTGGGCGCTCCTTCTTCTGATTTGGCCTTTGCTGCCGCCGCAAAAGATTTCCCTATTGTCTTCACCGACTCTCGACCGTTTACCGAGTTAGAAGACGCCGATTTTGTTGGTACGGATAACGCACAAAGTATTGGTGCTATTGTAGAATACCTATCGCGTGGCGGCACCGCCCCCACATTCTTGGGGATGCCACGGCTAAACTCGAACGCGGCAGAGCGTGAACAAGCATATATTGAGGCAGTGATGCGTGAGGGCCTGAAGCCGACCCTCATTGAGCCACACGAAATCAAGGAAAGCTGGGACTTTGAGGCATTTGGCTATGCGGTCATGGACTACCATTTCAGCAATCAGGCCCATCTGTCGGACACGTTATTGTGCGCCAACGACCGTATCGCAATCGGAGCGATGCGCGCAGCAAATCGACATGGATTGCTGGCGCGGGGCGCCGAGTCAGCCCGCCTGCGTATCGCTGGGCACGACGACCATCCCTTGTCGCAATACATGTATCCCTCGCTGACTACAGTCGCTCAGGATGTAGAAGGCATCGGACAGGAGGCTATCCGCCTGTTGGTTAGCCGCATCAAGGGTGACAGGAATACTCCTGTTGCCACACTCAAGCGAGCTGTCCTCCGGTTGCGTGAATCAGCCTGACGGCGCGGAAAACCCTTTTCTTTCAGTCCTCTGCTCAAAAACGCATCGGTTTCGCAAAAAACCGTTTGACTCGACTCTTGTTTCCAGACAATTTTTACATGTGTAAAGAAAAACATCGCAGGGAGGATCACGATGTCACTTAAGAAAGCACTTATGTCGTCAGTGGCAGGGATCGGCCTGGCTGCGGCAACGATCGCGTCAGCCGATGAAATCACGATCGCGACGGTGAACAACGCCGACATGATCGTCATGCAGGAGCTTGCCCCGCAGTGGGAAGAAGCAACAGGAAACACCATCAACTGGGTTGTCTTGGAGGAAAACGTACTTCGTCAACGCACAACTCAGGACATCGCCACCAACGGCGGGTCATTCGATATCATGTTTATCGGCGCCTACGAGGCCCCAATTTGGGGTGCGAACGGCTGGCTGACATCCCTGAACGATTTCGCAGACGATGCGGACTATGACCTTGAGGACATCTTCCAGCTTGTCCGTAACGGTCTTTCAGCGGATGGCAACCTCTATGCGGTTCCTCTGTATTCTGAGACATCATTCACCTTCTATCGGACTGATCTTTTTGATGCCGCTGGTATCGAGGCTCCGACCGAGCAGATCACATACACCGAGTTTGCGGAAATGGCGGCTAAGCTGCATGATCCGGAAAACGGTATCTATGGTACCTGTCAGCGCGGCAAGGCCGGTTGGGGCGAGAACATGGCCTTTGTTGGTACGCTTGCAAATGCATTTGGTGCCCGCTGGTTCGACATGGAATGGCAGCCGCAGCTGGATAGTCCTGAATGGAACGCGGCGATTACTTACTACGTCGATCTTATGACCAACTATGGCCCTCCAGGAGTGACGGCAAACGGTCACAACGAAAACCGGGCTCTGTTCAAAGACGGCAAGTGCGCGACTTGGATTGACGCGACGTCTGCGGCAAATGACGTCCGAAACCCCGCAACCTCTAGCGTTGCGGACGTAACGGATTTCTTCCAGGCGCCAATGGAAGTAACAGACAAAGGGACTGGTTGGTTCTGGTCCTGGGCTCTTGCAATCCCTGCAAGCTCGCAGAACGCTGACGTCGCCAAGGACTTCTTGATGTGGGCCACCTCGAAAGAGTACTTCGAGATGGTAGGTGAGACACAAGGATGGGTTGCAGTGCCAAGCGGTACACGCGCGTCTGTCCACGAAGATGCTCGCTTGCTTGAAGCGGCGCCTTTCGCAGAAACAATCAAGAATGCGATTTTCTCAGTAGATCCGGCTGATCCGACACGCGATCCGGTTCCGTACACAGGCGTCCAGTTTGTCGCCATTCCTGAATTTCAGGGCATCGGCAACTACGTAGGTCAGCAAGTTGCGGCCGCGCTTGCAGGGCAGCAGACAGTCGAACAAGCACTGGCGAACAGCCAACAGTTCGCAGTCCGCGAAATGACGAAGGCAGGCTACATCCAGTAGACTCCTCCCGCAGCGGGGCGGGCTGGTATTGCCCGCCCCGCATCTTCTTCAACTGCGCTTTTTGCCAAAGGTCGCCCGCGGCCTTTTGCCAAAAGCCAAACGTTTGGGAGGGCTATATTCATGGCTACCAAAGCCTCACGCGCTGCAGCGCGGCTCATGATTTCCCCTGCGGTTCTGCTGTTGCTCGGTTGGATGATCGTACCGTTGGCATTGACGCTGTACTTCTCGTTTCTGCGATACAACCTGATTATACCTGGTGCGACCCCATTTGTGGGTTGGGAAAACTACTACTGGTTCTTGACTGACCCCAGCTTCAAAGCGGCGATGATCAATACGCTGGTCCTTGTCGGCGGTGTCCTCTGTGTCACAGTTCTGGGCGGCATTGGCTTTGCATTGCTTTTGGACAAGCCGATGTTTGGCCAAGGTCTCATTCGCATCATGGTGATCGCGCCATTCTTTGTTATGCCGACCGTATCCGCGTTGGTCTGGAAGAACATGTTTATGAATCCGGTGAACGGGATTTTTGGCCAAATCGCGGCAGGCTTGGGCTTCGCCCCTATCGACTTCTTCGGTCAGCTCCCTCTTCTGTCAATAGTTTTCATCGTTAGCTGGCAATGGCTGCCCTTCGCCACCTTGATACTTCTGACGGCTCTTCAATCCCTGGATCAGGAACAACTGGAGGCCGCGGAAATGGACGGTGCGAACTGGTTGAATCGCTTCCGCTTTATCATGTTGCCGCACTTGGCTCGGGCCATCACTGTTGTGATCCTGATCCAGACAATCTTCCTTCTCTCGACCTTTGCAGAGATTCTGGTCACCACGAACGGGGGGCCAGGCACAGCAACGACAAACCTCACCTACCTCGTCTACGTCTCATCGCTTTTGCAGTTCGACGTCGGCATGGGCAGTGCGGGTGGTGTGATTGCCATCATCCTCGCCAACATCGTCGCGATCTTCCTGATGCGGATGATCGGCAAGAACCTCGACGCCTGAGGAGGGACCC
>CAZTKF010000104.1:0-9649 GCA_964614205.1 uncultured Loktanella sp. | reverse complement strand
GCAGCCCCCTCCTAAGGGGCAGGTTGCAGGTTCGAATCCTGCCGGGGTCACCAAATTTTTTTCGGGGTGATAGTTGTTTGGCGCTACATCTAGCTAACCAGGTTTCACTCTTGAATGAGATGGCGTTGAACATCGACACCCCATAAGCAGTATGATGTGCAAAGAAACCAAATTGCACTCCGCGCAACCTGGCGCTTAGCAAAAACTGCTGGAGGAAAAGCGTACAAGTCTCTTGGTCAGGCGGCAAGCTTGGGTGCTGCGCCATACGGGCAATGTCCGCCCAGGGAATGTAGGCTTTGAGGGGGATTGTTCGCTGGAGAAATCCCCGGTAGCATTTTAGTATAATGTTTGCAGATCAGCTGAGCGCTATCATTTTACATCATCATTCTACAGAGAGTGAAGTCTGGCGCTAACTCTGAGGTTTGCACTTGGACTTTTCAAATAACTTGATCTACTTTTCACTCGATATAAGATAAACCGTTTTCAATGGGCCTGACTTGATGAACGATCAGACGTATTCTGACCGCAAGATACGAATTGGAGTTGTTGGTCTCGGAAAGATGGGCCTTTCTCACTTTTCCATAGTGAATGCTCATCCTCTGGCCGATACTGTCATTTGCGATACGACCAAATATTTAACTGATACATTGGGGCGTTACGTTGCAAATCCAATCTATAATGATGTAGACCGGATGTTGGATGAAGAAGACTTAAGCGCCGTCGTGGTGGCTACGCCGTCGAAGTTTCACGCCGATATTGTGCACAAGGCCATAAATAGGAAGATCGCAGTTTTCTGTGAAAAACCGCTTTGTCTTACAGCAGAAGACTCCGTTGACCTCACGGACGGTGCCGAGGCTGCCGGGATCATCAATCAAGTCGGCTATCACTACCGCTACGTTGGGGCGTTTCAGGAGATGCAAATGGTCCTTGCATCGGGAGTGCTCGGTCAAATTACCCATGTCAAGGCCGAAGCTTTTGGCCCAGTTGTGCTGACACCCAAGCGTGCAACATGGCGGACCTCAAAATCAGAGGGCGGCGGCTGTCTCTATGACTACGCTGCGCATCCAATCAACCTACTAAATTGGTATTTCGGACGACCCGTTCAAATTAGTGGCGTGGCTTTGAACAGTATCTATTCGGTCGATGCCGAAGACGAAGTATATGCAACCCTACTGTTTGAGAACAGCCTGACCGCTCAACTCTCAGTGAATTGGAGTGACGACTCCTACCGAAAGATGTCCACCTCTATCAGCGCCTTCGGCACGGGCGGGCGAATCTTTGCCGACCGGCAGGAATGCCGCGTCTATCTGCGCGAAGCGCATCCAGCACTACCGGGGTATCAAGCAGGTTGGAATATTCGCTATACAACTGATCTGACGCGGCAGAGTTGGTTTTATTTGCGCGGTGAGGAGTATTCGAACCAGATGGATGATTTCGTTACAGCAGTAGCCACGGGAGCACCACAAGAGATTGTCAATGATTTTCGTTCTGCAACAATGACTGACGATACAATTTCTCGCATCTTTGCTGGCGGTGATGTCTCTGCTCCACAACTGGGTGCACCCAAACAGATTAAACATCGCAGTTGGTTGTCGCGCGCTCTGCAGCGAGGAAGATCGCATGGATAAACTACTCTTCGGCGACAACCAATTCTTCGGCATTAACCACATGTCCGAAGAGAAGGCGCGCGCGCAGGCTATGCGCTTTCAGGATCTCGACAAGATTATGGAAACGCTTGAGGCAGCGCATGACGAAGGCTTGCGTGTCTTCATGTGCACCACACATGAGCGTATGGCTGAAGTTTGCGACCGCATACGAGCACAACCGGAAAACTGGGAAGGATTGAAGTTCTATCCCTGTTTGCCCTACGCGCACAAATATGCCAATGCAGTAACCGAATATGGAATGTTCGGAGCATTGATGCATTTCATGCCCAATGACGGATTGCTAAAGACCGCCGTTCGCGGCGGCACTTCCCTCGCTCGAAAGGATATTGAGGGGATAATAAAGATCCTTGTTGATATGGAACTCAAGAGCTTTCAAGGGCTCCAAACACCTGTAATATTCCTACAGAATGTTATCACGGACCTTCTACTCGGTATGGGGATGACCAAAGCGTTCCGCATCTTTTACGACCATGTTCAAGAGAAATACGGAGCAGAACCGGGCTTTATCACGATGAACATGCCAATGCTGCTCGACGCGCTTGAGTCTGAGGGGATCAAGAACCCAATTATCTGCGCCAACATGAACATGATCGGCTTCCGCACTTGTGGGGGTTTAGAGCTGTACAAGAAAACACTTCAAACTCGGCAATTACGCTTCATCGCCATGTCTGTATTTGCATCAGGCGCAATTTCCCCCCGTGAAGCGCTAAACTGGGTGTGCGGCCTGTCGAAACTTGAGGCAATCGTCTTTGGCGCCTCCAGCCAAGCCAACATCCGCAGCACCTGCCAACTGGTAGAAGGCAATTGGGGTACGCTTTGCGAAACACAGCCAATTACTGTTGCGGAGACATGACGTCAAAACAGCGTCCTCGAGTATTGGCCATAAGCTCTGGTGGCGGACACTGGGTGGAATTGCGACGCTTGTCGAGAGCGTTTGAAGGGTGCGATGTGACTTGGTGCACAACGCATCCCGACTATCGCCAAGAGCTCGTCCTAGAATCAGGAGGAGAGGCTTCTAATGCTCCACGCTATTTTTCTGTTATGGAAGCAAACCGATGGCAAAAAATGCGTATGGTTGTGCAACTTTTTGGAGTCGCCCGAGTCCTAATACGGGTACGGCCAAATACGATTGTCTCTACCGGGTCCTCGCCGGGGTTCTTTGCAGTATTTCTCGGAAAAATCTTTCTGCGGTCGAAAACAGTGTGGGTGCAAAGCATTGCAGATACCGACGGGATGTCCATGTCAGGTTGCTTGGCTGGACGTTTTTCGGATCTGTGGCTAACGCAATGGAAACATCTTGCCCGACCTGATGGCCCTCACTATCACGGGTCAGTCGTATGATTTTCTTGACAGTAGGCACCATTTTGCCTTTTGATCGCCTAGTACAGGCGCTGGACGAATGGGCCGCGGCACAAGAGCATTTACCTGAGATTTTTGGGCAGGTTGGCAGATTGAAGGCAGATAGCTATCGGCCCAAGTCTTTCAAATGGACCGAACGGGTCACCCCTATGGAGTTCCGTGACCGGGTAGTGAACGCAGAGTTCATTGTAACACACGCAGGGATTGGCACGATCGTTACAGCATTAGCGCACTCAACCCCAGTCTTATTGTTGCCACGCCGCGCAGCGCTCCGCGAGATCGTAAACGATCATCAGCTTGAAACCATAAAGCATTTTGTGAACCATCCCGGCGTAAGAGTTGCGATGGAAGCCGATGAGCTTGGCGTACAGCTTGATATCTTGCTCAGGAGATCAGGACCCTTTCCAGCGCTAGGATCAGAGGCGCAAGAAAGTCTAATCTCAGTCATCAGAAATGTCATTCATGGCTAGTCCTGATCTGAGCATCATAATTCCTGCGAACAATGAAGCAGGGCACATTCAGACCTGCCTGAGAGCGATCGTTGAACAAACAGAGTTGGACCAGATAGTCTTGGAGGTTATTGTTGCGGCCAATGGCTGTTCTGACAGCACCGCAACTCTAGCTCGGGAAATGGAGAATGACTTCGTGGATCGCGGGTGGCTCTTGACTGTACTTGACATTCCCGAGGGCAGCAAACCTGGAGCGCTGAATAGCGCTGATGCGATTGCAAGGGCAGATGCACGTGCTTATCTGGACGCGGACATTGTACTATCTCCTTCCCTGCTGGCGCGCATTTTTGACATCCTAAAGCGTTCCGAGCCGGTTTATGTAACGGGACGCATGCAGTTGGTGCGGGCCAGAAGCTGGATCTCGCGGCGGTATGGGGCACTGTGGATGCAACTACCCTACATGCGTCCGGGTACTGCTCAGGGTGCCGGTTTTTATGCCGTCAACGCCACTGGGCGTGCGCGTTGGAAGACCTTCCCAGATATCATTGCGGATGACGGTTTCGTACGATGGAATTTTGACCCGGCAGAAAGGGTGGAGGTTGATAGCAGCTATGCCTGGCCACTTGTCGAGGGGTTTTCTGCGCTTGTCCGTGTCCGACGTAGACAAGATGCAGGCGGGTCGCAATTGCGACGCCTTCACCCAGCACTTGAGCTCAACGAAGGTAAACCGCAGGTGTCACTACGCACACATTTGCGCCTCGCACTGACAATGCCGGTCTCTTATGCGATCTACCTAGCTGTTCAGGTTGTAGTGCGGCAGAGGCCTGCACCTGAAAAATCATGGGCTAGAGGTGCACGATAAATGAAGCACGTCAGAGAACCATAGAGCCGCGTTCTACGCTCAAACACACCGTCTGATACTACAACTGTCCAGTCCCATTTCTATGGGCCACTTTTTTAGCAAAGTTTCTGGAACTGGCGGGCGCGTGTTTAGTGCGTGATGCGGCCGGACACGATTGTATTGTCTGGGCCAGTTATTGATGACGATCTGTGCCTGTTTTGTGGTGTTGAACCATTCGCCGTTGAGGAATTCTTGGCGCAGAGTGCCGTTGAAGCGCTCATTGTACCCATTCTCCCAGGGTATCCCTAGATAGATCTGGATCGGCTTGATCCCGACCTATCTCAGCCAATCCTGTAGTGCCGCCGCGATGAACTCTGAGCCGTTGTCCGTGCGAATGTATTCGGGCCTTCCGCGCCGCAAAAGCAGTGGGTAGAGCACACCCAGCACGTCTGCGCTGTCCATCTTTGGTTTGACCGCGACACACAGCGCCTCACGAGTGTATTCATCCAGCACCGTCAACATCTTGTAGGGGCGCCCGTTGCTCAGTTTGACGTGTACAAAATCGACGCTCCAGATGTGATTAGGATGTTGCGGCCGCAGTCGGATGATTGAGCTGTCCTTGCGGTACAGCCGCCTGCTTTTCTTGTGCCGCCAAGGAAGTTGCAGGCCTTTTTCGCGCCACAGGCGTTTGATCTTCTTGTGATTGAAGGGCCAGCCTTCGACGCGCAGTAGTTCCGCAACCTTGCGATAGTCGTAGCGGCCATATTGCCTGGCCAATCGGATCATTGCCATGCGCAATACCTCGTCGTCTGTGGAAACCGTCTTGTATTGCAACCTGCTTCGAGCCACGCTCAGAACCCGACATATGCGCCGTTCCGAGGTTGCCAGCTTTTGTCGACTGTGTACCACGGCCTTACGAAGCTGGTCTGTCGTCAGGCCTTCGGCTTTGAATAATCAAGGCTCTCTTTGAGGATCAGCTTGTGCAGCTCAAGCTCAGCCACGATCTTCTTGAGACGATCATTCTCTTTCTGCAGCGCCTTCAGATTGGCCATCTCGGGCTGCTCTATGCTACCAAACGGTTTGCGCCATGAGTAATAGGTCGCGTCGTTGACACCAGCAGTTCTACAGGCCGTCGCTACATCTGAACCAGCCGCCAGGCACAGCTCAATCTCACGCAAAGGCCGAAGAATATCATCATCCGAATGCCGTTTCCGCGCCATCAATCCCATCTCTGAAACTAGACCAACTTTGGCACAGTTTCAGGGGGCTAAGACACCATTACCATTCTGTGACAGACCATTGCCGAGGTGATTTATCGAGAACAGCTATAGTATCAACAGCAAATTTCACGAAGGAGTACCCGACCTCAGCCAGCGCCCCGAGAACGGCTTCCTTATCTTTTGCCGACATCGCTGAATGCTCAAACATAATTAACCGCGGCTTCAACACATTGAAAGGAAAAGCAAGCAATATCTTGGCATCGTGGCCCATTGTATCGATGACCAACACATCTAGTGCGGTAATGTTGAGCTTGCGTATCAGTTCACTCACATGGATTGAAGGGACGGAGATTTCTTCGATCAGACTGTCAAGATCTCTAGGGAGGTCCCTGCCTTCGCTAGTTGTCGAAAAATAGTTGAGAAATCCAGCTACGACAGAGCGATCCATGCTAGATGATTGTTCTGCCCACGTTGATCGATCGCGAATCCAGTCCACGACTTCGTACAGAGTCTGCTCCGTTGACCCAACGGTGTCGGTGACGAGGCACTGTTCGAAATGCAAATTCTGACAATCCCTATAGCTCTCTCTTAACCGGTCAAAGGAACGCTTGCTGGGCTCCACCAGTGTGCCTTGCCATCTATGCCGCTTCACCAACTCGTTTATTGGATCATCAGTTGAACCGTCCGCGGCGCCGATTTGGAGAAAACGCACATCATCAATGGAAGCCACTTGGCGAACCAACATTGGCAATACATTATAGAAAGGAAATGAACCTGAGAAATCTTCAACAGTGTCTGGAGTGGACAACATCATGCGCGATACTCTAGTAATCTTGTATAAATACTTCGCAAACACAGGTTATCCATTTCTTGAAAGCTAAAGCCATCGTATTGAACGTAGAATAGCAATATCGCGCCAGAGGGCATAGGCTTTTGTCGATATAAGGAGGTACGCAAGAAGCTTTAATTGGTAGCAGCGCATTGGTGGCGAGGTCGTAGTCAAGTACGAATCAGATGCAGTCAGTACGCCAATTTGGTTTAGTCATTTCACTTTGTTTTATCTCTGGATTCTACAGGGCTCTCAGCCGAGGCCCCCTTTCCGATATCTGCTCCCCTCTTGGACACATTGCGGATAAAGTACTGGACATTGGAGAGCTTGTTTGCCCATGTTTGTCATTCATTATCAACAGAAATGAAGTGCGTCGTATCCAAATTCTGCAAGCGGTGTGATTCTTCTTGGCTCACAAACCATAGGCACTTGAGATCAATCGGATATCACTGAATGGAAGCTGAACAGAAGCAAGTCGACTGTCATCCGGCCGATGCAATTAGCAGAACATCTCCATCACGGAGATTTCAGTTGGTGTGCTTCGGACTAGCGATAGAACACTTCTTGCAGTTTAAGGAAGCTTCCACGTTGGCGAGGCTTAGCCCGGCTCATGCCGCAAATTTGGCGGTTGGGCGAACTTGCGATCAGCCAGAGGCACTAACGATAGCCAGAAGCACTAATGATAGCCAGAAAAAAACATCATTACGCGCATAAGGACCCGGAGACGAGATCTAGAGACTCGGGCTTGGCCGCTCAAATTGCGGATATCTTGCACAGCGAGAGCCTCACCGCGCGTGTGATGCGGTCTTCAGTTTTGACTTTTGCCGGCTTTGGTTTTTCTCAACTCGTGAGGCTTCTTTCGAATCTCCTTTTGACTCGTTTGCTCTTTCCCGAGGCCTTCGGATTGGTGGCGCTGGTTTCAATCTTGATTGTAGGTTTGAACATGTTTTCTGACGTAGGGATCAGCCCAGCAATTATGCAGAGCAAGCGGGGCGACGATCCTGATTTTCTGAACACAGCGTTCACAGTACAAATTATACGGGGGGTCTTGTTGTTTCTGTGTGGCTGCGCATTGGCATATCCGTTCGCAGTTTTTTACGGAGAAATGATCCTGGTTCCCATGATGATGGTCGCCTCGACACAATTCCTAGTCACAGGGTTCATGCCTACGCGATTGGAGACAGCCAAACGGCATTTGTTAATCGGTCGAATAACCGTATTGGATGCCGCAAGCCAGATCTTCGGCCTTATTGCAATGCTGGCACTGGCGCTCTGGACAAGATCGGTTTGGGCGTTGATTGTCGGTGGATTGTTGAGTGCCGCGGCGACCGTCATACTGTATAGCGTATTCCTTCCAGGAGATAGGAATCGTTTGCGTTGGGAAAGGCAGGCAGTTCATGAGCTGATTCACTTTGGCAAATGGATATTCCTTAGCACAGCCTTTGGCTTTCTGGTTGCACAGGGCGACCGCTTGATCCTAGCAAGATTCCTCCCACTAGATATCTTTGGTATCTACGTCATTGGCTACTTTCTAGGCAATTTCCCCTTGATGTTGGGAAGCGTCATCAATGGGCGGCTATTGATCCCTGTATATCGGGATCGCCCACCTGCGGCTTCAAGAGAAAATTTTATCAAGCTGCGCAAACTTCGTGTTGCTGTTACATCAAGTGTATTCTTATTACTTGGGTTTGCCGCACTATTGGGCCCGTGGCTAGTCGATTTCCTGTATGATGATAGATATCTCTTGGCGGGGCCCATCGTAGTATTAATCGCATGCATCAGCTTTCCAGTTGTCGTCGGCATGACCTACGACGCTGCAGCCCTTGCGGTTGGAGAGTCAAAGGCTTTCTTCGTCTTAAGCTTTCTTAGAGCAGCATTGACCATCAGCGGCCTATTAGTCGGCGTTTCATTTGGGGGGCTTATCGGCGCCCTGCTTGGTCAGCTTGCCGCTGCGCTATTCTTTTATCCTTCGCTTGTTTCTTTGTCACGGCGATTGGGGGTCTGGGACCCATTGCACGACTTCGGGTTTGCAATGCTAGCATTGCTTGTTGCGGGGTCTGCACTCTGGTTGAACTGGAGTGATGTTGCCTTGCTACCAAGCGGCTGAACACTTCAAAATGGGGAAAACTTCAACACGGTCCAAAAATGCTTTAGCCGCTCTTGAACACCAAATCAGAACCTCGCCGAAGTCAATCTTATGAAGTTCTCGACTGTCTTTCGTCCAGCAGTTTCTCTGTCCTCTAGTAGCCCGCGCACCTTGCCGCGCGTTGCAATTGCATGCGGGATGTCATCCAGCCCATAAGCCACACCATATCGTGCCAGTTCATAATTTCTTACCCATTCCTCGCGTGAGTCAAAATGCCCCGGGATAACCACCGAGGTGCAACCACAGATAGCCGCATACTGCGAATACATGGTCGCTTCGTCGTAGGAATAGAAGGTGTGGCAGCAATTAAATATCTCATTGATCTCAGCATGTGATTTGTTGTCAATCTGTATCGCCCCAGGCACTTCTGTTTGAGGAATGCGTGGCTTATGCGCCCCCTTGCGAACAATGTAGCAAACCCCATTTCGGTTAGAGCGGTTCTCGTCGCGATACCTAGAATTGACCTTGTACAAAAAAAGATCAGGTGCGCCGCCAGTGACCCTTTGAAGGTCAAACATTTCCCCGACACGAAAGAACATCTCATCGGTTCCAAATTTGTAGGGGTGCAGAACACCAGGCTCATAGAGCAACCAGCGGACCACATTCTTAGCGTTCAGTGGATTCCCCAGTACGAGTTCAGGATAGACCACTATACTGAAAGCTGTCAGATCGCTTGGCTGAGCTATGGGTGTGTTCAATTCTGTCGAAACATTGAATGGCCGCTTCTTGGGGCCCAAAATGCTCGCTCTCAATCGCTTTAGCCTGCCATGAAGGCCATCCTTTTTTTCATCAGCATGAAACGGCCATACAAAGGCACGCTCACCCATCTCATTCAGTTCATGCACCAATTGGTGCAAGAAGATGATCCCTCCAACATTCTCGTCGAACGGCGGCGCATAAATAATGTAGTTTCTTTGGGAATGTTTGTTCATGTCTTGGCGCCCTATTTGCCTATGGTGGAGCAAGACTCGACCGTTCGTGCAACGTAAGTCTGAGATTGTTTGGTTCTATTGAGATCGGGAAAAGTAGTCACTGGCTTGACAAATCACACCTTCAATCTGACCTCCCAATTCGTAGAACATTGGAAGCCGTACCAGTCTTGCAGATATATCATCCGTCACAGGGAGACCATTGCCCT
>CAZTKF010000103.1:0-9980 GCA_964614205.1 uncultured Loktanella sp. | reverse complement strand
TTGGACGACGGGCGGTAGGGGCGCGGGCAAGGGCATGCGTTATCGGGCATTTGGCGTCGGCAGCTTGCGTAATCGGGTGTTTGGCAAGCGAATGTTTCCGTTTCCATTGTCATTTTTGGTAATTAAAGCCGATCAATAGAGCCATATTTCAATGACGCTCATACCTTCATTTATTCTCCAGAAATTTAGTAACCGGCCAAATCTCACCAAAATTGTTGACAACATAGGCTGGCTATTTTTCGACAAACTCCTACGCATGGGTGTGGGGCTGCTTTTGGGCATCTGGATTGCGCGCTACCTTGGACCAGAGCAATTCGGTGTCTGGAACTTTGCCTTAGCACTTGTTGGTATTTTCGGTTCGATTTCTAGCATGGGCTTACAGGGTATTGTCGTGCGCGATATTCTACGCGCTCCTGACCAGACCAACGTAACTCTCGGAACAGCCGCAGCATTGTTATTGCTTGGGGGAGTCATTGCCTACATTCTGCTATTAATCACAATACTTAATCTTCGCCCCGAGGACACAATGACCAAAGCTATTGTTGCGGTCCTTGGTTCCATTGTTCTTTTCAAAAGTAGTGAAATAGCGGCATATTGGTTTGAATCACAAATTTTGTCCAAATATGTTGTCTGGCTACAAAATGGCAGCTTCCTAGTTTTTGCCGCAATAAAGGTGGTACTTGTCCACCAAGATGCGTCCCTCATGGCTTTCGCGTTGGCCACAACCTTGGAATCTCTGGTCATCGCATTTCTGATGCTCGTAATACTGGGTTCGCGAGGTCCGCGGCTGCGGAAGCTTCAGGTCGCCTTGCCGCGCGCAAAAAGCCTGCTAAAGGATAGCTGGCCACTACTGCTGTCAAGTATAGCGATCATAGTCTACATGAAAATAGACCAAATTATGCTCGGGCAGATGGCAGGTGATGAAGCGGTTGGGATCTACAGCGTAGCCGTTCGGATAAGTGAAGTATGGTATTTCGTACCCATCGCGATTGTTGCGTCGGTATTTCCCACCATTCTCAATGCGAAGAAACAAAATGAAAATCTATATTTGCAGCGACTTCAGCGATTATATGACCTGATGGTTTTGTTATCCGTTGCTGTTGCTCTCCCGATGACAGTCTTTTCTACGTCTCTAGTAACAGTTCTTTTTGGCCATCCATACGCCGAAGCCGGTAGTATACTTGCGATCCACATTTGGGCATCAGTTTTTGTATTCCTGGGAGTTGCGAGCAGCAGGTGGTTTTTGGTGGAGAATCTTCAGATATTGAGCCTGCAGAGAACAGTGATGGGAGCCATAATAAACGTTTTTCTGAATATCATCATAATTCCGAAATTCGGTGCTCTGGGTGCAGCATGGGCAACCGTGATTGCCCAGTTCAGCGTAGGAATTCTCTTAGACGCCTTACAAAAAAGGACACGTACAATGTTTGTAATGAAAATTAGAGCATTCAATCCGCTTAAATCATTCGGCAGAATAATACAGGGCGACGCATGAAAAACTACTCACACCGACCTCAGACGCTCGTAACTGGCGGGGCAGGTTTTCTCGGCTCACACCTTTGCGAACGACTGCTGCTTGATGGCCATGATGTGATTTGCCTAGATAACTTCTTCACTGGCACTCGCGGAAATATTGCTCATCTAGTCGACAATCCGCATTTTGAGCTTATGCGCCATGATGTGACTTTTCCGCTCTATATCGAGGTGGATCAGATTTATAACTTGGCCTGCCCAGCTTCACCTATTCACTACCAACATGACCCTGTCCAAACGACTAAGACTAGTGTCCATGGCGCTATAAACATGCTGGGACTTGCCAAGCGCACCAAAGCAAAGATCTTCCAAGCCTCTACCAGCGAGGTTTATGGCGATCCTGAAGTGCATCCGCAATCTGAAAGCTATTGGGGCAAGGTTAACCCCATCGGCCCGCGGTCCTGCTATGATGAGGGGAAACGCTGCGCCGAGACACTCTTTTTCGATTACCGCCGCCAGCATAACCTGGACATCAAAGTCGCACGCATCTTCAACACCTATGGACCGCACATGCACCCGAATGATGGGCGAGTAGTGTCAAACTTTATCGTTCAGGCTCTCCGAAATGAGCCCTTAACTCTCTTTGGCGACGGCACGCAAACACGCTCGTTCTGTTACGTCGACGATCTAATCGAAGGCTTCGTTCGAATGATGGAAATGCCTTCTGATTTCACAGGTCCGGTTAATCTAGGAAACCCCATTGAGTTTACTATGTTAGAACTAGCGCAAAAAGTTCGTGATCTGACAAACTCACAATCCAAGCTAACCTACATGCCCCTACCAAAAGATGATCCGAGACAGCGCAAACCGGAAATCAATCTGGCGCGTGAGGCTTTAGATTGGGAACCGAAAGTTCCATTGGAAGAAGGGCTGAAGTCGACGATTGCCTATTTCGATGCACTTTTGAAGGAAGCAATGACTTGAGAGATGAACAAATTGCACCGCTACAAACGCCTGTTCTGTTCATGGTCTTTAACCGCCCGGATACAACTTCCCGGGTTTTTGAATCAATTCGAAAGGCAAAACCAACACGGCTTTATGTTGCTGCTGACGGTCCGCGCCCTGATCGTGCTGGAGAGGAGGAGCGTTGCGCCGAAGTGAGGAGAATTGCAACCAATGTCGACTGGAATTGCGAGGTGCAAACGTTGCTGCGGGACAACAACCTTGGTTGCCGAAGCGCAGTAAGCGGCGGCATCACATGGTTCTTCGAAAACGAAGAAGAAGGGATTATTCTCGAAGACGATTGCCTTCCCGATCCGAGTTTCTTTCCATTCTGCGAAGAACTCCTTGAGCGATACCGCGAAACCCCCGAAATTATGTGTATTACAGGAAATAACTTTCAGCGGTATATGCAGGGATGGCAGCACAGTTATTACTTTTCTATTTTCAATCATTGCTGGGGTTGGGCAAGCTGGAGGCGGGCGTGGAATCTGTATGACAAGGACCTTGAGCAATACGAACCTTCCAAAGCCAAAACGCGGTTCCAGGCCCTTTCCACTGTGCCGGGTTTCGCCGAATACTTTATCAGCGCGCTTGATCGCGTCAAAGAAGGTAGCCTCGACACATGGGATTACTCTTGGACTTGGACATGCTGGTTGAACGGCGGGCTGACATGCACCCCACATACCAACCTTATATCAAATATTGGGTTTGGTGCGGATGCTACACATACACTTGGAGCGGATGAAATGGTTGCGGATAGAGCGCGCGGGGCAATCGAATGGCCGCTGAATCATCCTGACAGGATTAAAGCGAATAACGCATTTGACGACTTCGTTTCACGGAAGATCTATCGGATCAGACCGGGGGAAGGCATTTGGTGGGTTTATACAAGAATCAGACGCCTTGTTGGTGCCTGCTTGCGGGGCTTGAGATTGAGATGAAGCTTCATCTCAGTCGCTATCCACGGCAACACAGTGTTGTGAATTTGCGGTTTTCCAAACAAAGTCCAAGAGTAAAGACAGGAAAACCGCCCTCAAGACAGTCTCCCCTAAGGTGCAGAATCACGAAGCGGCCCCAGTGTACTTTCCAGAAAGAAACAGTCACATGAAAGAAACCTGCCGAGTATGCGGTTCCCGTATCGAGGGCGCAATTTCGACAGGACAGATCTTGGGTCGATCTGTCTCCTATTTTGAATGCCCAACGTGCTCATATGTTCAAACCCAGTATCCGGATTGGCTAGATGAGGCCTACGCTAGCGTCATCAACGATTGTGATACAGGAATAATGACCCGAAATCAGGCTTGCTTGGGGATTGTGCTCGGCACACTTTCAATTCTAGGCAAAACGCAGGGCCGGGTTATCGATTGCGCGGGTGGTTATGGGATTCTTACAAGAATGCTTAGGGACATAGGCGTGGATACCCTCTGGAGCGACCCGTACTGCCAAAATCTGGTAGCCATGGGCTTCGAACATTCAGGTGAAACGGCAGATCTTGTAACCGCATTTGAAGCATTTGAGCATTTTATCTCACCACCAAACGAAATGGAGCGCCTCTTTGACATTGCGCCCAACCTTTTAATCTCTACGTCAATTGTACCAACTCCAACTCCCCAACTGGATGAATGGTGGTACTTTGGGTTAAGTCACGGACAACATGTTGGCTTCATGAGGCTCAAAACGCTGGAATACCTTGCCAACAGATTTGATAAACACCTTGTAAGCGATGGTCGCAGTTTTCACTTGCTAACCGACAAGCCTGTTGGTTCAACGAAGTGGATGGTGACAACCCGAGTTGCTCGGTACTTGCCTCGCATTTTCACACGACACCTCACATCTAGAACGTGGGGTGACTTTGAGAAGATGACTGCTCCGAAATGAGAATCGCATTTGATCATCAAGTATTCCTGATGCAGGCATACGGCGGTATATCAAGATACATAGTTCGACTGGCTCACGAACTGATCGCTAGAGAAAATGAATGCCGGGTTCTGGCGCCAATACATCGCAATCAATACCTGAGTGACCTGCCCGACCAGTGTGTGGATGGACGCCTGTTTGACAAATTACCGCCGAAATCCAATCACCTGCTTGCCGCGCTGAATCGCTCTCTTTGCCGCCAGGCAGTCAAGCAGTTCTCACCTTCCATTCTTCATGAGACTTACTACAGTCGCCATCCTGTCGCATCATATGGCGCCGCCCGGATCCTCACGGTCCACGATATGATCCACGAAAGGTGCGCGCAGTCGTTTTCTACACGCGACAAAACGAGCGTACACAAGCGTGTAGCGGTTGAGCGTGCGGATCACATAATAAGCATCTCGCACAGTACCAAGCGGGATTTATGTGATATTTTCAATGTCCTGCCCGAGAAAGTCACGGTCATCCACCATGGGTTCGAAAAGTTTCCGGTTACTAAAGTGCCGGCAAAGGCCGTATTCTATGACAAGCCCTTTCTGCTATTTGTTGGGAACCGTCGGGGCTATAAAAACTTTGAAAGCCTACTACGGGCAGTCGCATCTCGTCACGAATTGGTTAGTAATTTCGACATTCATGCATTTGGAGGTGGAGCGTTCACCGCAGCCGAAGCAAAACTCATCCATTCTCTTGGATTTCGAGAAGGCACGGTACAACACTATTCAGGTACAGATGCAGTCTTAGGGATGCTGTACCAACATGCGAGTGCATTTATTCTTCCCTCCCTCTACGAAGGATTTGGCCTTCCCCTTTTGGAAGCCATGGCGCATGACTGTCCAGTCGTTTCAAGCAACTCTAGCTCAATGCCGGAGGTAATTGGCGAAGCTGGTGAGTACTTCACGCCGAGCGATATTGATGATCAGGCCCAAGCAATCTGCAAAGTGGTTTTCGACACATCACGCCGGAACAAATTAGTCCAATTAGGTAGAGAACGGCTCGAAAAATTCTCCTGGCGACGATGTGCTGACGAGACATTACAAGTGTACAAGAAAGCTTTATAGGTTGGCATTGCAGGAACGAGTGCTTGATATGTGCAAAAACTCCTGGAGCTGTTGGCCGCTAAATTGCAGATCGTGTGAAGGCAAACCGACCGTACGCAATGCAAGAGAAATCCTGTTAGATTCCTGCAAGAGTCGAGAAAAACTGCCAAAACAGGGTTACCTTTGTAAGATCAGCCTTTCAGGGAATTAGACAGCGTGAAACTAGCGCGCTTCCATCATAAGTTAACGCAGGGGTACATGGCGCAATCAACTACAATATCGGTAGTCACCATTTTCAGATTTGGTGACCCAAGCGACGTTCATCGCACACTTGCCTCTGTGCGCTCACAGTCAACTTCGCCCGATGCGCTAATCATTGTGGCCAGCAACGCGACGGACGATCAGAGAGCACTTATTGAAAATCATTTTTACCCAAATTGCGCAATATGGAATCTGGATACTGGTATCTACAATGCGATGAACATCGGCCTCCGGGAGGTGAACAGCGACCTTGTTCTCTTCCTTAATGGGGGTGATCAGTTTTTTGACCAACATTGCATAAGGGACATAAAAGCGCTTGCCGACAAGAACTCATGCCACGCTTTTCGCTCCATACAGACACACGAAGATGTCAAGTTCTTACGGCCAAAGAGAAATAAGCTGGAGAGACTCCGCCGCTACCCTGCCCACCAAGCCTTCGTAACGCCCATCGATATAGAACGACCAATTCTATTTCTAGAGAATGATTTTCCAATTTCTGCAGATGCTGTATGGATGAATGAAAATGTTAAGACGTATGGAATTAAGACCCATGATAGGATTTTGGCTGAATTCGCACTTGGTGGCATTTCAAATTGGCCATCAATTCGTAGTGTTCAAATCCGATACTTGGAAAATGGCGCCAAGAGGGCTTTGTTAGAGACTGCTAAACTACTGCTTTCTAGAGTATTGGGGCCGAGCATGTACTTTCGGATTTTATGCAAGAGAACCTGCGACAGGGTTTACGGTGATCGTAAATAGGCGTTTGATCTCTTGGTTTGATGGTGCGATCCTTTCTCAAGAATGGAGGGAAGCATCGTGGGACAAGTTCATCGCGTGAGCGCCACGACCACGCACACTATCAAAATTGAAAAATCGGAAGCATTTCTTGAAAGCTCCTAGAGGTACTCACCACTACCCACTTTTTACGGTAGGAAACGGTTATGAGCAGTATGGAAGGCCGACGAGATGACACTATTCCGAATATCAGGGCTGCTGATTGGCATCGGTGAAGTTCAACTATATGGGCCAGCCATCCTCTTGTTAATACTGTTCGAGGCAGTAAGGGGCAATCTCTCCATAATTCGTTTTGGGCCATTCCTAGTATTTGGATGCTGGTTAATCATCTTCACCTTCGTATTCACGATCGGCTATTCGCATCTTACACTTGTTAATCCTTGGCTTTCGGCGCTAAAGCTGAGCGCTCTGTTTTTCATATTTGGTCTAGCCTTCTCAAACCGGAGCCAGCTGGAAAAGCATGATATATTATTGGCTTTAGTTCTCGGAATTTTAATTCAATCAATGACTATTGTCGGCTATAGCATTGGTCTCAACTACGGTTTCTACGGCTACGGTAACCTATACAACCCGCTAAGTGGATCTGAGGTAAACTCCCCTCTCGTAGGTATCAAGATGGCCATAGTTTCAGGAGTCGCGATACATACCGTCGTTACCTCAGACAGACTACTACTTAGGTGCATCTGCATTACTGTGATTTTCCTTCTAGTTGTTGGCGCTATAATGATCGCCTCACGCGCATTCTTCGTTTTATTTACAATTGCTTTGTTGTGGTCGTTGTTCAGAAAATTCACAATAAAGAATTTGATACTGATGACCACCGTTTTTGTGATCAGCTACCAGCTTATGATGTCGTGGCTAACTACTTCGGATAGTCTTAAAGTAGTTTTCGATTTCTTCATTCTGCGATTTTCAAACGGACTGGAGAGCGATCGCTTCGATTTGTATGCGATTGGTCTGTCAAATCTTTCAAATTATCCGTTTGGAGGTTCTGGTCCACCCCAAGAAGCTGGCTTCAACGAACTCTGGTATCACAACATCTTACTTGATCTTGGTCGAGTGGCAGGCGTAATTCCAATATTCTTCTTCCTCTTATTTACTTTAATAGTTTTCTGGGCATTTCTTACAAACGTGAGCATGCGAAACAAGTCCGTAATCGCTCTGATCTTTTTGCTATGTTGGCTAGCCTCCATGCAAGACGTTCTTCTGGAGGGCGACCACACACTACTGTTGTTATTATACTTATCTGGCGTCGCATTGACCGATAGGACACATACCAAAGTCAGGTACGGAGATCATAGGCGGAATTTGACGATACCCAGGTGTCCAGTCCCAGCATGAGTGGCCAGATGTTGTCGGAATGTGTGGCCTGATGCTCCCGAAAACACGCTCTGGTTCAGGAGAAACGGATCTGTGATTAATATCCAAAAAGTCTCTGTCATCGGTGGGTCTGGCTTTGTCGGAACCAATTTCTGCAAGCTTCTTGCAGAGCATCAAATACCTTTTGAAATCATTGATCTGAAAAAAAGTAGCCGGTTTCCTGACAAGTGCAAGTTCGGCGATGTGCGCAATTTGGCCGACCTGCGGGAGACAGTGAGCGGTGATGTCGTAGTCAATCTCGCCGCAGTTCATCGCGACGATGTTCGCGACAAGTCCGAATACACTCGCACGAATGTCTTGGGTGCCGAGAATATTGCGCGAACCTGCACGGAGAAGGGCATTCACAAAATTGTCTTCACCTCGACAGTCGCAGTATACGGCTTTGCGGAGCCCGGCACCGGCGAGGATGGGGCGATTAGCCCTTTTAACGAATATGGACGGACGAAATTTGAGGCGGAGGAAAAGCTGCGCAGCTGGCTGAATAAAGACGAACGGAACGCCCTGCTCATCGTTCGCCCTACGGTGATTTTCGGCGAAGGCAATCGGGGCAATGTCTACAATCTGCTCAACCAGATTGCCTCAGGACGGTTCGTCATGGTCGGCAATGGAAAGAACAAAAAGTCGATGGCCTATATTGGCAATGTCACGGCTTTCCTGAAGGCTTGTCTTTCCAGTAGTCAACGCGAGGGGATCTATAACTATATCGACACCCCAGATTTGGACATGAATGCCTTGGTTTCCCAAGTGCGTCAGACCCTTACAGACAAACAGGGGGTAGGCCCTAGGCTACCCTATTGGCTCGGACTATTGCTGGGCTATACCGCAGATGCCGTCTCACGCATCACGAAAAAGCAATTGCCCGTTAGCTCGATCAGAGTGCGTAAGTTCAACGCCTCCACACAGTTTACCTCCAGGAAGGATCAACTAGACGGCTTCGAGGCTCCGTATACGCTGACCGAAGGAATTGAACGCACATTGTACAGCGAGTTCATCAGTCCAGATCCGCACCGAGAAATCTTCTTCACCGAGTGACTATAGTTGACCCAATTCGCTCCCACTGTTTCAGCTATAGTTCCCTGCTACAATGCCGAAGGCACTATAGAGCGCTGTCTTTACTCCATTTTGGGACAGAGCCATCCGGTAATGGAAATTCTTGTCTATGACGATCTCTCGACAGATGGCACCAGCGCAATCTTGGCCCGCATGTCGGAGAAGCACCCAAGTATCCGTGTGTTTTTTGGAACAGAGAATAGAGGCGCAGGCTATGCTCGGACCGTGTTGTTGCAAGCAGCCCAAGGTACCCATCTAGCCTTCCTCGATGCAGATGACGTGTGGCATCCAACAAAGCTTGAGTTGCAGCTAGATCTGATAAACCGACATGCAGCGGATATATGTGCCTGTAACTATGAGATCTTTGATGCGGAAGGGCATAGAATTGGGGAACGCCGCCTGCCGAGATCGATCACTAGGTTCAAGATGCATCTCCAAAACGAGATTCCTACAAGCATGGCGGTGCTGCGAAGCGACCTGAACGGTTGCCGCACGATGCCCATGCTACGCAGGCGACAGGACTATGCGTATTGGCTCAGTATATTCGCTAAGAACCCTGGCTTGAAATGCGTCAGCACCGCAGCGGTACTTGGGACGTATTACCGTATGCCCGCTAGCCTGTCCTCCAGCATGAAGACCAATCTGAAGGCCAACTATAGGATGTTCCGGGAGGCGCAGGATTATTCGGTTCTACTATCTGGCATTTGCGTAGCCGCCAATGTCATATGTCGCGTCATGCGCGCACTACCTGTGCCAACAAGAATAAAGGATCGCTGGTCGCCTAAGTAGGCAAGGACACTAGTCAAGGAGGGTGCTGTAGGAGTCTAAACCCGACAACTATTTAACTGCATGATTCACGCTTCGTGCAGCAACGTAAGGGGGGTTAAAGGTCACCTCACCCCCAAACATTGTGCTCTGCTATTTCGAGATAACGCGCAAGAACACTGATCGACTTCTAACCCCCAGCCCTCATGATGGCCGCGGTGTCAAAACCACGTGTGAGCAGATCCTGCGCCGCACCGCCGCGCATGTAATGACCACGAAAGTAATTGGATCCGCGTTTGC
>CAZTKF010000102.1:0-10084 GCA_964614205.1 uncultured Loktanella sp. | reverse complement strand
CGCGCTGTAGAAGACCGACTATCTGACGCGTTGCATGGCGCGTTGACGCAAAGATTTGTGGACCGGCGGACCAGCATTCTGCTTCGCCGGCTCAAACAGAAGGAGAGCCTTTTGGCTGACGTGAATGACAAGGGTGAAGTGACCGTTGAAGGCGAATTCGTCGGGCGGTTGGAAGGGTTCCGTTTCCGGATGGACAAAGCAGGGAGCCCTGATGAGGCAAAGACCCTGCGTCAGGCATCCGTGCAGGCTTTGGTCCCGCAGTTTCACTTGCTGGCCGACCGGTTCTACAATGCCCCTGACCCGGAAATTGACTTCACCGAACAGGGTGGACTGATGTGGGGTGATCAGGCCGTCGGCAAGCTGGTCAAGGGCGATGACCCTTTCAAACCTGCGGTGCAGGCTTTTGTAGATGATGAGGCAGGGGCCGATGTCGCAGCCAAGGTGCAGCGCCGCTTGCAGCATTTCATTGACCGCAAGATTGCCGCCGGTTTCGAGCCGCTGCTTGCGTTGAAGAATGATGAAACGCTCACTGGCGCGGCCAAGGGATTTGCCTTCCGCATGGCCGAACACTTTGGGGTTATCCCACGTGGCGAAGTCGCCGATGAAGTGAAAGCGCTGGACCAAGACGCACGCGGTGCGTTGCGCAAACATGGCGTGCGCTTTGGCCAGTTCACGATCTTCATGCCGCTATTGCTTAAACCGGCGCCGACGCGTTTGCGTCTGGTTCTCTGGTCCTTGTCAAAGGACCTCAGCGAATTTCCCGAGAGCCCGCCACCGGGGCTGGTGACGGTGGCTGCCTCCAAGGATACTACGCCCGGGTATTACGCGATGGCAGGCTATCGCGCCGCCGGAGACCGCGCAATCCGTATCGATATGCTGGAACGCCTTGCTGACATGCTGCGTGACAAGGACAGCCGAGGAGGGTTCGAAGCGAACCCCGATATGCTGTCGATTACAGGTATGACGCTTGAGCAATTCGCGGACTTGATGATCGGTCTTGGCTACAAGGCGGAAAAGGGCGCGCGCGAAAAGGTGAAAGCTGTCGCTGCACCTTCGGAAGCCGTCCCTGCCGAGAAAGCAGCTGACGCAACGCCGGTCGAGACTGGGGAGACTGTCACCGAAAGCAGTGAAGCCGCTGGTGCCGAAGACACCGGCCCTGAAATGGAAGTGTTCTATACCTTCACCTGGGGTGGTCGCGCTGCGCGGCCTGCCCGTCCGCAGGGGACAAATCGTCCGCGCGGCAAGGGCAAGCCAAAGGGCAAAGGCAAGCCGCAGGGCGGAGGCAACAAGCCGCAAACCTTCCAGGCCAAACCCAAGCGCGAAAAGCAGATTGACCCAGACAATCCCTTTGCGGCAGCCTTGGCGGGTTTCAAAAAGGATTGACCGACCCGCGTCCGACGATCCGGCTGGATAAATGGCTCTGGCATGCGCGGTTTTTCAAATCGCGCAGTCTGGCTGCGGGTGTCGTAACGGGGGGCAAGGTGCGTGTTGATACCCAACCGGTCAGCAAACCGGCGCGCGCTGTGGGCCCCGGCAATGTGCTGACGTTTGTGCAGGCAAATGAAACCAAGGTCGTGCGCATTCTGGCCTGTGGCGAAAGGCGCGGTCCAGCACCCGAGGCACAGGCACTCTATGAAGACCTGACACCTGCGCCGAAAGAACGGCCTACCGCCGCAAAGGGCGCCAATCCGCGCTACGAAAAAGGCGGACGCCCGACCAAGAAAGACCGCAGGGATATGGGGCTGGACTGACGGCGACCTATCTCCGCCCGCACAACCGGCGCCGGTCATCTGCGTATCACCGCTGATCCGATGGTGACTTTCAACAGCTTTCTGGTGCCGCCCTGCGTCACTCGGTCTGTTGGACCTTGAATGCCTTGGCAGTCTATTCTAGCTAGGCTGCGTTAGCTATTCGGAACCCGCGCCCCATGACATATATCGTCAACGACAACTGTATCGCCTGCAAATATACCGACTGTGTCGAAGTCTGCCCCGTCGATTGCTTCTACGAGGGTGAGAACATGCTGGTGATTCATCCTGACGAATGTATCGATTGCGGTGTGTGCGAACCTGAATGCCCGGCTGATGCGATCCGCCCGGATACAGAGCCGGATATGGAAAAATGGGTCGAGTTCAACCGCAAGTATTCTGAAATGTGGCCCGTGATCATCACCAAGAAAGATCCGCTGCCCGATGCCGACGAAATGGACGGCAAAGAAGGCAAGATGGAATTGTTTTCAGAAGCAGCAGGAGAGGGCGGCTGATTCGGTCTGTTCTTGGGCGTAAAACCTTTATCTTGCACGGTTTTTCGGCTTCCGAACGTGGCGCTTTCAGGCGCGCGCTTTTTGTGATATTATGAGTCCAATGCTGCGAACAAGTTGAACCAGTTTCTTGACCGATATCCCCCGGCGGAGGCGCTTTGCCCCGGCGGTTTTTTTGTCGCTTGAAATCTGGATCGCCGTGAAAGGATGATCATGAGCAAGAAAAAGTACGATTTTAGCCCCAACGAGTTTGTTGTTTATCCGGCGCATGGCGTGGGCAAAATTGTGTCGATTGAAACACAAGAGGTGGCCGGTTTCGAACTCGAGATGTTCGTCATCTCTTTCGAGAAGGACAAGATGACCTTGCGTGTTCCGACCGACAAGGCGACGGATGTCGGCATGCGGGCATTGGCGACACCTGATGTCGTTAGCCACGCGATGAAGACACTGCGCGGCAAGGCGAAAGTGAAAAAGGCCATGTGGTCCCGCCGTGCGCAGGAATACGAGCAAAAGATCAACTCGGGTGATCTGATCGCGATTGCAGAGGTTGTCCGCGATCTGCATCGCCACGATGACCAGCGCGAGCAAAGCTACTCAGAGCGCCAGCTGTATGAAGCCGCCCTAGAGCGCCTGACACGCGAGATTGCTGCCGTTGCGGGCAACGATGAGAACGCTGCCGCTGCCGAGATTGATTCGGTTCTGGTCGGGCGCGCCGCCTAGGCGACTGCGCTGCGAAGAAATGAAAGGTCGCGCTGCGCAAGCACCGCGGCCTTTTGCGTGTGGTGAAAGCGATGCGACCTAAAGCGCGCGCCACCCGATATCCGAACGGTAAAACCCATCTTCCCAATCAATGCCCTGTGCCATCGCATAGGCTTTCTCATGCGCTTCTGCCAGATCATTGCCGCGCGCGGTGATGTTCAGAACACGCCCGCCGGATGCGGTGATCTGACCATCAACCAATGTGGTTCCGGCGTGAAACACCATATGAAAGCTATCTTCGGGCTGGGCCTCGAGCCCCTTTATCACGGTGCCTTTCGCATAGGTCCCCGGATAGCCCTTTGCGGCCATCACGATGGTCAGCGCATGATCGTCCGCCCAATTGACCTGAACCTCGTCAAGCCGCTCTTCGGCGCAGGCTTGCAGCAGGTCAAGGATCTGCCCGCCTAGCCGCATCATCAGGCATTGGCATTCGGGATCGCCAAAGCGGACGTTGTATTCCACAAGACGCGGTTGACCGTTCTGGATCATAAGCCCGCAGAACAGCACCCCTTGAAACGGTGTGCCGCGTTTGCGCATCTCGTCCATTGTGGGGCGGATGATTTCATCCAGCGCCTTCTGTATCATCTCGTCGGTCATAACAGGGGCGGGAGAATAGGCCCCCATGCCCCCTGTGTTAGGTCCGGTGTCGCCGTCATAAGCGCGTTTATGGTCTTGGGCAGTGCCAACGGGCAAAATGGTCTTTCCGTCGCAAAGCACAAAGAACGATGCCTCTTCGCCATCCATGAATTCTTCGATGACAACCTCTGCACCGGCCGCGCCGAAGCTGCCGTCGAACATGTCGTCAATGGCAGCCAGCGCCTCGGCCTCGGTCATCGCGACGATGACTCCCTTGCCGGCCGCCAGACCGTCCGCCTTTACAACGATTGGTGCGCCATTCGCGCGGATATAGGCGCGGGCTGTGTCCGCATCGGTGAAATGTGCGTAGGCGGCTGTCGGGGCATTGGCTGCATCACAGATTGCCTTGGTAAATGACTTTGACGCCTCAAGCTGGGCAGCCGCCTGGCTCGGGCCGAAAACCAGCAGACCGGCGTTGCGCAAACGGTCCGCGACGCCAGCTGCAAGAGGAGCCTCGGGGCCGATGATCACAAAATCGATGGCGTTCTCTTCGGCAAAGGTCGCGACAGCACCACCATCGAGGATGTTGATATCCGCACATTCTGCAATTGCTGCAATGCCTGCATTGCCAGGGGCCACGATCAGACGGTCGCACTTGGGATTCTGTTTGACGGCCCAGGCAAGGCTGTGTTCACGCCCGCCGCTGCCCAAGATGAGAATGTTCATAACCGCCCCTGTTCTTGCTGATCTGGCTCGCTTCTAAGGTGGTCACTGCGCAACCACAAGTGTCGTGCAAAACGGCTGATTTTGGTACAGGGCGCTTGGCCATTGGTCCGCATCACACTACTGTTACGGCACGGGCGGCGACAACGAAACGAAAAGCAGGCATGACACCCACCAAAAAGGATCGGCAGCTTTGGCATCGCCTTGAAGGCTACAGCTTTCATGAGCGTCCCCTGACGCGCTCTTTGGTAGATCGCCTGGAAGAAGAAACCGGACATTCGGTGGATGTCTGCTACATCCTCGTCGAGGAGTACCGCCGTTTCATGTATCTTGTCGGCAGCACAGGAGAGACTCTGGCTCCTTCGCCCATCGTGAACGTTGTCTGGCGGATGCATGCAGAGGATACCAAAGCGTATTTCGATGATTTCTGCCCGCGTGTCATTGGCCGCACCATCCATCACCCCGTTGATTTGCCACCCTTTCAGGATGATCCCGCCTATTTGCGCACGCTGGATTTCTACACCGAAGAATTCGGTCGCCCGCAAGTGCAGTTCTGGCCCGACCCGGACCTTGCAACTGTGCGCATGTCAAGCATCCTGTTCTGGATCAGTGGCATCCTCGCGATTATGTTGTCGCTGTTTTTCAATTCGCTGTTGTTCGCCGCCCTTGGCGCACTGCTTTTTGCGACCACTTTGTTCCTGAAGTGGAAATTCTCATCTTTGCCACTGCGTGCCACACGCAAGAAGGGCCTCACGTGAACGACCTTTTCGAAGACGGAGCAATCGACAATACGCCCGAATTTTCGGTGTCCGAGATTTCGGGTGCTGTGAAGAAAGCGATCGAAGGCGGCTTTTCCCACGTCCGTGTCAGAGGCGAAATCGGCCGTGTCTCACGGCCAGCATCGGGGCATATCTATCTGGATCTCAAGGATGACCGCGCCGTTCTTGCTGGGGTGATCTGGAAAGGCCGCGCACAGGGGCTTGCCCATCGACCCGAAGAGGGCATGGAAGTCGTTGCAACGGGCAAGCTGACGACCTTTCCGGGGCAGTCGAAGTACCAGATGGTGATCGAAGATATCGCACCGGCCGGTGCGGGTGCTTTGATGGCGATGCTGGAGAAACGGAAAGCGGCCTTGGCTGCCGAGGGTCTCTTTGCGCCCGAGCGCAAGAAAGCCCTGCCGTATCTGCCCGAGATCATCGGCGTTGTGACCTCGCCATCGGGTGCCGTCATTCGCGATATCCTGCACCGTTTGCGTGACCGTTTCCCGCGCAAGGTGCTGGTCTGGCCGGTCGCCGTGCAAGGCGCCAAATGCGCGCCAGAGGTAGCGGCGGCGATTGAAGGTTTCAACAAGCTGACACCGGGTGGCGCGTTGCCGCGGCCCGACTTGCTGATTGTTGCCCGCGGTGGCGGCTCGCTTGAAGACCTTTGGGGCTTCAATGAAGAGATCGTCGCGCGGGCGGCGGCTGCATCCGACATCCCTCTGATCTCGGCGGTCGGGCATGAAACGGATACAACTCTGATTGATTTTGTGTCGGATATGCGCGCGCCGACGCCAACGGCTGCGGCTGAGCTGGCTGTCCCGGTGCGCATGGAACTGCTCGCTTGGACGGACCAGCAGGGTGCACGCCTTAGTCGGGCTTTGACCACTGGCCTGACACAGCGACAACAACGCGTCCGTGATCTGGGGCGTGCCTTGCCGCAGGTTGATGCGCTGGTCGAAGGCCCCCGCCAGCGGTTGGACTATCTCGGAGACCGGCTACCGGCGGCGCTCAAGAGTGCCGCAGCCAAAAAGCGGCTGCAAATGAGCGAGGCCGCCTTGCGCCCCGGTATCCTTTCGCGCCGTCTGGCCGAGGACCGGCGGCGTCTGGATAGTCTGGCCACACGTCTTGGTCCTGCTTTGGTGCGCCGGACAGGCGACGGGCGTAGAGCGCTTGAGCAAACAGCCCGTGGCTTGCGCGCGCAGGTCTTGCAGGACCGGATCACCCGTCAGGCGGAACGGCTGGACACAGTGTTGCGCCGCTTGTCAGACCGTGCATCGCGGCAGCAGGCGGAGCGTCTGGCGCAGCTTGAAGCGCTTGAGCGACTGCGTGAAACGCTGGGCTATGTCGAGACCCTCAAGCGCGGATATGCAGTTGTGCGCGGTGACGGGGCTGTGGTGACAACAAAAGCGGCGGCCGAGAAAGCTAAAACGCTGGAAATCGAGTTCGCAGACGGTCGTCTGGACGTAATCAGGGATGCGCAAGGCAAACTGCTCTAGGCCGGTTTCACGACGATAAATCGTTACAAATCAAGGGGTCTTCGCGGTCAGGCACTTCGTAGATGACCGTCGTGTCGGGGCGCGTGGTGAAAACGCCACGCAAGCCATCCGGTTCATCATATATGGTCCAGCACTTGTGTTCGGGGTCGTGTTCATAGCGGAAACAGATGTCACCTTTGCTTTCAAACCACACGCCATAGCGGCAGATACCATCGAAGGTCGACCACATTACGCGACGTCCTGGAAGGTAGTGCTCAACGCCGTAGGTCGGGTTTGTAACGGTCCGAAAAGTAATCGTGCGTCCGGTGACATAGGCGTCAAATTCTGCGGCAGACATACCCTCTTGGGCCACGGCAGGGGTGGCAAGCAAGAGGCCGATGATCAGACTACGCATTGCGCCACCTTTCCACCCGAGGGTCCATAATGCGCCGCCAAACCGGCGGAAGAAGCGCGATGCTTGCCATCATGGGCAGCGGGCGCGGCAGCATCGGGGCGTCGTCCGGTATCGTTAACGCGGGATAGTGCCGTCCGGGGTGGGCGTGGTGGTCAGAATGGCGTGTGGCGTTCAGCAGTAGGGCCGATGAAAACCAGTGCGGGCTGTTCCAACTGTGCTTTGCAGCAACCGGTTCGGGTTTGCCATCATCCAGGGTGGCACGGACAAGACCATAATGCTGCACATAGTCTGACATCAAAAGCTGTGACTGGGCGTATGTGCAAAGCGCGATGTAGGCCAAGAGCGCCTGTAAACCGCCAAAGAATGCGGCGCAGCCCATGCAAAGGCCCGCACCGCCAATATAAACCACATAGGGGTTGCGCCAGGCAGGGCGCCCGATGCGTTGAAGTCTGGCACGCTCGGCCAGATAGCCTTTGCGAAAAGATCCACTCCATGCCCGCAGTATGTAACGATAAAGGCTTTCACCCTTGCGAGACGTATTCGGATCCGCTTGGGTCGCCACATGCCGATGATGGACAAGCACATGCGCCGAGGTGTGATGCCCAAATAGCAGTGTAACATAGCACCACATGCCAAGCCGGTGCATCCTGCGGTCCGTACGGTGGATCAGTTCATGCGCGTTGGCGTTGCTGACTTGCCCGTACCAGAGGCCAGCCGCAAAAAAGAGACCTGCCTTTTCAAGCGCGGCAAGTGGTGCTCCGATCAGCGCCCAGACGACGACTGGCAGCAGAACCAGATGGGCCATGGCAATCAAGACCGACAGCACGGTACCGCCGCGTTGCGGGTCTGCGGTTTCCGCATGCGTGATCAACCGGTCCAGCAGGCTTGTCATTGCAGTCAGATATACGGCGACAAGCACAATCCAGAAGCCACCAAGAAAGGCACCAATTCCCAGCAGCGCGGCGGGTACAAGCGTTGCAAAAGCGAAAAGCAAAAGGCGGGACGTCATGTTTCGGATTGTTAGCATGTGTTTCCGACAGGTGCAGTGGAAATTGTGTCCCAGCGCGGTTTGGTCGTCTGCGGTGTCGCTTTTGCGTGGTTTGCGCCCGTTTTGACCAGTATGTTTGCGGTGATTGACAGGGGAAAGAGCAATGGCTTTGGACAACCGCAAAGGTGTTTGGAAATCCGGCAAAGGCAAGGGGCGGCACCGTCCCAAAGGCCGGCAACTGGATGATACCGCTTGGGCCGAAGTGCAGGCGCTTTTGGGTGATCGCCCGCGCCGCCGCGACTTGCTGATCGAGTTCTTGCATTTGATTCAGGATGCCTATGGTTGCCTTTCGGCGGTCCATCTGCGCGCACTGGCTGAAGAGATGCGGCTAAGTCAGGCCGAAGTCTACGAAGTGGCCACGTTTTATGCGCATTTTGACGTCGTCAAAGAAGGTGAAGCCGCGCCTCCTGCGCTGACAATCCGTGTTTGTGACTCGCTGTCTTGCGAGTTGGCAGGGGCACAACAATTGAAGGCCGCGCTGGAAGAAGGCTTGGATGCCTCTCAGGTTCGGGTTTTACGCGCGCCCTGCATGGGGCGTTGTGATACCGCACCGGTCCTTGAGTTGGGTCACAACCACATCGATCACGCGACCCTCGACAAGGTTGAGGCCGCTATTGCAGCGGGCGACACCCATGCACATTTGCCCAAATACGAGAGCTATGATGCCTATGTGGCCGAGGGCGGCTATGCCGAACTCAAGAGCTTGCGCGAAACTGGCGATTGGGAAATGGTTCAGGAAAGGGTGATGGCCTCGGGTCTGCGCGGATTGGGCGGGGCCGGGTTCCCGTCCGGCAAGAAATGGGGCTTTGTGCGTGGCAACGCAGGGCCGCGCTATCTGGCCGTCAATGGTGACGAGGGCGAGCCCGGCACCTTCAAGGACCGCTACTATCTGGAACGCACGCCCCATCTGTTTCTGGAAGGCATGCTGATCGCTGCGTGGGCCGTCGAGGCCGAGACCTGTTATATCTACATGCGCGATGAATACCCGGCGGTTCTGGAAATTTTGGCGCGTGAAATCAAAGCCTTGGAGAACGCCGGTGTCGTGTCTGAAGGCTATATCGACCTGCGGCGCGGTGCCGGTGCCTATATTTGCGGCGAAGAATCCGCAATGATCGAGAGCATCGAAGGCAAGCGCGGTCTGCCGCGCCACCGCCCCCCGTTCGTCGCACAGGTCGGCATCTTTGACCGTCCAACTTTGGTGCACAACGTCGAAACTCTGCTTTGGGTCGCGCGGGTGTGCCGCGAAGGACCGGAAGTCCTGAATGCGACAGAAAAGAACGGGCGCGTGGGGCTCCGCTCTTATTCAGTGTCGGGACGCGTCGCCAAGCCGGGGGTTTATCTGCTGCCGGCCGGTTCAACCATCCGCGATGTCATCGCCGCGGCCGGGGGCATGGCGGCGGGTCATGTCTTCAAGGCCTATCAACCGGGCGGGCCGTCCTCGGGCCTGCTACCCGCATCGATCGACGATGTGCCGCTTGATTTTGACACCTTGCAGCCTTTGGGTACCTTTATCGGGTCTGCAGCCGTTGTCGTTCTTTCCGATCAGGACCGCGCCCGAGATGCCGCCCTGAACATGCTGCGGTTCTTCGAAGACGAAAGCTGCGGGCAGTGTACGCCCTGCCGGGTCGGGTGCGAAAAGGCAGTGAAACTCATGCAAGCGGATCAATGGGACCAGCCCTTGCTTGCTGATCTGTGTACTGCCATGGCCGATGCGTCGATTTGTGGTCTGGGACAGGCGGCGCCCAATCCCATCAAACTGGTTATGCAGCACTTCAAAGACGAGGTTGCGGGTTAAACGGCTTGCGGGCTTTCCAAATCTGCCGATCATCATTAGGTGATACCGAAGGCAGAAATGGTTGAACGGCATGTCATTTTTCAAAAAGCTCAAGGACCGGATGTTCAAGTCTTCGTCAAAGATTGACGAAGGGCTGGACGCCATCGTGCAAGATGGCGGCGTTGAAGAGAAAATCACCGAGGATGTGGTTGCAAGCGCCGCGCCGATCCAGCAACCCCTTCCAGAGCCAGAGCCAGAGCCAGAGCCAGAGCCAGAGCCAGAGCCAGAGCCAG
>CAZTKF010000101.1:0-10261 GCA_964614205.1 uncultured Loktanella sp. | reverse complement strand
TGCCTGGTGGCTTTTTCAAGCGCGAGGCGCGTCCGACTGAAAAAGAGACGCTGACATCCCGCCTGATCGACCGTCCGATCCGCCCGTTGTTCGTTCCCGGATTCAAGAACGAAGTTCTGGTGATGTGCACCGTGCTGTCGCACGACATGGTCAACGACCCCGATATGGTGGCGATGATCGCAGCCTCTGCCGCGCTGACAATTTCCGGCGCGCCTTTCATGGGGCCGATCGCCGCCTGCCGCGTCGGTTTCGAGGATGGTGAATACATCCTGAACCCTGAAATCGACGACATGCACAATCTGCGCATGAACCCAGAGCAGCGTCTGGACCTTGTTGTTGCCGGCACAAAAGAAGCCGTCATGATGGTCGAATCCGAGGCCTATGAATTGACCGAAGACGAGATGCTGGGCGCGGTCACATTCGCGCACGAGCAGATCCAGCCGGTCATCGACCTGATCATCGATCTGGCCGAAGAATCCGCAAAAGAGCCCTTCGCATTCGAAGCGCCAGACTATTCCGACCTTTACGAAGCGGTCAAAGCTGCCGGTGAAGACAAGATGCGCGCGGCCTATGCAATCACCGACAAGCAGGAACGCACTGCCGCTGTGTCCGCCGCCAAGGCTGATATTGTCGAGGCGCTGACCGAAGAGCAGCAGGAAGACGGCAACCTTGGCCCCGCCATGAAAAAGCTGGAATCCAACGTGCTGCGCGGTGATGTCGTCAAGAACAGCCGCCGCATTGATGGCCGTGCGTTGGACGAAATTCGCCCAATCGTGTCCGAAACCGGTATCCTGCCACGGACCCACGGTTCCGCCCTGTTCACACGCGGTGAAACGCAGGGTCTGGTCGTGACCACTTTGGGCACCGGCGACGACGAGCAGATGATCGACGCGCTGACCGGCATGTATAAATCCAACTTCATGCTGCACTACAACTTCCCGCCCTATTCGGTTGGTGAAGTGGGTCGTGTGGCTGGCCCCGGCCGCCGCGAGATCGGTCACGGTAAGCTGGCATGGCGTGCGCTTCAGGCGGTTCTGCCTGCGCCAACGGATTTCCCTTACACTATTCGCGTGGTATCCGAGATAACTGAATCCAACGGGTCATCCTCGATGGCATCCGTTTGTGGTGGCTCCTTGTCCATGATGGACGCAGGTGTGCCGCTGAAAGCACCGGTTGCCGGTGTTGCCATGGGTCTGGTGATGGAAGATGACGGCTCTTACGCCATTCTGTCGGACATCCTTGGTGACGAAGACCACCTTGGCGACATGGACTTCAAGGTTGCTGGCACAGAAAAGGGCATCACATCCTTGCAGATGGACATCAAGATCGCGGGCATCACGCCAGAGATCATGAAAAAGGCGCTTGAGCAGGCGAAAGCAGGCCGTTTGCATATTCTGGGCGAGATGGGCAAAGCCATCACCGGCGCGCAGGAATTCAGTGTTCACGCACCCAAGATCGAAACCATGCAGATCCCGACCGACAAGATCCGTGAAGTCATCGGGTCCGGCGGTAAGGTCATCCGCGAGATCGTGGAAACATCCGGTGCCAAGGTCGACATCAACGACGATGGTGTGATCAAGCTGGCATCTAACGATGCCGAGGCGATCAAGAAAGCCTACGACATGATCCATTCGATTGTGGCCGAGCCGGAAGAAGGCGTGATCTACAAAGGCACAGTTGTGAAACTGGTCGACTTTGGCGCTTTCGTGAACTTCTTTGGCAAGCGCGACGGTCTGGTGCACGTGTCCCAGATCGAAAACCGCCGCCTGAACCATCCTTCCGATGTGCTGAAGGAAGGTCAGGAAGTCTATGTCAAGCTTCTGGGCTTTGATGATCGCGGCAAGGTGCGTTTGGCCATGAAGATGGTTGACCAGGAAACCGGCGAAGAGATCAAGAAAGAAGATGCAGCGGAGTAAGCTGTCCCTTTTGGGTCTTTAAAAAGAAGAACGCCCGGTCCTGTCGACCGGGCGTTTTGTTTTCATGTGTGGTGTCTGCCGCCTGCGCGCCGGGTCAGCCTTTGAGCTTGGTTGTCCGCAGATATGGGAAGACGGTTGTGAAGTCGCCGTACTTCGCCTTGGCATCGGCATCGTTCACAGACGTCGGAATGATCACATCATCACCGACGTTCCAGTTGGCAGGGGTCGCGACGCCCTCTCCGGCTGCGGTTTGCAGCCCGTCCAATGCGCGCAATACTTCGGCAAAGTTGCGGCCCACGTTCATCGGATAGGTCATCGAAAGCTTTAGTTTCTTGTCGGGGCCAATGATAAAGACGACACGGACAGTTGCGCTGTCGGCAGGGGTACGGCCATCGGGCAGATAGGCGTCGGCAGGCAACATATCGAAAGCTTTGGCCACGGTCAGGTCTTCATCAGCGATGATAGGGAAGCCCGCCTTGGCTTTCGCAAAGGTCTCAATATCGTTTTTCCATTCCTTGTGTTCTTCAACGCCATCTACGCTGATGCCCATCACTTTGGTCCCGCGCTTTTCCCACTCGTCTGCCAATTGCGCGACTGCGCCGAATTCAGTGGTACAAACAGGCGTAAAGTCTTTGGGGTGTGAAAAAAGGATCGCCCAGCTGTCGCCGATCCAGTCGTGCAGGGAGATTGTCCCCTGATCCGTTTCAACGGTAAGGTCGGGGATCGTATCGTTAATGCGTAAAGCCATTCTGATGCTCCTTATGGTGCGTTTCCAGTCTTCATATAAGCGTGATCCCGGCCCAAAACTACAGGCGCTTGCGAAAGATCGAATGCAATGCCACATAAACCTTGAAGCAGAGGAGAGCCGCCATGATCGAGAGCCGCAATTTTTATATCAACGGGGCTTGGGTGCCGCCTGTAGATTCCAATGACTACCAAGTTATTGACCCCTCGACCGAGGAAGCCTGTGCAATCATTTCCCTTGGAGGACAAGCCGATACAGATGCTGCGGTTGCTGCGGCCAAGACTGCTTTTCCGGCATGGGCTGCAACAGCGCCGGAAAAGCGTGCTGACTTCGTCAAGGCGATACTGGCGCAGTACGAAGCGCGTGTTGAAGAGATGGCACAAGCGATCAGCATGGAAATGGGCGCCCCAATCGATATGGCGCGGAGCAGTCAGGCACCTTGCCTTCCGTGGCATCTGGAAAACTCTCTCGAAGCCATGAAGCACATAGAATGGCTGCGACCGCTGGGCCCGCATGCGCCCACCGACCGTATTGCAATGGAGCCGATCGGTGTGGTTGGGCTGATCACGCCGTGGAACTGGCCGATGAATCAGGTCACTTTGAAGGTCATTCCTGCGCTGCTGGCCGGTTGCACGATGGTGCTGAAACCATCCGAGGAAGCACCGCTTTCTTCACTGCTGTTCGCCGAGTTCGTGCATGATGCTGGCGTGCCCGCAGGTGTCTTCAATCTGGTGAATGGCGATGGTGCCGGTGTCGGCAGTCAACTGTCACGCCATGAAGACGTGGCGATGATCAGTTTTACGGGCTCGACCCGCGCGGGAAAGGCGATTTCTGTCGCTGCTGCCGAAACGCTCAAGCGCGTGACGCTGGAGTTGGGTGGCAAAGGCGCCAACATGATCTTCGCAGATGCGGATGACAAGGCGGTCAAGCGTGGTGTGATCCATTGCATGAACAACTCGGGTCAGTCTTGCAATGCGCCCACACGGATGCTGGTCGAACGGTCGATCTATGATCAAACCGTTGAGGCTGCGGCAGAGATTGCCAGCAAGATCACTGTTGGTCCCGCATCAGAACCCGGCCGTCATATCGGGCCGGTTGTAAACAAGACCCAGTGGACCAAGATCCAGGAAATGATCGAGGTTGGCATCAACGAGGGTGCGCGCCTCGTGGCCGGCGGCCCCGGCCTGCCTGAAGGCATGAACCGCGGCTACTATGTGCGACCGACCGTTTTTGCCGATGTGACCAACGACATGCGCATCGCACAGGAAGAGATTTTCGGCCCCGTCCTGTCGATCATTCCTTTCGAGGATGAGGAAGAGGCCATCGCAATTGCAAATGACACACCCTACGGCCTGACGAACTATGTCCAGAGTCAGGATGGTGCCAAGCGCAACCGCATGGCGCTCGCGTTGCGTTCCGGTATGGTTGAGATGAATGGCAAAAGCCGGGGTGCAGGATCGCCCTTTGGCGGGGTCAAGATGTCAGGCCGGGCGCGCGAAGGTGGCGTCTGGGGGATCGAGGAATTCCTAGAGGTCAAGGCGATCTCTGGCTGGGCGGCGGATTGAGCTCATGTGCACAGGCGCACTAATTAAGTGCGCCTTTCGGCCTTTCGTGCGAAGGCAATACCGCTATCTATCCCTGCAAAGGAATAGGAGGCTGCTATGCTCAATCAGATCAAAGGACTGCACCACGTCACCTCATTGGCGAGTGACGCACGCGAAAACAATGCTTTCTTCACGCAGGTTCTTGGCTTGCGCCGAGTCAAGAAGACGGTGAACTTCGACGCGCCTGATGTGTATCATCTGTACTATGGTGACGAAGCGGGTTCACCCGGCACGGTCATGACTTATTTCCCTTTCCCGAATGCGGGACGTGGCGGGAAAGGCGTGGGCGAAGTCGGCCGTACTGCGTTCAGCATTCCCACCGGGTCTTCGCAGGCTTGGTTGGACCGGTTCGCGACATTCGAGGTGCGGGGCGTTGGTCAGGACACCCGCTTTGGTGAAAAGCGTGTCCTGTTTGATGGCCCTGATGGCGATCAGTTCGCTCTTGTCGAAAGTGACGATGATCGCACCCCCTGGACTGGGAACGGCGTGAGCGAGGATATGGGCATCCATGGTTTCCACTCTGCGGATATGCGGCTCAAGGATGGTGCAGTCAGTGGTGAGCTGCTGCAGTTCATGGGCTATGAGAAATTGGACCGCCAAGACAATGTGACCCGCTTTGTCGTACCGGGCGGCAATGATGCCAACACGATCGATATCGAAGAACTTCCAACGGCGCACTACGCTTCCCAAGGGGCGGGATCGGTACATCACATTGCCTTTGCTGTCGAAAACCGCGCGCGTCAGTTGGAAGTCCGCGAGGCTTTGCTGGACACCGGCTATCACGTGACACCGGTCATCGACCGCGACTACTTCTATGCCATCTACTTCCGCACCCCCGGTGGCGTGTTATTTGAGGTCGCAACAAATGAGCCCGGCTTCGATCGCGACGAAGATACCGCACATCTGGGTGAGGCACTTAAACTGCCCAGTCAGCACGAGCATCTGCGCGCTCGTCTGGAAAGCATGCTGCAGCCGCTGGGGGACTGACATGAGCTATGTTGCGAAACGCACAGAAGGGGCGGCGGGTAAACCGCTGTTCCTGACTTTTCACGGCACGGGCGGGGATGAGACACAGTTTCACGGCTTTGCCGAACGGCTTTCTCCCGGTGCGCATATCACGTCGCCGCGCGGGGATGTGTCGGAACACGGCGCGCTGCGATATTTCCGCAGGACCGGTGAAGGTGTCTATGACATGGACGATCTGGCCGGACGGACCGCTGCGATGGCTGGCTTCATCCGCAGCGAAAAAGACCTTGTCAAACCGTCCAAGACGCTGGGTTTGGGGTATTCGAACGGGGCGAACATTCTGGCTGCGGTCGCGTTTGAACAGCCTGATCTCGTCGATGATCTGGTCCTGATGCATCCGCTGATCCCTTGGGTGCCAGCACCGCAACCCAAGTTGGCCGGACGTCGTGTTCTGATCACAGCCGGTGAACGTGACCCGATTTGCCCTGCGCCGCTGACACAGTCGCTGATCGACTATCTGTCAGCACAAGGGGCCGAAGTTTCGGTCCACTTGCATTCCGGTGGTCACGAAATTGCACAGTCGGAAGTGGATGCTATCGCGGGGTTCGTCAGGACATAGGGTTCCCGTCGCCTCAGAACGGTGCTTTCGCCGAAATCCGCATGCCTGCGCCACCGTCAGGATGGCGAAATTGCAGAGTTTCGGAATGCAGCATCAGGCGTGGATAGTCCCGCGCTTCGCCCGTCGCATAGAACGGATCGCCCAGAATGGGATGCCCCAGTGCCAGCATATGCACCCTTAACTGGTGCGACCTGCCGGTGCGGGGCATCAGGCGTACGCGGGTTTCGCCATTGCGCGCACGTATGACGCGCCAGTCCGTCACCGCCTGCTTGCCGTTTTCATGATCAACCATCTGGCGCGGGCGGTTCGGCCAATCGACAATCAGGGGCAGGTCGACCGTTCCCGTTTTTTCGGCCATCTCGCCCCAGACGCGCGCGACATATGTTTTCTTGGTCTGCCGCTTTTCGAACTGAAGCCCGAGGTGGCGCTGGGCGTGGGGCGTGAGCGCAAAGATCATGACACCCGATGTGTCACGGTCCAAACGATGCACCAGCAGGGCGGTCGGAAAGACAGCCTGCACCCGCGCCATCAGGCAATCGGCCAGATGCGGGCCCTTCCCGGGAACGGATAAGAGGCCGCTGGGCTTGTCGACCAGCAGAACCTCATGATCATCGTGCAGAATGGCCAGCGGGTCTTGGGGTGGGGTGTAGGTGTCGCTCACGCGGGAACACGTTCGCCGAAAATGGCCGAGCCGACGCGAATATGCGTGGCACCCAATGCAATCGCGCTTTCAAAGTCGCTGCTCATGCCCATTGACAGCCCCGCCAACCCGTTGCGCGCCGCGATCTTGGCCAGCAACGCGAAATGCAATGAGGGTTCTTCGTCAACGGGCGGGATGCACATCAAGCCAATCAGCGGCAGGTCAAGCGCGCGCACCTCGGCGATAAAGGCATCGGCCTGAGATGGCAGAACACCGGCCTTCTGCGGCTCTTCGCCCGTGTTGACCTGAATGAACAGATCGGGGCAGGTGCCAAGGTCTTGTGCATGGCGCGCGATTGCATGCGCCAGTTTGGCGCGATCGACGGTATGGATGGCCTGCGCCAGCTGCATCGCCTGCTTTGTCTTGTTGGTCTGCAATGGCCCGATCAGATGCAGTTCTATCCCGTCATAGCGTTCGCGGAAGGCAGGCCATTTCCCTGCTGCCTCTTGCACCTTGTTTTCGCCAAAGATTCGGTGACCCTGCTCCAATACCGCCTCGACACGGGCATTGGGCTGCACCTTTGACACCGCGATCAGTTTAACGTCCTGCGCATTTCGGCCTGCTGCGTGACATGCGCTCGCGACTCGGGCCTGAATTTCGGCAAGGGGCATGATAGACTCCAAAAAATAAGGATCACGGAACGTTTCGGGCTGAAATAGTGCGAAATTCAACCGATGTCATGTTTGAAAAATTTGTGTGTCATTGATGCATCATTTTCGTCAAAGACAGGATTTGTAGCCCTAATTCACTTGAGTGTTGAGGGCGAAGGGCGCAGTTAGTCGCCAATGCTAGATTAACTGGCATTCTTGGGAATGCAAAACACGAGGGAAAATATCCATGAAAAGCATCCTTCTTACGACAACAGCTATCGTCGCTTTCGCTGGCGCAGCTGCTGCTGATGGACACACTGGCGTAGCCCTGTCCGGCTCCGCTACACTTGGTTACAACGACGACGACGTATTCGGTGAAGACGGCTTCTACTGGGATACACAGCTTGACATCGTCATGTCCGCTACTCTGGACAATGGCCTGACAGCTTCTGCTGCTTTCAACATCGAAATCGATGACGAAGGTGCGACCAACGACCAGTTTGACGGCAACAACGACTTCAACCTGGTTTCCAGCGACCTGCTGCTGTCTTTGACATCTGATACAGCTGGCCTGTACTTCGGCGACACATCTTTCGCTGCTGAAACACAGTGGACAGCTGCTGGCGATATGGAAGCAGACGCTTTCTCTGAAGCTGATGGCGAAACTGTAATCCGTGGCGACGTTATGATCGCTGGCGTTTCCGCATCTGTTTCCTACGTCGTATCAAACGTTGATGGCGACTATGTTGCTGACGACACCGACGAGCCATTCGACCAGTTGTCTGTTGGCGCATCCGGCGATCTGGGCATGTTCACCTTCTCCGCTGCATATCAGGAAGAAGCCGAATTCGTTGGCTACTTTGACAGCAACGGCGACTTCACAAACCAGTCGGTCTTCGGTGTTTCTGCTGGCACATCTGTTGCCGGTGCTGACATCACTGTTGCTTTCGCACAGTGGACAGACATCGACCCATCCGATGAGAAGCTGACATCGATCGGTGTTCAGGTTGCTTACCCAATCGGCCCAGTGACTGCGACTGTTTACTACGTAGCTGAAGACGCAGACGTTGCTGGCGATGTTGATGATAACTACGGTGCCACAATCGCTTACGCAGACGGCCCAATCGCTGCAACATTCGACTATGACAACGACCAGGGTGTCGACAAGTGGAACCTCGACGGTTCTTACGACACAGGCATGGGCCTCACAGTTCTGGCCGGCATGCAGAACGAGAACGAAGGCGACGACGCTGACTACTATGTTGGTGGTACCTACGATCTTGGCGGTGGTGCTGAAGTCCTCGCAGTCTTCGCAGAAGACAAAGATGGCGACCAGGAAGACGAAATCGGTGCTGGTGAGTACCTGCCAGGTACAACTGTTGAGGTTTCCTTCTCCTTCTAATCGAAGCAGAACGACCTGACATAGCGAGAGCGGCCCCTTGGGGTCGCTCTTTGCTTTTGTGCGGTGATAACTGCTTGTGACCGTGCCCCCCCTTCGATACATATTTTGCCAACGTGGTTTGCCCCGTCAGGGGACCCAGCCAAAGGGGATGTGGATTGACTGTGATTTCCGGTATCTGGCGCAAGGCGCTTGCAATTCTGGCCCTTGGCGCGCTTGTCGCCTGTGGCAACAGCGCACCGCCCACACCCCGTGGCGCAGAAAACGTTGCTGTGAACCGTTATCTTTGGGCTGCATCGCTGGATGTGCTTGATTTCCTGCCCGTTGAATCTGCCGATCCGTTCACCGGTATCATCACAACCGGATATGGCACGCCACCCGGCGGCAACCGCGCCTATCGGGCCACCGTGCAGGTCACGGACCCGGCCATGGACGCGCGTTCGCTCAACCTTAGCCTGCTGACCCGCAACGGCCCTGTCGCCCTTGAAACGCAGCGCGCGGTCGAGGATGCGATCCTTGCGCGGGCGCGCCAGTTGCGGATTGCTGACGGCGCGCTATAGCCATCGGCATAAAGCCCGATTATCACTACCGCCGGGCCGATAAGCCCGGCGTTTCGCTTTTTGGAAAGACCGACACGATGACCACATACTCCCCCGCCGCGATCGAGGCAAAATGGCAGGACCAATGGGCTGATGCCCAGACCTTCAAGGCCCGTCGTAGCGCGGACAAGCCCAAGTATTACGTGCTTGAAATGTTCCCCTATCCTTCGGGCCGTATTCATATGGGTCACGTGCGCAACTATACGATGGGCGACGTGATTGCGCGCTACAAGCTGGCGACCGGGCACGCGGTGCTGCATCCGATGGGTTGGGACGCCTTTGGTATGCCTGCCGAGAATGCGGCGATGGCCTCGGGGGGGCACCCCAAGGACTGGACCTACGGCAATATCGCCGACATGAAAGCGCAGATGAAGCCGCTGGGTCTGTCGATTGACTGGTCCCGCGAATTCGCGACCTGCGATCCTGAATACTACGGTCAGCAGCAGGCACTGTTCATTGATTTCCTGTCCAAGGGCCTGATTTACCGCAAGAAAGCCGTGGTGAACTGGGACCCTGTGGATATGACCGTACTGGCCAACGAGCAGGTGATCGACGGCAAAGGCTGGCGGTCCGGCGCCGAGGTCGAGCGCCGCGAGCTGGTGCAGTGGTTCTTCAAGATCAGCGATTATTCCGAGGAATTGCTGGAAGCACTCGATACGCTGGATAACTGGCCCGCCAAGGTGAAACTGATGCAGGCCAACTGGATCGGCAAATCGCGGGGCTTGCAGTTTGCATTCCAGCGCACCGATAGCGGCGCACCGATCGAGGTTTACACGACACGCCCCGATACGTTGATGGGCGCGTCCTTTGTCGGTATTTCCCCCGATCATCCGCTGGCCAAGGAGCTGGAAGCACAGAATGAAAAAGTCGCTGCCTTCTGCGCGGAATGCCGCAAGGGTGGGACCACCGCAGAGGCCATCGAAAAGGCCGAAAAGCTGGGCTATGACACCGGACTGCGGGTCAAACACCCTCTGGAAGGCCACGACGATCTGCCTGTCTATATCGCGAACTTTATCCTGATGGATTACGGCACCGGCGCGATCTTCGGCTGCCCTGCGCATGACCAGCGCGACCTTGATTTCGCGCGCAAATACGGCCTGCCCGTGATCAGCACCTATGCGCC
>CAZTKF010000100.1:0-10524 GCA_964614205.1 uncultured Loktanella sp. | reverse complement strand
GTCCCGATCGCCGTCGATGCGGTGAATCCGGCGGTAAATCCGGTCAGCGAGACATCAAGCACAACTTCTTCGGTCGGGGCAGCTGCGGGCACCAGACGGACCGTCGCGACCGCGCCGCGCTTGAGTTCATCCACTTCGGGCTGTGTGAAGCCAAGGCGCGCCACACAACCGGCGCGATTGCAGAATGTGAACGGATAGCGGCGGGGGTTCTGGCCGTCTACAGCGATGGTCAGTTGCTGGGTCAAGAGTGTTTCGAGCGGGACAACAACCGTCGCGCCTGCCGCGGCGCGCTGGCCTTCGGGAAGCGGAAAGATGTTGAATTCCGCAACAGCCACGCCTTCGTCATTGCTCAGAAGCTGGTAGAGGTTGCACGGGTCGGGTGCGCCTTCCTCGGATTTGATGCACCGCAGCGCCCAGTCGCCAAAGCTTTCGCGGACGTAAGGTTCGCCGACTTGCGGGCCCACCGGTTCACCAAGTGCCAGATCATCAGCCACGGGCGCTTGTGCGTCCTCGGTGGTGTCCTGTGCCGTAGCAATGCCGGCCTGCACGAGCAGGGTGGCAAGAAATAGTGTCTTGAGGATACTGCGCATAGGTCTTGTCCTTCTGGCTTTTTGGGCGGCTTAACATGTGGCGGGGGCAGTGTCAGCGTCAAAAACATGGAGATTGGCTGTCTTCCGCTCACGTTTTCGCGCGGGGTCTGAAAAAGAAGAAGGGCCCTCAAAAGGACCCTGCTTCGTGTTCTCCCTGTCGGACTTTGCCGACTATTTGAGCGGAAGGCTACGCAAAGCAAATCCGACCGTCAACAGCAAATCGTAGCCAAATCGGTGAATGTTTGCGATGGAACGTCGCGGAAAAAAGCCGTGCCCGAAGGCACGGCAAGTCCAACAGGGAGGAAACATGCCAAATCGCAGAAAGGACTACGGCATGACATGCTTTGTAGTGGCACGAAATGGTTAACAATGTATTTTGATTAGCAAAATAGACGCGGAGAATTGTCTGGATGTCGGAAAGTATCTTTATTGGCGGCGGTGGTGAGGGCTACGGCACACCACAAAATCTTTTGCTGGGAAAGGCGAACCGGCACGGGCTGATCGCGGGGGCAACGGGCACGGGCAAGACGGTGACCCTCCAAATCATGGCCGAAGGGTTCTCGGCCGCCGGTGTGCCCGTCTTCCTGTCCGATGTAAAAGGCGACCTTTCGGGGCTGGCGGTCAGTGGCTCGGCGGCGTTCAAATTGCACGAACCCTTTATGACACGAGCGGAAACCATTGGCCTTGATCTCCGGTATGAAGATTTTCCGGTCACGTTCTGGGATCTCTTTGGTGAAAAAGGCCATCCGATCCGCGCCACTGTGGCCGAAATGGGCCCACTTCTTCTGTCGCGTTTGATGGATCTGACCGATGTACAAGAGGGTGTGCTGAACGTCACTTTCCGTGTCGCGGACGAAGAGGGTCTGCCGTTGCTGGACCTCAAGGACTTGCAGGCCCTGCTGGTCTGGGTCGGGCAGAATGCCAAGGAACTGTCGTTGCGCTATGGGAACGTTGCGTCTTCTTCCATCGGGGCCATCCAGCGGCAATTGCTGGTACTTGAAAATCAGGGTGGCACCGCGCTTTTCGGGGAACCTGCGCTGGACCTTGCCGATATGATGCGCACCCGCGACGGGCGGGGCGAGATCAACATCCTTGCCGCAGATCAGTTGATGGGCAGCCCCCGCCTTTATGCGACTTTTCTTTTGTGGCTGCTGTCGGAACTGTTCGAGGAACTGCCCGAGGTGGGCAACCCGGACAAACCTAAGTTGGTGTTTTTCTTTGACGAGGCACATCTGCTTTTCGATGACGCGCCAAAGGCGCTTGTCGACAAGGTGGAACAGGTGGCCCGTTTGATCCGGTCCAAAGGGGTGGGGGTCTATTTCGTGACCCAGAACCCCGCCGATATTCCTGATGATGTGCTGGGGCAGTTGGGCAACCGTGTGCAACACGCGCTGCGCGCGTTTACGGCCAAGGACCGAAAGGAACTGAAGACCGCCGCCGAAACCTATCGCGACAATCCGGCATTCGATACCGCCGAGGCGATCCAAGAGGTTGGCACCGGCGAGGCGGTGACGTCGTTCCTTGATCGCAAGGGCATTCCGCAGACGGTGGAGCGGACGCTAATCCGGCCACCCTCATCGCAACTGGGGCCGATTGATGCGCCGACGCGCAAGGCGATCATGGCGGGGTCCGACATGGCCGGAAAATACGACAAGACCATGGACCGCAACAGCGCCTTCGAGATGTTGGCCAAACGTGCCGAGGCTGCAGCAAAGGCCGCCGAAGAGGCTGAAGCCGAAGAGGCCCGCCTTGAAGAACAAGAGCGTGAATTCAAGGCTGCGCGCCGCTATGACGGCGGGCGTGTGTCCGACCGCTCGACCCGTTCGCGCCGTTCCAGCAGTGATGGTTTCGGCGACGCTCTGGCTTCGGTTGTCGTCAAGGAACTCAAGGGTACAACCGGCCGCCGGCTGGTGCGGGGCATTCTGGGCAGCCTGTTCAAGGGGCGCTGACGGGAGGCACGGGAATGGAACCAGCCACAACAGCCCCCAAAGGTTGGGACAAGCTATTTGATTTCATGCTGTCTGGCAGCCCGGGGTCTTTTGTCCTATGGGCGATCCTGGCCTACGGGATCTGGGCGACGATCTTAACCAACTGGCAGGATCATGATGGTGGCATGCCATGGCACCGCAAAGACCCGGATGCGGCGCCACGGAAATGGTTTGACTGGCGTCGCCGCGACTAGAGCTTTCTGATCTTGAGTGTCGCGATCCGGTTTTCATCTTTCGCCAGAACCTCGAAGCGGAAGCCGTGGAACGAAAACACCTGTCCTTCGACGGGGATCATCTGCGCTTCGTGAATGACAAGTCCGGCTACGGTGTTGGCCTCGTCATCGGGCAGGCTCCAGTCATGCGCGCGGTTCAGGTCGCGGATCGTCATTACACCGTCCACGATATAGGCCCCGTCGGATGTGGCCTCGATCTGTTCCTCTTCATGGGTGTCGAATTCGTCGGCAATCTCGCCCACGATCTCTTCGAGGATGTCTTCCAGCGTGATCAGCCCCTGCAACGCGCCGTATTCATCCACCACCAGCGCAAAATGCGTCTTGCGCTTTAGGAAGTTGCGCATCTGGTCGTCCAGTGTCGTGGTCTCGGGCACAAAGTAGGGGGGCATCGCCACTTTGGTCACGTCAAAGGCGGCAAGCCCCTGTGCGTTGTCCTGACCGCCGCCGAGCAGTTTGTACATTGCGCGCAGCAGGTCCTTGGAATGCAGCATGCCCACGATGTTTTCCTGATCGTCGCGGTAAAGTGGCAGCCGCGTATGGGGGCTTTGCAGGATCTGGGCAAGGATTTCCTCGGGCGGCAGATCGGCATTGACCATCTCGATTCCTGAACGGTGCAACATGATTTCTTCGACGGTACGTTCGTTCAGGTCCAGCGCACCGAGAATACGGTCGCGGTCCTCTTTTTCCACGATACCTTCGGAGTGGCCCAGTTGCAGAGCACCGGCGATTTCCTCGCGCACGGCCAGAATATTGCTGTCGGGGTCGGTGCGGACACCGAAAAGAAACAAGACACCCCGCACCAGATAGCGCACAGCCGCTACGATAGGCGAGAACACGAAAACAACCAGCCCGATGGGGCGGGCCACGCCCGAAGCGACCGTTTCGGGATAGGTGATGGCAAAGGTCTTGGGCAGCACTTCGGCAAAGATCAGTACCAGCAATGTCATGATCAGTGTCGCTGCGGCCACGCCGTTCTGGCCGAACAATTTGGTCAGAACTGCGGTCGCCAGTGACGTGGCAAGGATATTCACCACATTATTGCCCAACAGCACAGAGCCGATCAGCCGCTCGTTATCTTCGGTGATTTTGAGCGCCTGTTCGGCACCCTTTGAGCCTTTGTCGGCGGCCGATCGCAATTTGCCGCGCGACGCGGCGGTCAATGCGGTCTCGGAGCCGGAAAAGAAGGCCGAGAGAACAAGAAGAATCAGAATGGCGCCGGCGGTAATCCAAAAAGCGGCGTCGAGAGGTGCGGTTTCCATCAAGAGCTTTCAAGCATAGTCATGCGTGTTATGTATAATCTCTACGCCAGCTTCAAGGTTTGGCTGCTTTTGCAAGGGGATGGTGGTCAAGCACAAGCTCCTTGAGCCGCTCATCCAGAACGTGCGTGTAGATTTCCGTGGTGGCCACATCGGCATGGCCCAGCATGGTCTGGATTGATCGCAGATCAGCGCCACCGGCCAGCAGATGGGTCGCAAAGGCATGGCGCAGCGTGTGTGGCGTGACCCTGGCAGGCGAAACGCCACCCGCGACAGCAAATGTCTTGATCAAGCCGAAAAAACGGTGGCGTGTCAGATGTCCCGATTTGCCCCGCGACGGGAACAGGAACTTTGACGCGGGTTTGCCTGCCTTGCGCGCGGCGTCTTCTGCGGCATCGCGGGCCGCCAGATAGGCGGCCAAGGCCGCGCGCGCGGGGGGGGATAGCGGCACAAGCCGTTCCTTGCCGCCTTTGCCGCGCACCAGAAGCATCCGGGGATCGCCGCGCGCGGCCGAAACCGGCAGGCTGACAAGCTCGGTCACGCGCATGCCTGTGGCGTAGAGCAGCTCCATCAGACAGGTATTGCGCAATGCGTCGCGTGGGGAATTGCGCGCGGCTTCCAGCAATCTGTCGACTTCGTCCACCGTGAGCGTTTTGGGCAGACGCTGCGCGCGACCCGGTCCCTTGATCTGGATTGCGGGGTTATCATCGCGCCAACCTTCCTCGAAGGCAAAGCGGTAAAGCTGTTTGATCGCCGACAAGCGCCGTGCCCGGGTCGATTTGGCCAGCCCTTCGGCTTCGCAGGCGATCAGATAGCTTTCAACGTCGGCGCGGGTGGCATCCTTGAAATGCAGGCCCTTGGGCGCAAGCCAGCCCGCAAAATCCTGCAAATCGCGCGCATAGGCCAATTGTGTATTGGTGGCGGCATCCAATTCTGCCGCCTGCGCTTCCAAAAACACCTGCACCCAGCGGGCCATCGGCTGATCCGCCTGGGTCATGTGCGCCGGTCCAGAAGCATAAGCTGCAAGGCTGCCCGTCGCGCCACATCTTCAAGTCCGACCGCGCGCAAGAGCAGCAGCGCATCGGTGACCGAGCGCAAATCACCGTCCGATCCGGCCTCGAACAAGGCAAGCGCACGCAGCAAAGCCTCGCCCAGCTTGCCTTGATCCACCTTGCTTTGCAAAGCGGGCGGCGGCGGGACATCTGCGAATGCATCCTGAATGGCACGCGCGCGGGGTCCGCTTGCGGGCAGGTCTTGCGGGGTGCCGCGCGCGATCCCGATCAGGAAGGGGTCAAACCCCGCCTGCGCTTCTTCGGCAGCAATCGCTACGGCTTCGTAGTCCGGTGACAACAGCCCCACCTCGAAGGCAACAAGCGCCGCCTCACCTGACAAGGGCACCTGTTGTAGCGCCGCGCCATAGAGCTTGGCGAACTGGATTTCAGCGCGGGCCTGCTGCATGGCGGTCCAGGCGTCGGGCAGGGTTCGGGCCACGGCCTGCGGGTCACGCGCCGTCATGGCGCGGTCGAACCGCTGGATCGCGGCGGCGCGGTCCCAGATGCCCCCGGAGGCCGCAGGCGTGCGGGCCGTATAATGCTTCAGCAGGACGTTCTCGGAAACCGCACCATGACGTGCCAGACGTTCTGTCGCCTCCAACTGCGATTTCCATGCGGTGGTCGACTGCAAATCAGCGTGGGAAAACGCCAAAGGCAGGTTGGCCGTGATCAGCGGTTCCCCGATCGCGGCATGCATGCGAAAGGTCAGCGGGCTGACACGGGCAGGCGGGGGCAGGGGTGGCTCACCTTCGAAAAGCTCGGGGTCAAGAAAGCGCGACAAGAGCGCCTCTTCCTGTGGGGTGATGTCACCCAGCACACGCCGCGTATTCAATGTCAGCGCGGCGGTTGCCCAGTCGCCATTGCGGGCCAGACAGAAAATGCGCGCAGACACCGTTGGCGCGATTGACGGAAAATCGCGCATTGCTTCGCAGGCGGTATCCTCGGTGCCGGTCAGCAGGGCCACATCGAACCAGCGCCGGAAAAGCGGGCCTGTGTCGGGATCGGCCTGCTCGATCAGCGATTGCGCCGGTTCAAGTGCGCCCAGATCGAGAAGCTTGTCCACGCGCGCCAGAAACAGCGCGCCTGCGCCATCGGCATCCAGCGGCGGGTCGGCCTCGGCCAGCATCAGGATTTTCAGGAATTCCTGCAACGCAGGCAGGGTATCTACCCGTTCGGCACGCACCAGATCGACCAGCACCGCCTCTTCGCTGGCAGACCATATGCTGCGCGGCAGACCTGTCACCTCTGGCGGCAACAGGCCTACGGGGTCTTTGGACGGGCGGTCCAGTGGGGTCACGCTTACATCGGGCGCGGTTGCATCGCCTACTGCCGGAGGTTCGAATAGCGGGGCGGTTTCCACGCTGCGTGACAGCCAGTCTATGGCAGACAACGGTTCGCTTTGCGCCGACACAACGGTGCCCGCCCCACAAAGTACGACCGCAAGTGCCTTAGTTTGTTTCCAGTGTAACAGGGCGCGTTACCTCTTGTGACGGGGGGGCAAAATCGGCTGGAAAGAACACTGGGCCAACATAGGCGTAGGCAACCAAACCTACCCCTGCAAGTATGATCAAAACCAAAAGTGCCTTGATGAACCGCCACATGGCCTGCCCCAATCTTATTATTCCGCCTCAATATGTGGGTTCTTTCCCACGTGTTGAAGGGATTATATATGGCCTTTCGCGCAAGATCACGGCATTCATTCATTAAATTTTGTGTTCGGCGTAGGTTGGCCGAAAGGAAAGGCGTATCTGTATGGCCGAGAGGCGGCAATATCACCTCAAACGCACTGTTGTGCTGGTTGGCATGATGGGATCGGGAAAAACCGCGATTGGCCGCGCGCTGGCAGCTGCTCTTGATGTGCCCTTTGTCGACAGTGATGCCGCAATCGAAGAGGCCGCAGCGGCAACCATTGCCGAGATTTTCGAACGCGACGGCGAGGCATTTTTCCGCAAGCGCGAGGCAGAGGTGCTGCGCAGGCTTCTGTCCGGACCACCCGGTATCGTGTCAACCGGGGGGGGCGCATTTCTGGCACGGGCCAACCGCGATGCAATTGCCGAGATGGGTGTTGCCGTTTGGCTGGACGCAGATCTTGAAATCCTGTGGGAGCGTGTGCGCCACAAAGACACGCGCCCCCTGTTGCGGACGGCGGACCCCAAAGCGACATTGACCGCGATCTATAATGCGCGGACACCGATCTACAGCCTTGCGGGCCTGAAGATTACCGTCAAGGAACACGCCAGTATCGAGCAAACCATGCGTTCGGTCCGTGACATACTTGCCAGCCGCCCCGATATTCTGGAGACCAAATAGATGACCGCCACCGTTCATGTCGATTTGCCGGGCCGTGCCTATGACATTCAGATCGGCCCGGGTGTGCTGGATCAGGCCGGAGAGCGGATCGCGGCGATGGGTGGGCGTCGGCATGTCTGCATCCTGACCGATGAAAACGTGGCCGCTTTGCATCTTGCCGCGCTTCAAGCGGCGGTTTCAGATGCTGGTTTGACGTCCGCCGCGCTGGCGCTTCCGCCCGGAGAGGCAACAAAGTGCTGGGCGCAACTGGAACGGTCGGTTGAATGGCTGTTGGCGCAAAAGGTAGAGCGTGGCGATATCGTTGTGGCCTTTGGCGGTGGCGTGATTGGCGATCTGGCAGGCTTTGCCGCTGCGATCCTGCGTCGGGGCGTGCGGTTTGTGCAAATTCCCACATCGCTGCTTGCGCAGGTCGACAGCTCTGTCGGGGGCAAAACAGGGATCAACTCGCCCAGTGGCAAGAACCTGATCGGGGCGTTTCATCAGCCTTCACTGGTTTTGGCCGATACGGCCCTGCTGGGCACGCTGACCTCCCGTGATTTTCTGGCAGGTTATGGCGAAGTCGTGAAATACGGACTTTTGGGTGACGCGGCATTTTTTGACTGGCTAGAGGCCGAAGGACCGGCACTGGCGGCTGGTGACATGGACGCAAGGGTGCGCGCGGTCACGCGGTCTTGCCAGATGAAGGCGGACATTGTGCAGCGCGACGAGACCGAGCAGGGTGACCGTGCGCTCTTGAACCTTGGCCATACCTTCTGTCACGCATTGGAGGCCGCAACAGGCTATTCCGACCGGCTGTTGCATGGCGAAGGCGTTGCAATCGGCTGCGCGCTGGCGTTTGAGCTGTCGGCCCGGATGGGCCTGTGCAGTCAGGAAGATCCCAGCCGCGTGCGGGCGCATCTGCGCGACATGGGGATGAAAGTCGATATCCGTGATATCCCGGGCGATTTGCCGGATGCGGCGGGGCTGCTGGAGTTGATGGGACAGGACAAGAAGGTGCTGGCCGGTCAGCTGCGCTTTATTCTGGCGCGCGGCATCGGCGAGGCCTTCATCACATCTGATGTGCCACGCGACGCGGTTCTGGCGGTGCTGGATGACGCATTGGCCCGTCGCTAGGGCCGGCGCGGACCGTCATCATCGTCATCGCGGCCATCCAGACGGATTCCGTAGGCTTTGGCAAAGCGCAGAAACAGCGGGATCTCGATGACCGCATAACAGACGATGGTAAAGATCGCCCAGTTGGTTTCGAAGAATAGCAGTGTGAATTGCACACCGCTGCCCCAGAACCAAGCGCCCGCGACGATCAGTGCCAGCACGTTCAGGCCAAGATCAATCAGCATCAGCTTGTTCAGCGTCTTTTCCTCAAGCGTCGGGAAAATGCCCAGATAGGCAACCGCAAGGATCAAGCCGACAAGGATCAGCAGTTGCGCTTCGGGTGAAACTGACATGGGGTTTAGAACGGAATTTCGTCATCCATATCGCTGCCACCGCCGCTGGGTGCGCCGCCGCCGTAGCCGCCACCGGAACTGCCGCCGCCATAGCCGCCACCTGATGACCCACCGCCGTAACCGCCGCCGCCACCGTAGTTGCCGCCACCGCCGCCTTCGCTACGGCTGTCGAGCATGGTCAGCGTACTGGTATAGGGGCGCAGGACAACTTCGGTAGAGTAGCGGTCCTGACCGTTCTGGTCCTGCCATTTGCGTGTTTCCAGCTGGCCTTCGATGTAAACCTTGGACCCTTTGCGCAAGTATTGTTCCGCGACCCGCGCCAGAGGTTCCGAGAAGATCGCAACGCTATGCCATTCGGTCTTTTCGCGCCGTTCGCCTGTGTTTTTGTCTTTCCATGTCTCAGAGGTGGCAATGCGCAGGTTGCAGACCTTGCCGCCGTTCTGGAATGTCCGCACTTCTGGGTCGGCGCCCAGATTGCCGATAAGGATAACTTTGTTCACTGATCCGGCCATAACGGCACCTCCCGCGATTCTTGTCTGCCGTTTGTCCGGCTCTCTCGCTATGGCGTAACAAGGTTAACGCAAGGTTTCCAGTAGCAGGCTTGGCGGTTTGGTGGAAAAGGACTAACTTAGTTGGATCGTAATGTGAGAAAGTGGTGTGACGTGACCCGACTGGCCCTGACAGCAAGCCTGATTGCAGCCTTTGGTGTGCATCCACTTGTGGCGCAAGAGCAGCTTTCGACCATGTCGCGCTCTGGGTTGTTGCAAAGCCAGATTTCTGTCCTGGAGGGGCGAGCGGCAGAGCAATACGAAAACTCTGCCAGATTGCAGCCGCCACGGGCAGCCGGATTTACCATCACCCCGACCTACACCGGCACATACAGCGGCCCCTACCTGCGTCTAGCACAGGCTGCGGCTGGCCGGCACGGTGTGCCCGTTGACCTGTTCTTGCGCCTTGTCGAACAGGAAAGCGGCTGGGATGCCGCGGCGCGGTCGGTGAAAGGGGCCTTGGGTCTGGCGCAATTGATGCCCGAAACCGCGCGCGCTCTGGGCGTTGATCCACTTGATCCGGCACAGAATCTGGACGGCGGCGCCCGTTATCTGCGCACCCAATACGAGGCGTTCGGATCATGGCGGCTGGCCTTGGCGGCATACAACGCAGGGCCGGGCGCGGTGGCGCGCCACAATGGTGTTCCACCTTTTGCCGAGACGCAGAATTACGTACAGGTGATATGGGGGCAATAGCGGCACCTGCCGAAAGCTGGGGCGCCTCCGGCGGGAGTTTTGGGCAAGATAAAGCCGCTACTCTGCCGCGATCTGGATCACGGGTTCCATCTCGGCCAGATCGGTATCGCTGAGGTGGCATTTGATCTGGTGGCCATCCGCCAGTTGCCGCACCGGCGGGACTTCTTTTTCGCACAAGCCGCCTGCCACCTTGGCTTTCCAGTTGCAGCGCGTCTGGAACGGGCACCCGCTGGGCGGATTCATGGCCGACGGAATGTCACCTTCAAGCACGATGTGCTTTTTCTCGACACTTGTATCGGCGATCGGCACTGCCGACAGCAGCGCCTCGGTGTAGGGGTGATAGGGGGGCGCGAAGACCTGATCGGTGCTGCCCAGTTCGACCACATGGCCCAGATACATCACCATC
>CAZTKF010000099.1:0-10549 GCA_964614205.1 uncultured Loktanella sp. | reverse complement strand
TACATCGGGATGTTGCCGCGCTTGGCGACTTCGTAATCGTTGAAGTCATGCGCGCCGGTGATCTTGACCGCACCCGAGCCGAAGTCGGGATCGGGGTAAGGGTCTGTGATGATCGGGATCAGGCGGCGGTGTTCTTTCGGGCCAACCGGAATCTCACACAGCTTGCCGACGATGGGCGCATAACGTTCATCCTTGGGGTTCACCGCAACGGCCCCGTCGCCCAGCATGGTTTCGGGCCGCGTCGTCGCAATCGAGATGTAATCGCGTGTTTCGCGCAGGGTGACGTTCCCGTCTTCGTCCTTTTCGACGTATTCATAGGTTTCGCCACCAGCCAGGGGGTATTTGAAGTGCCACATATGGCCGTCGACCTCGATATTCTCGACCTCAAGATCGGAAATCGCGGTTTCGAAATGCGGGTCCCAGTTGACCAGACGCTTGCCGCGATAGATCAGCCCGTCTTTGTACATCTGCACAAAGACCTTCAGTACGGCATCGTGGAAGTTGCCGGGCTTTTCAGTGTCCGGTGCGCTCTCGGCGCCAGACATCGTAAAGGCCGAACGGGACCAATCCATACTGTCGCCCAGACGGCGGGCCTGCTGTTCAATCGTCCCGCCTTTTGCGGCTTTCCATTCCCAGACTTTTTCAAGAAATGTCTCGCGGCCTAGGTCGGTGCGCTTGGGTTGCCCTGTCGCGGCCAGCTCTTTTTCGACCATTAACTGCGTTGCAATGCCAGCATGATCCAGCCCCGGCTGCCACAGCGTGTCATAACCCTGCATCCGTTTCCAGCGCGTCAGCATATCCATGATTGTATGGTTGAATGCATGTCCGACGTGCAAGGAGCCTGTCACATTGGGCGGCGGCAACATGATGCAGAATGTTTCGTCGCGCGAAGCATTTGCCCCTGCTTTGAATGCGCCCGACTCTTCCCACATCTGATAGAGACGTGGTTCTGCGGTTTTGGCATCGAATGTCTTGTCCATCGGCATCAGTCTGGTCCTTGCTGTCTGCAACAGCCAGATAACGCGACGGTCGCTCAAGGGAAAGGGGGCGGGAGGGCCAAAACCTATCTTACGCGGCAAATAGCGGGACGCGGACACCTGATTGGATCACGGCAGGGTCGTAGGGTTTGCGGGCAAACACCTCTTCCACACGGGCGGCAAAGTGTGACAGCGGCAGCGTATCATACTGCGGATCGAAAGAGCTTTGATCCCAGCGTTCACAGAATGCTGCGCAGTCATCAAAGTAGGGGTGGTCTTTGTAGGCATCGCGCTTGTGCGGGTCTGCCCCCACATGTTCGCCATAGTAGAACAACTGGAAATCGCCGTGCTTTTCCACGACCCATGTGACTTGTTCGCGCACAAACGGGCGCAGGATAGTGGCGGCGTATTCGTCGTGGTTATATGGGGCGTAGATATCTCCGATGTCATGAAGCAATGCACCGACAATCCAGTCGGTATCGGCCCCGTCCCGTTCGGCACGGGTGGCCGACTGCAGGGAATGTCCAAGCCGTGTGATCTGATAACCTGACAACCCTTCATCAAGGCTGACCATAGCTTCAAGAAGGCGGGCCGCGGTGCCTTTGGTGTATTCTACTTCGTGTTTTGTCAGGAAATCATAATCTTCCTTGTCGCCTTCCTTCATGGCGGTGAATTTGACGCGGTCCATTCCCGTTCTCCCGTCGATCCTCTGCTTGTCTTCAAGGTCGCAGAGGAATTGCTGCCTGTCACGCGGATTTGCGTTGTGGGCTGATCATCGGGACTTGTTGTCGCTGGATAGGGAACGTTTGACGGCGCCTTTTCGGGCAGATCAGTCGCCCCGCAACTTCATGATCAGACAAGTGGCTGATCCGGTCGCATAGAGCTTGCCGGTTTCGGCATCCCGGATTTCTCCATGGGCGACGCCGGTCGAGCGCCCCGCATGATCGATCGTGCCGGTTGCGATGATTTCACGTCCCAACGGGATCGCCCTGACCATGTTTACCTTATATTCAAGCGTTGTGTAGACAGAGCCCTTCGGCGTCACGGTCATCACGGCGCAGGACATGCATGAATCCAGCAAGGTGCCGTACCATCCGCCGTGCACGCCACCCGCCGGGTTTGTGTGCCGAAACTCCGGTTTGCCACGAAACACAGTTTTGCCGGATGTCACTTCGTCGATGACATAATTCATCAATGCCGAGATCGGCGGGCGCGAGATTTTTCCATCCCGCATGGCCTGCATGAAAGCCAGACCGGACATGGAAAGCGTCGTTTCCAGATCCGGCAACTGGTCGGGGGATGTAGCTGTGAACATCTGGACTCCGGAGTGTGTCATTTCCCCCGAAGCTGGCGTCTCAGGCGACGTTTTGCAACCGCACTTTCGGGGTGACGCCCAGTGCATGGCAGATGTCTCGGGTCAACTCGGGCCGGTTGAGTGTGTAGAAATGCAATTGCTCTACGCCCCCTTGCAGGAGGTCATCGCACAGCTCTGTCGCGACTGCTGTTGCCAGAAGATCGGTGGTGCCATCACGGGTCGCGTTTTCAAATGCGTCTTGAATGACTGCAGGGATGTGTGTGCCACATTGCTGCGCAAAACGCTGCGTCCCTGCCCAACTCTCGATCGGCAGGATGCCGGGAATAATGGGTGCGTCGATCCCTGCCTTGACGCATGCGTCGCGGAACCTGAAGAACGTATCTGCTTCGAAGAAGAACTGCGTGATCGCAGATGTCGCACCTGCATCGATTTTGCGCTTGAGGTAGGCGATGTCGGCGGCTTGATCGGGGGCTTCAGGATGTTTTTCGGGATAAGCGCCCACCCGGATGGTGAACTGGTTCATTTCGGCAAGTGCGGCAATCAGCGAGACCGAGCTTTCAAACCCTTCTGGATGCGCCGTGAACGCGCTGGCCCCCTTGGGTGCGTCGCCGCGCAATGCAACGATTTCCCGCACGCCAGCATCTGCATAGCCTTGCGCAATTTGCAGCGTCTCGGCCTTGGTTGCGTCGACACATGTCAGATGTGCGGCGACATTCAAGCCACTTGTCTTGTGGATCGTTGTGACCGCTTCATGTGTCAGTTGCCGCGTGGTGCCGCCGGCCCCGTAGGTGACCGACACGAAAGACGGGTCCAGCGGAGCGAGCGTATTCACGCAGTCCCACAAGCGGAAAGAGCCCTCAAGGGATTTTGGCGGAAAGAATTCGAACGAGACTGACGGAGTAGTCATGTGCACACCTCTTGCTTGCTTCGTACTTCTGTCATCGCTATGAACATGAAGCAAATTCATAAACTTCACTAAGGTAATGAGGCCCGTTCACATATGCATATCGAGTTCCGACATCTGCGGACGATCAAGGCTATCCACGATACCGGCGGACTGGCCCGGGCGGCCGATCAGCTGCACATCACACAATCGGCGCTGTCACATCAGATTAAGGGCATCGAGGATCAAGCCGGTGTCGAGTTGTTTGTCCGGCGGTCCAAGCCACTCAGACTGTCGGCGGCAGGCATGAAGATGCTTGCCGCAGCGGAACAGATCTTGCCGCAGGTCGCAGCGCTGGAAGCGGAGTTTTCAGGCCTGGTATCGGGGCGTGCCGGGCGTCTGCATATCGCCATAGAGTGCCATGCCTGTTTCGAGTGGCTGTTTCCGGTTCTTGAGCAGTTCCGCAGGGCGTGGCCTGAAGTGGATGTTGATATCCGTCCGGGTCTGGCCTTTGATGCATTGCCTGCTTTGCGCAAAGAGGAGGTCGATCTGGTCATCTCCTCTGATCCTGAGGAACTGCCAGAAACAGACTTTACCCCGCTCTTTGACTATGAACCTGTCTTCGTTGCTGCCGCCGCCCATCCACTTGCGCAAAAGGCTGTGATCGAAGCCGAAGATTTTCGCGGAGAAACTCTGATTACCTACCCCGTTGACCGCGCGCGCCTTGATATCTTTTCGCAACTTCTCACGCCTGCAAAGGTTGAACCGGCCGCTGTCCGGCAGGTGGAACTTACTGCGGTGATCCTGCTCTTGGTTGCATCCAACCGCGGTGTTGCGGTTCTACCTGACTGGGTTGTGCGCGAAGTGCGCTACAACTCGGACTATGTAACACGGCCTTTGACGAAAGGGGGGCTCACGCGCAGGCTTTTTGCAGCGACCCGCACAGACGATACAAGCCGCCCTTACATGGCGCATCTGATCCGTCTTGCACGACAGGAAGCTGTGAAAATGCAACGCGCCTGAGCCCTTGCTTCGCGTGGGTTTGGGGCCTATACGCCGCGCTTGACCCCGAACCAAGGACCGAGCAGATGGCTGGCAGTGCAAACCTGAACGTAATGATGAAAACCGCCCGCAAAGCGGGGCGTGGTTTGCTCAAGGACTTTGGTGAGGTTGAGAACCTGCAGGTCAGTGCAAAAGGACCCGGTGATTTTGTCAGCCGTGCCGACAAAGCCGCTGAAGCGCTGATCAAGCAAGAACTGATGCATGCGCGCCCGACCTATGGATTTCTTGGCGAGGAAGGCAAGGAAATCGAAGGCGAGGACCCGACCCGCCGCTGGATCGTTGACCCGCTGGATGGCACTACGAATTTTCTGCATGGCTTGCCCCATTGGGCGGTATCAATTGCCCTGGAACACAAGGGCCAGATCGTTGCAGGCGTGATCTATGACCCGGCCAAGGACGAAATGTTCTATGCGGAAAAAGGCGGTGGCGCATGGATGAACGAAAGCCGCCTGCGGGTGTCGGCGCGCCACCGGATGATCGAAAGCATTTTTGCGACTGGTCTGCCTTTTGCCGGTCGTGCAGATTTGCCGGAAACGATTCAGGATCTGGCGCGTATCTTGCCCGCATGTGCCGGGGTGCGCCGCTTCGGTGCCGCCGCGCTTGACTTGGCCTATGTCGCGGCTGGCCGCTATGACGGCTTTTGGGAGCGTGGTTTGCATGCATGGGATATTGCCGCGGGGATTGTGATCGTCCGCGAGGCAGGCGGAATTTTGGAGCCCCTGAACCCAGAGGGCGACCTGCTCGGCGATGGCCAGTTGATCTGTGCCAACGCGCCGATTTTTGAAACCTTTGCCAAGGTGATCCGCCAGAACTAGCGCCTGACGGTCGGAATGTTGCTGCGTCCGTAGCGTGTTTCGGGGTGCGGAGGGTGCCCGTGTGTCTGCCGCCAGTACAATCCGCCGCCAAGCCTGAACCAAAGAGGCAGGGTCAGGAACAACCCGATGACGAACCCGCCGGAATGGGCCCAGTAAGCGACACCGCCGTTTGAGGTATCAACGTTGATGCCGCTGAAAAGCTGCAACGCGAACCAGAGCCCCAGCATGATCCAGGCCGGTATCGGGAAGACGCGGAAGAAGACGATGAAGAAGACAAAGACATCGACCCGCGCTTTGGGGAAAAGCAACAGGTAGCCCCCCATCACACCTGCGATCGCACCAGAGGCGCCAACTGTCGGAATGTTTGAAAGCGGATCGACCGCGAATTGTGCCAGTGACGCACCGATACCACAGACAAGATAGAACAGCAGAAAGGGAACATGTCCCATCTCGTCTTCCAGATTGTCGCCGAAGATCCACAAGAACAGCATGTTGCCTGCGAGATGCATGAAGCCACCGTGCAGGAATATCGAGGTCAAGAGTGCTGTGTAATTCTCGCCGTTCGAAAGCCGGACCGGCAAAAGCGCATAGTCGTAGTACAACTGCGAAAGTGCACGTTGGTCCTGATACAGTGTCAGACCCACCAAGAAAATCACCACGTTGATGGCAATCAGGCTCAGTGTCACGTAAGGTGTGCGCTCGGAAGGGTTATGGTCGCGGATCGGAAACATGACGCGACCGTCCCCGAACCGGAGGCAGCGGTCAAGTCAAAGCTTGACCCGCGACCTCTGCCAGCAGTGCAGCGTTTCCGCCCGCTGCGGTTGTGTCGATGCACACGTGGCGTTCATGCAGCACATGCGCCCTGTCGGGCATACCGGTGATCAGCGCGATGATTGGCCCCTCACGCTGACTAAGCGCTGTTTCCAAAGCACGGCCGGTTTGTTCATCGCCCCACCAGAGAATACCGCCAAGTGCTGGAATTTCGGCGAGCTGGGCTGGCGTCAACTCGCCGTCCGTGCTGATGGCGATCCCGCCAAGCTGGTGGACCGCATCCATCTGCTGCTGTGCGGCCTTCGGCCCCGGTCCCAGGCACAAAATGGGGCCACGAGGATGCGTGCTGTGCCGGTTGGATTCGCCTGTCGGCCCGGGCAAGTCTGTGGGTGCTTCCATCACAGGTGTGTGGGTCTGTGCAATCCGGCTCTTGAGCGCTTTGATGTCGCTTGCCGCCTCCCAAGATCCACCAACGTGGGGTGCGGGTTGGGCTGTAAAGCGCGGCAGGTAATGTGGGCCCCCCGCTTTGGGGCCGGTACCGGACAGCCCTTCGCCACCAAAGGGCTGGCTGCCGACCACTGCGCCGATCTGGTCGCGGTTGACGTAGATATTGCCGGCCGTCACCTTTTCGACAATTGTCTGCACGCGGTCGTCAATGCGCGTGTGCAACCCGAATGTCAGACCATAGCCGGTCCCGTTGATGGTTGTGATGATCTTGTCCAGCTCGGACGCTTTGAATGTGGCCACGTGCAGCACGGGGCCAAAGATTTCTTTTGTCATCTCTTCGATTCCGGCCACGCGAATGGCAGTAGGCGGGATAAAATGACCGTCGCGGGGTGCGGCAAGCTGATGGATGATCCGCCCCTCGGATTTGGCCGTTGCGATATGATCGGCAATTCCTTTGTATGCGGCGTCGTCAATGACAGGCCCCACATCTGTCGAAAGATGCCAAGGGTCGGCAAGGCGCAGTTCGTCCATCGCGCCTTTCAGCATTTTCAGCAGACTGTCGGCGATATCTTCCTGTACATAAAGACAGCGCAAGGCAGAACAGCGCTGACCTGCAGATTGAAACGCGCCGTTGACAATGTCCCGCACGGCATGTTCCGGCAGGGCCGTGCTATCCACGATCATTGCATTCAGGCCGCCTGTTTCGGCAATCAGGGGCGTGCCGGGGGCGCAGTGTGTGGCCATGTTGCTGCGGATCTTGAGTGCCGTTGCGGTTGATCCGGTGAAAGCGACACCATTGATCCGCGGGTCCGCGGTAAGGGCCGCGCCGATCTCGCCGCCACCGGGCAGCAATTGCAACGCATCGAGGGGAACCCCAGCGTGATGCATCAGCGCCACCGCACGTGTGGCGATAAGCGGTGTTTGTTCCGCCGGTTTCGCCAGAACCGCATTGCCGGTGGCAAGAGCCGCCGCAATCTGCCCCGTGAAGATCGCCAGCGGGAAATTCCACGGGCTGATGCAGGTCCAGATGCCGCGCGCCTCTTGGTCCGGGCGGGCCCGGGCGGCATAGTAACGCAGGAAATCCACGGCTTCGCGCAATTCCGCTACGGCATCGGGCAGCGATTTGCCCGCTTCGCGACACAGAATTGCAAAGAGTTCATGGGCATGGGCTTCGTAGGCATCAGCGGCCGCATTCAGCGCGGCAGCACGGATTTTTACCTCCGCAGTCCAGGGGGTCGCGCTGTCAAGGGCTGTCGCGATGTCCTCCGGCGCCGCGATCTGCACATGGCCCACTGTATCGCCCGGAATTGCCGGGTTTGTCACGGGTTGCGGATGCCGGAGCTTCCGGCGGGAGTTTGCCGGCCAAGATGAAGTGAGCGGATGCGCCTTGAATTGTGCCGTCTGGAACCGGGCGCGTCCGGTATGGATGTCCTCAAGCGTGGGTTTGTGCGTCAGGTCCCAGCCCTTGGAGTTCATCCGCTCGGGCTGGAACAGGTCAGGACCTTTGGTCAGGTTCGGGCCGTGGCCGATACCGGTAAAGGGGCATGCGGCCACAACCTCGGGTGGGACGTCTTCGTCGACGATCTGGTTGACGAAGCTGGAGTTTGCGCCGTTTTCCAACAGGCGGCGTACCAGATAGGCCAGCAGGTCTTCATGCGCGCCAACAGGGGCGTAGATCCGACAGCGGGTCTTTTGCGCATTCAGGACGATGGTGTGCAGCGTCTCGCCCATCCCGTGCAGGCGTTGGAACTCATAGGCGTCCGCGCCACGGCCCATTTGTCCGGCAATGTCCAGAACAGCGGCGACGGTGTGGGCGTTGTGTGTGGCGAATTGCGGATAGATGCGATCGGTCATCCCCAGCAGTTTACGGGCGTTGCCGATATAGCTGATGTCGGTGTGTTGCTTGGCGGTAAAGACAGGGAAACCGTCAATACCTTCGACCTGCGCGCGTTTGATTTCTGCGTCCCAATAGGCGCCCTTGACCAACCGGACCATGATTTTGCGGTCCAGACGCGTTGCCATGTCGTAGAGGTAGTCAATGACCAGCGGGGCGCGTTGGCCATAGGCCTGCACGACGACGCCAAAGCCTTCCCAGCCGGCAAGTGACGGTTCGGACAGAACTGCGCCGATCACATCAAGAGACAGCGAAAGGCGGTCAGCCTCTTCGGCGTCGATGTTGAATCCCATTCCGGCTGATTTGGCAAGAAGGGCAAGCGCGCGCACACGCGGCACCAGTTCCGCCTTGACGCGCGCCTCTTGCGCAACCTCGTATCGGGGGTGCAGCGCCGAGAGTTTCACTGAGATACCGGGGTTTTCGGCAACACTGTCGTGGGTGCAATGTTCTGCAATCGCGCTGATCGCGCGGGAATAGGCAAGGTGATAGCCTTTGGCATCCGCTTCCGTGCGCGCCGCTTCGCCAAGCATATCATAGCTATAGGTAAATCCTTTGGCCTGCATGCCCTCAGCGCGCTTCATGGCTTTGCCAATATCTTCGCCCAAGACAAACTGACGTCCCATTTCACGCATGGCGCGGGCAACGGCGGTGCGGATCACAGGTTCGCCAAGGCGTTTTACGGCGCTGCGCAGGTGGCGCGTCAGGCCCGGTTGTTCGTCATCAAGAACACGGCCCGTCAGCATCAGTGCCCAAGTTGAAGCATTCACCAGTGATGATGCCGAGTGGCCCAGATGTTTGCCCCAGTCCGAGGGTGCGATCTTGTCCTCGATCAATTCATCCATCGTTTCGGCGTCAGGCACACGCAACAAAGCTTCGGCCAGGCACATCAGCGCAATGCCTTCATCGGTGGACAGGCCATACTCGGCTAGAAACACTTCCATCAGACCCGGATCGGAACTGTTGCGGATCTGTGTGACCAGATCGACTGCGCGGGCAGAGATGCGTGCGCGGTCGGCGACCGAGAGCTTTGCCGATGCGACAAGAGCGTCCACGGCTTGTGCTTCGTCCATGTACATGGACAGGTCAATCTGGTGGCGGATATCCGAACTGTGATCGCGGGGCATGGCAGGTTACTCCAATAGGTTCGCCCATAATACGTGATTAATTCTAGGCAATCCGACTGCATTATGTCATCTTGCTAGGTAATCAGACCAAATAGAGGCGCAATTCATGGCCGAAACGCTTTCTGATCTTGATGCATTCGACCGCAAGATTCTTGACATTCTTACCGTCGAGGGGCGGGTCAGTGTGACCGAGCTTGCGCGCCGGATCGGGTTGTCAAAGTCGCCGACACAGGCGCGCCTGAAGCGGTTGGAAGAGCAGGGCGTCATCCGCGGCTATCGTGCGCTTTATGATCCGATCCGTTTGGGCCGGGATCATGTGGCCTTTGTCGAGGTCAAGCTGTCGGACACGCGCGAAAGCGCCCTTGCGGCCTTCAATGATGCGGTTCTTTTGGTTCCTGAAGTCGAACAGTGTCATTTGATCGCAGGGGCTTTCGACTATCTTCTGAAGGTGCGAACTGCCGGCATGACGGGGTATCGCGCTGTTTTAGCTGAGAAAATATCAACTTTGCCACATGTCTCAAACACGTCGACCTATGTCGCGATGCAGGCTGTGAAGGAAGAGGGTATCACACCGGTCGCACCCGGCTGACTTGACCCATGGGGCTGGCGCCGCAAGTATTGGGCCATGAAACACCTGTTACCTCTCTGTCTGATGGGAACGCCAGTGCTGGCTGAAACATGCCCGGCCGTTCCTGACCATAGCCAGCGGACCGCAGAGATTATTGTTGAACTTGGACAGGCGCGCGGCGAAGGCGAAGCGCAGGTGCTGAACCGTGAATTGTGGGAAATCTGGACCGACGCACCCGATGAAATCGCGCAATCGATGCTTGATGAGGGTATGTCGCGCCGGTCGAGCTATGATTTTCTGGGGGCCCGCAATGTGTTTGACCGCCTGGTCGAATACTGCCCGCATTATGCCGAGGGCTATAATCAACGCGCGTTTGTGAACTATCTCAGTAGCAATTTTGAGGCTGCCTTGGTTGATCTGGATCGTACGCTGGACATCACACCAAATCACATTGCAGCACTGTCGGGCAAAGCGCTAACCCTGATGGGTCTGGGCCGCAACGCAGAAGCGCAGGTTGTCTTGCGCACGGCCGTGCAGATGAACCCCTGGCTGCACGAACGTGCGCTGCTGACCGAACCAATCGGCACCGACCTTTGATCACCGCTTGCCGCGGCGTGCGGGGGCGCATAGGAATAACCCTGTGCCCGCGTGGTGGAATGGTAGACACTGGAGACTTAAAATCTCTTGGCCGTA